>NZ_JHVK01000004.1 GCF_000620105.1 Microvirgula aerodenitrificans DSM 15089 | reverse complement strand
GACTTGCATGTGTAAAGCATGCCGCCAGCGTTCAATCTGAGCCAGGATCAAACTCTTCAGTTCAATCTTTGCAAAACTGGCTGACGCAATTCTCAAAAGAACTTCTGAAAGTTCTTCCTTGACTGTGTAAGCCTTGCTTTTCAGCAAGCGCCTACACTTATCGGTTGTCTGTTTTGTTAAAGAGCGTTTTTCCGAACTGAATCAGCAACTTGCTGCTTCGTTCGGCGCTGCGTCGTGCAGCGAGGAAGCGAACTATACGTCCGCCCCTCCCTTCCGTCAACACCTCTTCGCACTTTTCCTGTCACAAAAAGGTCAAACTACTGTTCGTAAAGGATATTTACTTTGCCGTCTCCGGCACCAGGATCGTGTCGACCGCATCAGCCAGCGTATCCGGATAGTCGCGACTGTAGTGCAGGCCCCGGCTTTCATGCCGCGCCATGGCCGAACGCACGATCAATTCGGCGGTCTGCACCAGATTGCGCAGTTCGATCAGGTCATTGGTGACGTGGAAGTTGCTGTAGTACTCGTTGATTTCGGTCTTCAGCAGTTCGATGCGGTGCAGTGCCCGCTCCAGCCGCTTGTTGGTGCGCACGATGCCGACGTAGTCCCACATCGAGCGGCGCAGTTCGTCCCAGTTGTGCGAGATGACCACGGCCTCGTCGGCATCGGTCACCCGGCTGTCGTCCCAGTCCGGGACCGCCGGCGTCTGCTGCTTGCCGGCCTTGAGGATGTGTTCCGCCGCCGCCCGCCCGATCACCATGCATTCGAGCAGCGAGTTCGACGCCAGCCGGTTGGCGCCGTGCAGCCCGGTGCAGGCGACTTCACCCACTGCATACAGGTTGTCGACGTCGGTCTTCCCGCACAGGTCGGTCTTGAGGCCGCCGCAGGTGTAGTGCGCCGCCGGCACCACCGGGATCGGTTCCTTGCAGATGTCGATACCCAGCGCCAGGCAGGTGGCATGGATGTTCGGGAAATGTTCGCGCACGAAGCTTTCCGGCTTGTACGAGATATCAAGGTATACGCAGTCGAGGCCATGACGCTTCATCTCGAAGTCGATGGCCCGGGCCACGATGTCGCGCGGGGCGAGTTCCGCCCGCGGATCATGGTTGGGCATGAAGCGGGTGCCGTCCGGCAGGCGCAGGATGCCGCCTTCGCCGCGCACGGCTTCGGAGATCAGGAACGACTTGGCATGCGGGTGATACAGGCAGGTCGGGTGGAACTGGATGAACTCCATGTTCGCCACCCGGCAGCCGGCGCGCCAGCCCATGGCGATGCCATCGCCGGTCGCGGTGTCCGGATTGGTCGTATACAGATAGACCTTGCCGGCGCCGCCGGAGGCCAGGATGGTGTGCTGTGCGGTGACGGTGTGGACTTCGTCGAGTTCAATGTCGAGCACATAGGCGCCGAAACAGCGCTTGCCTTCCAGCCCAAGCTTCTGCGCAGTGATCAGGTCGATGCAGATGTGCTGTTCCAGCAGGGTGATGTTCGGATGGGCGCGGATCTTCTGCCCCAGCGTCGAGGTGACCGCGCTGCCGGTCGCATCGGCGGCATGGATGATGCGGCGATGGCTGTGTCCGCCCTCGCGGGTCAGGTGAAAGCCGCGGTAGCTGTTTTCCTCGCCGTCGTCGGGAGAAAACGGCACGCCGAGCGAGATCAGCCAGTCGATGGCCTGGCGCGAGTTCTCGACGATAAAGCGTGTCGCCGGTTCGTTGCACAGCCCGCCGCCGGCCACCAGCGTGTCCTGGATATGCGCCTCGACCGAGTCGCCGGCATCGAGCACGGCGGCGATGCCGCCCTGTGCATAACTCGAACTGGCCTCGAGCAGTTCCTTCTTGGTGATCAGCCCGACCTTTTTCTTCTCGGCCAGATGCAGCGCCAGCGTCATGCCCGCCAGTCCGCTGCCCACGATCAATACGTCGAACGTCATCATCCCGTGTTGCCTGCGCAGTTTGCAATGCAGCGCAGCATAGCAAAAGCGGAACGGGAAAAGCTTATGCCGATTGCCTGAGCCGGCAAGCAGTAGTGCATGCGACCGCTTGCCGGCACCACAGGACGGTTGCCCTTACTTGCGGGTCTTGATTTCCTGCCAGTAGCGGGTAATCAGGCGCTGGGATTTCGGATCGAGCGGCATCTGCACATAGCCGGCGTTGACGGTCGCCGCCGACGGGTAGATCGACGGGTCACTGGTCAGGCTCTTGTCCAGCAGCGGCCTGGCCGCCTGGTTGCCGTTGGCGTAGGTGACCTTGGTCGAGATCGCCGCGATGATCTCCGGCCGCATGATGAAGTTCAGGAACTTGTGCGCGTTGTCGGGGTGTCTGGCGTCTTTCGGAATCACCATGCTGTCGAACCACAGTTCCACGCCTTCCTTCGGCACCAGCGGCTTGATGTCGACACCGTTTTTGGTTTCGATCGCACGCCGCCTGGCAATGTTCAGGTCGCCGCCATAGCCGAACACCAGGCACAGCTCGCCATTGGCCAGTTCATTGATATAGCCGGACGACGAGAAGCGGGTGATATGCGGGCGGATGGATTTCAGCAGGTCGGCGGCGGCCTTCAGGTCGGCGGGATCGGTCGAGTTCGGGTTTTTGCCCAGGTAGTGCAGCGCAGTCGGAAAGACTTCTGACGGCGAGTCGAGCACCGACACCCCGCACGATTTCAGCTTCGATACATATTCGGGCTTGAACAGCAGATCGAACTGGCGCTCCGGCAGTTTGCCGCCCAGCGCCTGGTTGACCTTCTTCACATTGATGCCGACCGTGTTCATCCCCCACAGGTAAGGAATCGCATAGGCATTGCCGGGATCGAACTTGGTAGTGGTCTTCAGTACCTGCGGGTCGAGGTTCTTGTAGTTGGACAGCTTCGCCTTGTCGAGCTTCTGATAGATGCCGGACTGGATCTGCCGGGCCAGGAAGGCATTGGTCGGCACCACGATGTCGTAGCCGGATTTGCCCGACAGCAGCTTGGCCTGCAGGATCTCGTTGCTGTCGTAGACGTCGTAGCGCACCTTGATGCCGGTTTCCTTCTCGAACCGGGCCACGGTGTCGTCGGCGATATAGTCCGACCAGTTGTAGATATTGAGGACTTTCTCCTCGGCGGCGGACACGAACGGCGATACGGCGAGCAAGGTCAGCAAAAGTGTTTTCTTCAGCATGATGCGGGCTTCTCCTCGTTATGAACGGACCGCACCATGCGGAGGGCATGACGCGGGTGCTGCCAATACCGAAACATCACCGACTGCGGGCACTCGGCATCCTGCCCGGCAAACAAGCAAAACCCTTGCCCGCCATGGCAGTGCTCAGGACCGCGGGGAAAACCGGCTACACATGCAGCAGCAGATGGCGGCGCTCCCAGGGACTGATCACGCGCGCATACTCTTCATATTCGGCTTCCTTGACTGAACAATAGGCACGCACGAAGCGCTCGCCCAGCACTTCGGCCAGCGGGGCGCAGCCGCGCAGCCACTCGATGGCATCGTCCAGATGCCGTGGCAGTTCGTACGGCATGCCATAGGCGCTGGTCGCCAGTGGCGGCGTCGGCGTGCGTTCCTCGATCATGCCGAGGTAGCCGGCGGCCAGCGAGGCGGCAATCGCGATATACGGATTGCAGTCGACGCCGGGCAGCCGGTTCTCCACCCGCCGGGCCGCCGGGCCGGAATGCGGCACCCGCAGCCCGCAGGTCCGGTTGTCATAACCCCAGCGCACATTGATCGGCGCCGCACTGAAACGGGTCAGCCGGCGGTACGAGTTCACATACGGGGCGAAGAACGGCATCGATTTCGGCAGGTAGTGCTGCTGACCGCCGAGGAAATGCAGGAACAGCGCGGATGGCTCCCCATCCGGACGCGAAAACAGATTGCCGCCACCATCGACGCCGACCACGCTCTGGTGCAGGTGCATGGCGCTGCCCGGCTCGCCCTCCATCGGCTTGGCCATGAAGGTCGCGTACATCGAGTGGCGGATGGCAACCTCGCGCACGATGCGCTTGAACAGGAACACCTGGTCGGCCAGCGCCAGCGGGTCGCCATGGCTGAAGTTGATCTCCATCTGCGCCACGCCGACCTCGTGGATCAGGGTCTCGATCTTCAGTTCCTGGGTTTCACAGTAGGCATAGATATCCTCGAACACCGGATCGAACTCGTTGACCGCATCGACGCTGTACGCCTGGCGCCCGGTTTCCGAGCGCCCGGTGCGGCCGACCGGCGGCTCCAGCGGCAGGTCCGGGTCGGGATTGGTCGTGACCAGGTAGAACTCCATTTCCGGCGCCACCACTGGCTCCCAGCCCCGGGCGCGATACAGCGACAGCACCCGGCGCAGCACGTTGCGCGGCGACAGGTCGACCGGCGTACCGTCGAACTTGTAGCAGTCATGGATCAGCACCGCGGTCGGCTCCAGCGCCCACGGCACCAGCCGCGCGGTGGACGGGTCCGGCATCAGCACCATGTCCGGATCGACCGGGGCCACATAGTCCTCATCATCGTCCGGGTAGTTGCCGGTCACGGTCTGCAGCAGCACGACCTCCGGCAGCCGCAACCCTTCGACGTCGTCGTATTTGTCGCGCGGCACGATTTTGCCGCGTGCGATGCCGGTCATGTCCGGCACGATGCATTCCACTTCGGTCACGCGCTGGCGATCAAGCCAGCCGCTCAGGGATTCCTGATTCATGATCAACACTCCGGGCCGCCGACGCGCGACCGGGACGCGCAGGGGCGCACCGGGTCGACGCAGGGGTCGGCAACCGCGTTGGCTGCCCGCACCGGCGCACGCGCCAGCGGACGGCGGCTTGCGGCCGCGGTCCATGCGGGACTTCAATATCGGATGGGGGGTAGCCGGACGGGCCGGCGATGGCGGTCAGGCCGCCGGGGACAGGCAGTCGCCGTGGGTGTCGAATGGCTGGACAAATACGCCGAGTGCGATGCGGGCGCGGCAGACGCCGGCATTGTGCGGCGACACGCGTCTCACCCCGGCATCGAAATCGGCCAGCGGGTTGTTGAACGTGTAGGCGGCCAGCGGGGCAAAACGCATCGGGTCGGCACTCATCAGGTGTGACCGGCCACGGCTGGCCGGCCGGGTTGCCGACAGCGCGAACGGCACAGGCCGCCCGCGTGCATTTCATCAGCAACGCAGTGAGTTCACTTTACGCCGGGGTCATCGGCGGCGGCAAGGACTATCCGCCGCCTCCGGTACGCTAGTGCAGCAGGTCGCGCGGCGGGACCATGCTGATTTCGAACTGCTGCAGCAGCTCGGACAACTGTACCAGTGCCGCGTCGCGATCCGGTGCCAGATCCGGACTGATCAGCCAGGCAAAACTGGTCAGGCTTTCCCCGTCCCGGGTGTGCAGCAGCGACAACCACCAGGCACTGGCCTGCGGCCGGTACTCGACCTCGGCACGCACGGCGTTCAGGCCGATGCTCTTTTCCAGGTAGGACAGGCAGAACATCAGCCGCTTCACATTGTATTCCTGGGTACCGGTGGCAAAACTCTGCCACAGCGGCTCGGGCTGGAAGATGGTCGCTTCGCCGTAGTCGATCTCGGCGTTCATCGACTGCTCGATCACCGGCATCATCGCATCGAGCAGCAGTTGCGGATCGGCATGCTCTCCCTGCAGCGTGCCGCGCTCGACCGCAAACACGATCCAGTTCAGCGTCAGCCGTGGCAGGTAATTCTGCCGTTCCTCTTCGTAGCGGCGACGCATGGCATCAACCTCTTCCGGCACGAACACTTCACCGGCATCGAGCGCGTCGGCAACGTGGATCAGTGTCTGGCAGGCCGAGTCGCGCAGCATCCCGTGGGTGAACAGCGCCGGCGAGACGTGCAGCTGCACCTTCGGCGCCAGGTGGTAGTGCTCGCGCAGCACCGCCTCCAGTCCGTCCAGGCCGGGGAAATACCAGCCCTCGCCGGCATGCTCGACGGTGTACATCAGCGGCACCGCCCACAGCTCGTAGGGCTTGAAGCTGCCGTCCGGCCGCGCCACGTCGGGGAAGGCAATCAGTTCGCGCGCGCGCGACAGCAGCGTATTGCGCGCCTGCGGCTCCTCGACCAGCGCCAGTTGCGCCTCGGTGAAGATGCGCGGGTCGTTGCTGTTCAGTGCGGCCTGGGTCTGCACTGCCAGCTGGATGCCGGCGGCCGGGTCGCTGTCGGCACCGCGCGCGGCGGCGGCCAGACTGGCGGCGCGTTCGGCGACACTGGCGCTCTCGTCGGTCTCGCGCTTCATGACCCGCAGCCGGCGGATCGGCTCGGCCTCGCGCTTCTTGTAGGCCTCGTCGATGGCCCAGTAGCAGGCAATGGCGTCGTCACAGATCTTCTGCAGCACCCCGGCGGTCGGCTCGCCATTGCCGTAGAAATTGAAGTCGGTCAGCGTCACGCCGTCATTACAGGCGTAATAGCTGACGTTTTCCGCCTCGTCATACAGCATGGCCGAGCAGAAACCTTCGGCGTCCGAGCCCTTGAATTCGAGATCCTGGACCACGATGCGGCAGACAAAGGTCGGCTCTTCGGTATGGACCAGGTATTCATGTTCTTCGAGACCTTCCGCGTCAACGGCATCACCGAAGATGAACCGGTTCGGCAGGAAGGGATCGCCAGGCAGGGTGGAAGAAGCTTTGATGGTTCGCATGGGCACCCTCAGAACGTCAGGATCTGGTCGGCCGTGCGCATCCAGCCCGCCACGTCGGCCAGCGTGCCGATGGCCGCGCCAGGAACGAAGCCGGCATCGAGCAGGCCGCGGGCGGCCAGGCAGGTCCGGCACAGCCGGATCTCGGCGCCGCCGCGCGCCAGTTCCGCCAGCATGTCGCCGAGGTTCTGGGTCGAACCGCCGGTGTCCTGCCCGGCCAGCGCCGCCACCACGGCATCCGACATCAGGAACAGACGCAGGGAAACCGGCTCCGCCTCCGGATCAGTCAGCGCGGCGGCAAGGCGCAGGGCAGACAGGGCGGCTTCATGACCGTAGGGGCTGGCATTGAGGATGAACAGAAAGGATTTCATGACGATACGGCGTGTCGGCCGGCCTGACGGAAAGCGAAGATGAACGAATTATACCGTTACCGCTCAGGCCCGGCCGTTTGCCGGCACATATAAGAAAGCAGCCGTCGGCGCGCACGGCTCTCCCGCACCGGGCGGCACACGGTTAGAATGCGAACCATTATCAGTTCAGTATCCTGCCCCATGCCTCCCGCCCCTCGCCCTGGCTCCATCCCGCGTGACATCGCCGCCGTCGCCGACTACGAACCGTTCGCCCGCCGCTGCCTGGATGACAATGCCTGGGCCTATCTGGCCGGCGGTGCCGCCGACGAGCATACGCTGCGCTGGAACCGCGCAGCCTTCGATGCCATCCGCCTGCAGGGCAGCGTGCTGGCCGATGTCAGCGGCGGACACACCCGGCTGACCCTGTTCGGTCACGACTACGCGCACCCGGTGTTTCTGGCGCCGGTCGCCCATCAGCGCCTGTTCCACCCCGATGGCGAACTGGCAACGGCGCAGGCGGCCGAGGCGATGGAGGCGGCGATGCTGGTCAGCACGCTGGCCAGCACCCGGCTGGAAGACATTGCCCGGGCCGGCCGGGCGCCGCTGTGGTTCCAGCTCTATGTGCAGCCGGATCGCGGCTTTACCCGCACTCTGGTCGAACGGGCCGAGGCCGCCGGCTGCCGCGCGCTGGTGGTCACGGTCGACGCCCCGGTCTGGGGCCTGCGCAATCGTGAGCAGCGCGCCGGCTTTCAGCTGCCGCCGGGGGTGGAACCGGTCAACCTGCGCGGCATGTCCATGCCGGGCACGCCGCAGCTGGCGCCCGGTCAGAGCATGGTGTTTGACGGCCTGATGGCTCATGCCCCGACCTGGCGCGATATCGAAGCCCTGCGCGGGCTGACCCGCCTGCCGCTGATCCTGAAAGGCATCTGCTCGGCACGGGACGCGCAGCAGGCGGCGCGCCTCGGCATTGATGGCGTGATCGTGTCCAATCATGGCGGGCGAACGCTGGATACCCTGCCTGCCAGCATCGACGCGCTGCCGGTCATTGCCGACGCGGTCGGTCCCTCGCTGCCGCTGCTGCTCGATGGCGGTATCCGCCGTGGCAGCGACATCGTCAAGGCGCTGGCGCTCGGCGCCCGCGCGGTGCTGATCGGCCGTCCTTATCTGCATGGACTGGCCACGGCCGGGGCGCTCGGCGCCGCCCATGTGATCAAGCTGCTGCGCGAGGAACTCGAAGTGACCATGGCGCTGTGCGGCTGCGCACGGCTGCAGGATATCGACCGTCGCATTTTGTTCACACCGCTGCCAGGCAGGACCAGCGAGCCGGAAAAGCGCTGAAATACAGTCTTTTACCGTTTCTGATACAGAAAATTCTCGTTTCATGACGGTTAATTCTGAGCAAGGTCAATAACACTTGGATTGACCCTTGAAAATAGGAAGCATTATCATTCCACATTCTGAAGCCGATCTTGTAACGAAGCCCTCAAGCAAGCCACCACCGCCCGCCTTTGCGGCGCCCAGGAAGCCAGCCAGAAGATTCTTACAACAACTAAAGCGGCGAAGCCCCGCCCCCGGTCCAGACCGCGTTTTCATGACATGAGCACGACGATCCGGGCCGGCGGACAGCGCTTACGCCGCTATTCCCCGCATGGAGCTCCTGGATGTCGTATATCAAAAGCCGCAAGCACGCGCCTTGTCACCCGCCGCGCCTGAACCGCACCGTCGCGCTGACGGCACTGGCCATCACCCTGCCGGCGACCGCACTGGCGGACGAACCGAAACAACTGCAGGCCGTCGACGTGTCAGCGCCGGCCATCAATCCGGACAGCTATACGGCCGAGCGCGCCGCCTCGACCAAATACACCGCACCACTGGTCGACACGCCGAAGTCGGTAACCGTGATCACCCGGGAAGTGCTCCGCGAAACCAATGCCACCAGCCTGCAGGATGCACTGCGCAGCACGCCGGGCATCACCTTCGGCATGGGGGAAGGCGGCAACCCGGCCGGCGACCGTCCGTTCATCCGTGGCTTCGATTCGCAAGGCAATCTGTTTATCGACGGTCTGCGCGACCCGGGTTCGCAATCGCGTGACATGTTCAACGTCGAGCAGGTCGACGTGATCAAGGGGCCTGACTCGGCCTTCAGCGGCGGCGGCGCGGTCGGCGGCAGCATCAACCTGACCACCAAGCAGGCCCGCCTCGGTGATTTCGGCGAGGTCGATGTCGGCTTCGGCACCGACAAGTACATGCGCGCCACCGTCGACCTGAATCGCCAGCTCGGCGAGACGTCGGCCCTGCGCCTGAACCTGCTTGGCTTCAGGAGCGATGTACCGGGCCGCGACGAGGTCGATCTCAATCACTGGGGCGTGGCGCCGTCGCTGGCCCTGGGCCTGGGCACGCCGACCCGGGTGAATCTGGACTATTACCACTTCCAGACCGACGACATGCCCGACTACGGCATTCCGTACAACAATCCGATCTCGCCGTACCTCACCGTAACCAGCCCCACGGCACCGACCGGCAAGCCGACCGCGAACCCGGCTGCGTCGCAGAACGGCGATGGCGGTCCGCTCGGTGTGGACCGCAACAATTTCTATGGCCTGGTCGATCGCGATTTCCGCAAGACCCGGGTCGACAGCGGCACGGTCAGGATCGAGCATGACCTGAACGACCAGTTCACCCTGCGCAATGCGACGCGCTACACCCGCTCGCTGAACGACTATGTGGTCACCAATCCGGGCGACTCCAGCGCGAATATCGTCAATGGCAGCCCGGCCATGCCGCGCAGCTCGAAAAACCGCCATTCGAGCAGCGAAGTCATCATCAACGCGACCGAGCTGACCGGCCATTTCCTGACCGGCGCCATCAAGCACACCATCGCTACCGGTTTTGAAATCAGCCGTACCGAAGTCGACAATCGCGGCTACACCGTCACCGGCACCTCGAACGCCAATATCCAGAACCCGAACCCGCACGACCCGTGGACCGGCTCGGTGGTCCGCGCGACCGCCGGCACCAAAACCACGACCAACACCCAGGGCCTGTATGCGTTCGACACGCTGACGCTGAATCCGCAATGGCTGCTGAACCTTGGCCTGCGCTATGACCGCTTCGATACCGAGCAGCGTGCGTACACCACCAACGGCACGGCACCGAATGCGGCCAGCAATCTCAGCAGCGACAGCACCTTCTGGAGCTACCAGGCCGGCATCGTGTTCAAGCCGCTCGAAAACGGCAGCATCTACCTGAACTATTCGACCGCCGCCAACCCGCCGGGTATTGCCGCCGGTGACGGCGCCGACTCGATCTCGGCCACCAACAAGGACCTGGAACCGGAAAAGACCCGCAGCATCGAGCTTGGCACCAAGTGGAACCTGCTCGACAACAGGCTGTCGCTGAGCGGTGCGATCTTCAACATCACCAAGACCAATGCCAAGGTCAACGTCGATGCGAACACCATGGCCACGGTCGGCAAGCAGGAGATCAACGGCTTCGAGCTCGGCATCGCCGGCGTGCTGACGCCGAAATGGCAGGTGTTCGGCGGCTACACCTATCTGGACAGCGAACTGAAGGAAACCGGCGGCTCGTACTGGAGCACCCGCAACGGCACCAGCTGGAGCTACAACAACAACGCGGCCAACAAGGGCAACCAGTTCCCGAATACGCCGAAGAACAGCTTCAGCCTGTGGACAACTTACAAGTTCCTGCCGCAACTGACTGTCGGCGGTGGCGCGTACTACATGTCCAGGGTCTACGGCGATCCGGCCAATACCAAGTGGGTGCCGTCGTACTGGCGCTTTGATGCCATGGCCAGCTACGACATCACCAGGAATGTCAGCGTCCGCCTGAACGTGACCAATCTGTTCGACAAGACCTACTACGACAAGGCCTACGTAACCCACATGGTGTCGGTGGCACCGGGACGTCAGGCGGTGCTGAGCGCCAACGTCAAGTTCTGAGTCTGCAGTCCCCCTCCCCGTCCGGTGCCTTCCGCACCGGGCGGTTTTTGCCATTCAGGAGATCCGCATCATGATGCTGCACGTACCGGAAGTGCTGAGCCGCGAACAGGTGGCCGAATGCCGCCGCATCCTGGCCAGTGCCGAATGGGTCGACGGCCAGGCAACCGCCGGCATTCAGGCATCGCAGAGCAAACGCAATCTGCAACTGCCGGAGAACTCGCCGGTCATCGAGGGGCTGCGCGAAGTCGTGACCGACGCGCTGACCCGCCATCCGCTGTTTTTCTCGGCCGCGCTGCCGCACCGCATCCTGCCGCCGTACTTCAATCTGTACCAGGGCGGCGGCCAGTACGGCAATCACGTCGACAACGCCATCCGCCGCGTGCGCGGCCAGGGCCCGGCGCTGCGCACCGACGTATCGACCACGCTGTTCCTGTCCGACCCGGACGAGTACGAGGGCGGCGAACTGGTGGTCGAGGACGCCTATGGCGAGCACCAGGCCAGGCTGCCGGCCGGTGATGCCATCGTCTATCCGTCCACCAGCCTGCACCGGGTTGAACCGGTCACGCGCGGCAGCCGGGTCTGTGCGTTCCTGTGGACGCAAAGCATGATCCGCGACGACTGGCGCCGCACCATGATGTTCGATCTGGACCTGACCATCCAGCGCCTGCGCGAACAGGTTGGCGACAGTACCGAAGTGCTGTCGCTGACCAGTCACTATCACAATCTGCTGCGCCAATGGGCCGAGATCTGACGGTCCCGCGGAGACTCCCTTGTTGAAAAAAGTCTGGTTCCAGCTGCACTGGCTGTTCGGCATCACTGCCGGGCTGGTGCTGGCAGTCGTCGGTCTGACCGGCGCCCTGCTGTCATTCGAGGACGAAATCGTCTCGCTGCTCAATCGCGGCAATATCGTGCCGCCGCCTGCTGCCGTCCGGCTCGCCCCCGATGCGCTGGCCGCGCGCGTGGCCGGGCCCGGCAAGCGCATTGCGTTCATCATGCTGCCGGCCGATGCCGACCGGCCGGCGCGAATCGCGTTTGCCGGCCCCGGTGGCAAGCGTGGCGAAACCCTGTATCTGAACCCCTACAGCGGCGAACGGATGGCGACGCCGACCGGCGCCGATGCGATGAAGCTGATTCGCGAACTGCACCGCTTCCTGCTGGCCGGTCCGACCGGCAAATCCATTGTCGGCGCCTCGACCCTGGCGCTGCTGTTCCTGTGCCTGAGCGGGCTGTATCTGCGCTGGCCACGGCTGATGCGGCAATGGCGCAACTGGCTGGCCTTCAAACCGGCCCTGAAAGGCCGTGCCTTCCTGTGGAATCTGCATGCCACCGCCGGTACCTGGGTACTGGTCTGCTATCTGCTGTCGGCGCTGACCGGGCTGTTCTGGTCGTATGACTGGTACCGCGATGCGGTCAACTCGCTGGCCGGCGTCTCCCGCGATCGTGCCGGCGACGGCCCGCCGCGCGGCGAACGCGGCGACAGGCGCGCATCGCCCCGCTTCGACCTGCAGGCCCGCTGGCCGGCCATTGCCGCCGAGGTCGGCAGTTACCAGTCGATGATCCTGCGCCTGCCGAGCAAGCCGGGCCAGCCGCTGCAGGTCAGTTACCAGCGCGCCGGCGCGGCGCATGAACGCGCCTTTGATGTGCTGAAATTCGACCCGGCCAGCGGCGCCCTGCTGTCGCGGGAAAACTACGCCGACAAGCCGGCCGGCGCACAACTGGTCGCCAGCGTGCTGCCTCTGCATACCGGCGCCTACTTCGGCCTGCCAGGTCGCCTGATCCTGATGCTGTCCAGCCTGGCCATGCCGCTGTTCGCGATCACCGGCTGGATGCTGTACCTCGATCGCCGGCGCAAGAAAAAACAGGTCGCGGCAGCCGCGCGTCTGGCCGGTACACCGGCAGCGACGACTGGCGACGCGATACTGGTCTGCCATGCCAGCCAGAGCGGTCAGGCGACCGAACTGGCCTGGCAGACCGCCGCCAGCCTGCAGGCAGCCGGCCGTACCGTGTGCGTCGAGGCGCTGGGCCGCCTGCCGCCCGACGCCATCGGCCGTTATCACGATGTGCTGTTTATCGTCAGTACCTTTGGCGATGGCGAGGCGCCCGACAGCGCGCGGGCATTCCGGAAGCGGATGGCTTTGCCGGCCACGCTCGACGGCGTCCGTTTCGCCCTGCTCGCGCTTGGTGACCGCCAGTACGATGATTTCTGCGCGTTCGGGCGCCAGTTGCAAGACTGGCTGATCCGCTCCGGCGCCAGCGCCCGCTTTGCCCCGATCGAAGTCGATGCCGGTGATCCGGCCGCGCTGGCACAGTGGCAGGCCGCCCTGGCCAGCCATTACGGCGCCGGACCGGTTGCCGAAGCCGAACCGGCCGCGGCCGACTGGCGCATCGTGAGCCGCCAGCACCTGAACCCCGGCAGCCTGGGGGGTGCCACCTACCATCTGGAACTCGCGCCGCCAGCCGACCAGCGCCCGCACTGGACGTCGGGGGATCTGGTCGAAGTCACACCACGCCATGCGCAAGAGGTGGTCGATGCCTGGCTGGCCGCTGCCGGTCTCGATGCCGGCCTGACCGTGGCCGTGGAGGGCGAGTCGCGCCCGCTGGGCGAGTATCTGGCCGATGTGGTGCTGCCGGATCCGGCCAGCGTGAAGGACCGGCCGCTGGCCGGCTGGCTGTCGGGTCTGACGCCACTGCGGCCGCGCGAGTACTCGATCACCTCGCTGCCGGAAGACGGCCATGTTCATCTGCTGGTGCGCCAGGTGCAGACGGCAACCGGCGCCGGTACCGGTTCCGGCTGGCTGACCCGGCATGCGCCGCTGGGCGGCAAGGTCAGCGTGCGCGTACGCCGCAATGCCGGCTTCCACCTGCCGCCGACCGAACGGCCGCTGATCCTGATCGGCAACGGCACCGGACTGGCCAGCCTGCTCGGCCACCTGCGCGCCCGCGCGCGCCAGGGTCAGGGCCGCAACTGGCTGATCTTTGGCGAGCGCAACGCCGACCGCGATTTCTACTATAGAGACGAGCTCGAACACTGGCGCGAACAGGGCCTGCTGGAACGGCTGGATGCGGTGTTTTCGCGCGATCCGTCACCCGGCCGCTACGTGCAGGATGTACTGCGCACGACGGCGGATACCCTGCGGGAATGGCTGGATGCCGGCGCCGCCGTCTATGTATGCGGCAGCCTGAAGGGCATGGCGCCGGCCGTCGACGCCGCGCTGCGCGATCTGGTCGGCGAACAGGCACTCGACGAGATGATGGCGGAAGGCCGCTATTGTCGCGACGTGTATTGACTGCCGTTCGGGGTAGGCAGCAACGGCTTCTTTGACCTTGCTGCCCGCCCGGCAGGCATTGGCGTGAGCATGACCGTCTGCACGCGGGAAATACTGATTTTTTATCCACAGGGCAAGAGAAACGGCAGTCGACCGGAGGCGCCCTGACCAGCAATGGCAGGCTTTCTGGTCAATGGAAAAAGTTATCCACAACCGGATACGGGCGCCCGCTTACCTGACTTGTCCACAGGAGAGAAAATGCGTGCCCCCTGATCAGTCATCAAAGGCAGCGACTACGGCGTGTACGATTCTTTCCCCCAGTCCGGGTTTCTCCGTCAGGAGCGGGTAGCGCTTGCGCAACTGGTTTGAAATGCAGTTTCCGTTCTGCCGGATACTCCGGATGATTCTGTCGAGCTCGTGGTCCGGGGCTTCGAGAAACTGCTTGACCCCCTTCCTGGCATTGTCATTGGCCTGAAGGAACCTTGCCTCGGCCCGCATTTCATGTGTCAGCGTCGTGTCAATCACCTCCGCAAGGTAGATCACGTGCGCAGTCAGGTCTGGATAGCGCCAGGCTGGCAAGGCGTCGTCGTAGCCGCTGAAATGGAAGTTGTACTCGATTCCATCATCGCCAATAACGTCATTGCCAAAATGATATTGATCCGCGTAGTGCAGCATCAAGGGGCGGGAGAAGCGCTCAAGCACCTGTTCATACGCTGCCCGCGCATGAGTGCTGTTTGTGATTGTCGCCGATACCGGGAGGATGACCGGCGTCGGCAATACCCCGTCCCGCCGCAGTATGTCGTTGATCAGGAAGCGGGAAATACGGCCGTTTCCATCAACCATCGGGTGGATATAGACAAAACCGAACGAGGCCGTTGCCGCCCGCACAATGGAAGCACTTCCCCTTGTCCTGTCCAGAAAGCAGGACAGGCCCGAAAGCAGCGACCCCGTATCGCTCCAGTGCGGTGCGATGTAGTCCACTACGGGCTGATAACGTTCGGCATGTCCCACGTAGACCGGAGACTGGCGCAATCCATAGCGCAGAGCCGAGTCCCCAAGGATGCCATTCTGCAGAGTAGCCAGTGTTTCCGGTGCAAAGGGGTTGTCATGTTTGCCGCATTCATTCTCCATCACCGCAGCGAAGCGACGGATCCGGTCTTCCTTGTCCTGTTCATGTTCGATCAGAAAGCTGGCCCTGCTTTCCTTCACGGTCAGCCAGACAGTGCTGCGCATGATCAAGTCAATACCGAAAGTTGACTCCAGCTCGGTCAGTCTGGCCTGGATGTCATACTGTTCCGACTCTTTCACACGGTCTGCACGCCGGATAATCGGGCAGAAGTCCCGGTTTCCCGGCAGATTGTCATTCACGCGCCAGCGCTGGTTTCTGACCCGCGCACCCACTACATACTCTTCCGGATCCAGCGCGTCCGTGTAGTTGCCCCTGCCAACATCCGGAACATCCAGTCTGGTCGGCATCAGCCACTCATAAAAGAAGCATGCGCGACGGGCATAGGCCCCTGTTGGCTCTCTGGCAATCCACTGTTCAAGCGCTTCCCTGGCTTGTGGCAAGCGATACAAGCGCGCCAGGAACTCCAGATGCACGCCCTGATAGCGGAACGCAAAGTTCAGATGCTCACTGAAGGTATCACCAGGGCGGTAGCTTTCCGTGTAGGTCTCAACCCGGTGATCGCCATCGGTCGTGGTAGACCGGCTTCGTCCTATGCCGCTCTGCACGGCAAAGGCATGCACGGGAGACACGCCGAGTGCATTTGCCAGCCATTGATAACCGATGAGTTCCATAAATTTGATTATTGCCCATAAAAAACGATTATAAAACAGCGTTTTCTCTGAAATTTGATTACGGAACGCAAGTCTCTGCACCCTCCGTTACGGTAGCGCCCCGACACAGAACGACAAAAAGCCCACCAGCAGGCGGGCTTTTCGATGTGGACAACAGGCCGGTCTACCGCGTGGTTGCCGGCGCCTCGGTCACGAAACCGATCCTGGCAACGCCACCGCGCTGGGCGGAAGCCATCACTTCGGCGACCTGTTCATAACGCGCAGCCTTGTCGGCACGCACGTGAACTTCAATCTCCGGCTTCACGCGCACCGCATCGGCAAAGCGCTTTTCCAGCGATGCTGCGTCGACCGGTTTGTCGTCCCAGAACATCTTGCCCTCGGCATCGACGGCCAGCCGGATGGCTTCCGGCTTGTCCTGGTGCTGGACGGCGGCCTCGCGCGGCAGCTGGATCGGTACCGCATTGGTCAGCAGCGGCGCGGTGACGATGAACACCACCAGCAGCACCAGCATCACGTCGACCAGCGGCGTGGTGTTGATGTCCGCCATCGGGGCCGCACCTTGCGAATGGAAACTACCGAACGCCATCGGTTTCTCCCGTTTGCGTCAACAACTGCGCATGCAGGTCATGCGCAAAACCGTCCATGTCGGCGCTGAGCACGCGATTGGCACGCAGCAGCGCGTTGTAGGCAACCACGGCCGGGATGGCGACCGCCAGACCGGCGGCAGTGGCCACCAGGGCTTCCCCGATCGGACCGGACACGGCGCCAATTGATGCCTGTCCCTCGTGGGCAATGCCGATCAGCGCGTTGTAGATGCCCCACACCGTGCCGAACAGACCGACGAACGGTGCAACGGCGCCAACGGTCGCCAGCCAGGTCATGCCGTTTTCCAGCTTGGCGTTTTCACGCGACAAGGTCTGGCGGATGACACGGGTCAGGTAATCGTCGATACCGCAGGCCTGGCCCAGCGTGCGCGTTGCGTGCTGGCGGTAATGCGCCAGCGCGTCCAGCCCGGCCTGGGCGATGCGCGCAATCGGCGCCTCGGCGTTGTGCACCATCTCGCTGGCGCGCACCCAGTCCGGCGTGGCCCAGAATGCCTGGTCCAGCGCCCGGTTCGCCCGGCGGATCGTGATGTAGCGCACGCTGCGCATCAGGATCAGCCACCAGCTGCTGACAGACATGGCGAGCAAGAGCAGAAAGACTGCGATCAGAATCGCGTCACCCTGGTGAAAAACCAGACTCAGATCCATCGTTTACGACATCCTTAGGTCAAATTGAACTTCATGGGAACCAGCACGCTGCCGGCAACGGCAGTGCTGCCGCGCTTGGCCGGCACGAAGCGCCAGCGCTGCACGGCATCCAGCGCCGCGCGGTCAAGACGGCCGAAACCGCTGGACTTGTGCAGCTTGACGGCGACAGGCGCGCCCTCGGCACTGACTTCAACGCGCAGCATGACGGTTCCCTGCTCGCCCATTTCCCGCGAGATCGGCGGGTAGGACGGCCGGGGGTTGGACAAATAGGCGGCATTGAAGGACGGCGCGACTTCCGCCGTCGATTCACTGCGTTCGGCGCCGCTGCGACTGTCGCTGTGCGAGTCGCTCGACGCCGTCCTGTCAGGGGAAGCATCACTGGCCGCCGACGCCGTGGACGGCGCGGCCTTTTCTGTCGGCACCGGGATTACCGGCGACTTGTCCGCCACCCTGGGCACCGGGCGCGGCTCGCGCTTGACGACCGGTTGCGGCTTGACCGGCGTCGGCTCGCTCCTGGGCGCAGCCGGCGCGGCGGCGGCAGGCGCGGGGGCTTCCTCGGTGATCGGCGCGAGGCTGACATAGTCGATGCGCGGCGCGGTCAGCGTCGTGTGTTCGACCGGCTTGGCGACGGCTGCCAGCAATACGACGTGCAGGCCGACGGCGATCAGGAGCGTGGAAGTTTCTGTCTTGCGATTCATGGCGGACATCATCTTAATGAGAACTTATCTCATGTTCAATAGAAATAAGAAGCTTTCTCACTCGTTTTCCGCATGACGGACGGCCCCGCTGTCGCCCGCCCCCCCGCTTGCAATCCGGCCCGGCGGCTTCATATGCAGGGGAACCCGGCCCGACCCCGTGTCGCGCGCCATTCCCCTTTTTCTTATCAAGGTCATTCCATGCAACAGTTCGACGGCACCACCATCGTTTCGGTGCGCCGCGGCGATCTTGTCGCCCTGGGCGGCGACGGCCAGGTCACCCTCGGCAACATCGTTATCAAGGCCACCGCGCGCAAGGTTCGCAGGCTGCACAACGACTCGGTCCTGGCCGGATTCGCCGGCGGTACCGCTGACGCATTCACGCTGATCGAGCGCTTCGAGGCCAAGCTGCAGAAATACCAGGGCAACCTGCTCGTCTCCGCCATCGAACTGGCCAAGGACTGGCGCTCGGATCGCGCGTTGCGCCGGCTGGAAGCCATGCTGATCGTGGCCGACAAGGAACGCACGCTGGTCATTACCGGCAACGGCGACGTGCTCGAACCGGAACAGGGCATCGCCGCAATCGGCTCCGGGGGCGCCTATGCCCAGGCTGCCGCGCGCGCCCTGTACGAGAACACCGAGCTGCCGCCGGCCGAGGTGGTGAAGAAGGCGCTGGCCATTGCCGGCGACATCTGCATCTACACCAACCAGAACCACGTGATCGAAACACTGTAGGAAAGATTGTTATGTCCTCCCAGATGACCCCGCAGGAAATCGTCCACGAACTCGACAAGCATATTGTCGGCCAGGGAGCCGCCAAGAAAGCGGTGGCCATCGCCCTGCGCAACCGCTGGCGTCGCCAGCAGGTCGAAGAGCCGCTGCGCAGCGAGATCACGCCGAAGAACATCCTGATGATCGGGCCGACCGGTGTCGGCAAGACCGAGATTGCCCGCCGGCTGGCACGGCTGGCCAATGCGCCGTTCATCAAGGTCGAAGCCACCAAGTTCACCGAGGTCGGCTATGTCGGCCGCGACGTCGAGACCATCATCCGCGATCTGGCCGAAGCCGCGATCAAGCAGGCGCGTGACGAGGCGGTCCATCGCAACCGCTACCGTGCCGAAGACGCGGCCGAGGACCGCATCCTCGATGCGCTGATCCCGCCGCCGCGTCAGCCCGGCTTCAGTGGCGAAAACACGGCCCCGGTCGAGCGCCATGACAACGACACCCGGCAGAAATTCCGCAAGATGCTGCGCGAGGGCAAGCTCGACGACAAGGAAATCGAGATCGAGATCGCCGTCAATGGCCCCGAAACCCAGATCTTCGCGCCGCCGGGTATGGAAGACCTGACCAGCCAGATCCAGGGCATGTTCGCCAATATCGGCGCCGGCAAGAAAAAGCCGCAGAAGCTGAAGATCAAGGAAGCGCTGAAGCTGGTCACGGATGAGGAAGCCGCCAAGCTGGTCAATGACGAGGACATCAAGGCGGCGGCGGTCCGCAATGTCGAGCAGAACGGCATCGTGTTCATCGACGAGATCGACAAGGTCACCGCACGCGGAGAAGGCACCAGCGGCGCCGACGTGTCGCGGGCCGGCGTGCAGCGCGATCTGCTGCCGCTGGTCGAAGGCACCACGGTCAGCACCAAGTACGGGATGATCAAGACCGATCACATCCTGTTCATCGCATCGGGTGCCTTCCATCTGTCCAAGCCGTCCGACCTGCTGCCGGAACTGCAGGGCCGTCTGCCGATCCGGGTCGAACTGTCGGCACTGTCGGTCGAGGACTTCGAGCAGATACTGACCGCGACCGATGCCTGCCTGACCCGTCAGTACCAGGCACTGCTGGCCACCGAGGGCACCGAGCTGTCGTTCACTGACGAAGGGATCCGCCGTCTGGCCGAGATTGCCTATCAGGTCAACGAGAAAACCGAGAACATCGGTGCGCGCCGTCTGCATACCGTGCTGGAAAAGCTGCTTGAAGAGCTGTCGTTCGATGCGAAGACCGGTCCGGTCTCCATCGATGCCGACTATGTGAACGCAAAGCTGGAAGGCATTGCCCGGCGCGAGGACCTGGCCCGCTACATTCTGTGACCGGACAGTCTGCAGCAGAAAGGGCCGGCGCGAATGCCGGCCCTTTTTTTGACAATGATATTACGCACGTATCTCATAATATTTATTACAAATCGCACAGAATGGCTTTGTCTTTTCGCCTTGCCGGCAAAGCCTGCCGCAAAAATTTCAGCCCGGATTGCAGCCCGGTCCGGGCCGGTTCAGGCCGCGCTGGCCCGGTTTGCCGCATGCCCGGGGAAAACCTGGCTGCCCGTGGCCAGCCAGCCTGCCTTGCGGGGGATAAGATGGTGGATAACTTTCGCAATGCTCGACCGGATTGCCGCGAAAACCCCACCGGCATTCCGCCGTATCCGGTGCAATCCCGCCACTGGCGCGGATTTCGTCCGGCCAGGCGCAGGCCATGGCCGCCAGCCACGATGACTGACTCCCCTGTGGATAATATGGGGAAATTTCCGCCGGCAAAGCAATGTCTTTGTTAAGATGAATCCGAGCTTCCAAGTATCAGGCCCATGCCCAAACCCAATCGACTGTCTCATTTTCTGCCTTTGGCGTTCAGGAATGGCCAGAGCATCAGCCGCTTTGCCAAGCACTGCGTACGATGCAATGAACTGGTCACCGCAGATCACATGCACGGCGTCGCGGCCGTGATCCAGAACCGGATAGTGATTGCGGCCAAGGCGCGCTGCCCGGCATGCGATGCCGAGTTCGCCATTTCCTGCGTCATTACCGAGGACAAGAAAGTCCATCGGGTTCTGCTGCCCGGCTGGGTGCTGCGCTGGTGGCTGTCGACAGCCAGGACCGAGGTGCCGCGAACCCGTTCCCGCGACTGGCAATACGAGGAAGAAGCACAGCGCGCACCGGAACCGCCACGTTCACCATCCGTCGACCGCGACAGCGCAACACTGTCACCCGAGGCACTGGGACAGTTCGACGGCGAACCGATCCCGGCCTGGATCAGTGTTGACGGCACCACACTGCATTTCGTCCGCACGGCACCCAAGGGCATTCACGAACCGCTGCGCCCCGGCGAAGTGCTGTTCAACGACCGCCTGATCTACAGCGCGGCACAACGGCCGGCCTGAACCGGTCAGCCAAGGTCGCCCCAGACCGTCTGCAGCGCAGCCGCCGCGGCCAGTGCCGCGGTTTCGGTACGCAGCACCCGTGGCCCGAGCGCCAGTGGCGTCCAGCCCCGGGCAAAGGCAGCCTGCTCCTCACCATCGCTGAGCCCGCCCTCGGGACCGGCCATCAGCCAGACCTTGCCCTGCGGCGGCGCATAGTCGGCCAGCCGCCGGTTGCCGACCGGCGACAGCAGCAGCCGGTGCGATGCCTCCAGCGACTGTTGCAGGAAGGCATCCAGGCTCATCGACGGCAGCACTTCCGGGATGGTATTGCGGCCGCACTGTTCACAGGCCGCCTGTACGATATCGCGCCAGCGTTCGGTCTTGCGCCCGGCACGTTCCCCGCCCAGTCTCAGCACTGCGCGCTCAGTCACTAGCGGCTGAAACACGCTGATACCCAGCTCCACGCCTTTCTGCAGCGTGAAATCCATGCGTTCACCGGTGGAAACGCCCTGCGCCAGACACAGGGTCAGCGGCGACTCGCGGCTGATTGCCAGCCGCTCGCCGAGTTCGACCCGCGCATGTCGCTTGCCGAGGTCACGCAGGATGGCCCTGACCTCGCCCCCGCTGCCGTCAAACAGCCTCATCTCGTCATCGGCGCGCATGCGCAGCACCTGCACGTGTCTGACCACATCGTCCGGCAATGCGTATTCACCGGCTTGCGGAAGCGTCTCGGGGATGAAAAAACGGGGCATGCATACCTCTGGGGGCGAATTCATTGGGTCCGTGCTTTGACACGGCCATCGGCAAGCCGGTATTTTGCCAGTTGAGCGCTGACAATGCCGAGTCGGTGTAGCCGTGGAGAATAATGACAATGCAGGCTGTCGACCAGGTCATCCATCTGTTGCGCGAAATTGCGCAGACAGAGGTCATGCCGCGTTTCCTGCGCGTGTCCGCTACGCGAAAGCATGACGGAACCCCGTTTACCGAAGCCGATCTCGCCACCCAGGAAGCACTGGCCAGGGCACTGCCCGACATCATCGCCGCGCCGGTGCTCGGCGAGGAAATGACCCCGTGTGAGCAGGCGGCCCTGTGGGACAAGGCCGGCGATGCCGGTATCTGGGTGGTCGATCCGATCGACGGCACCACCAATTTCATTCACGGTCTGCCGTATTTCGCCATTTCGGTGGCCTGGATGGTCAATGGCCGCAGTGAACTCGGCGTGATCTACAACCCGGTGGCCGACGAGATGTTCTATGCCGAGCGGGGCGGCGGAGCCTACCTGAACGGCGTCCGCCTGCCGCTGAAGCCTTCTCCCGAGCACTTCACCGACACCATTGCCGCGGTGGAGATCAAGTATCTGAAAAGTGGCCGGCTGTCGAACCGGCTGCTGGCCACCGCGCCATTCGGCAGTCTGCGCAATCTCGGCTCGTCGACGCTGGACTGGTGCAATCTGGCCAGCGGCCGCTATGACCTGTACCTGCACGGCGGCCAGCGCCTGTGGGATTACGCGGCCGGCGCACTGATTCTGGAAGAAGCCGGTGGCCGCTCCGCCACCATAGAGAGCGATGACTACTGGTCCAGTCAGCTATGGCACCGGACTGCCATCGCCGCACTGGACCCGCGCTTCTTCGAGCCATGGAAGCACTGGATCCGCCTGAACCAGTAATCCTGTTTCACGTGAAACAAAAAGCGCCCCGGGGGGCGCTTTTTCCATCAGCCTGCATGTGCAACCGATTACAGCTCGGCCACGATATCCTGGCTGAACGATTTCTCGCAGTACTGGCAGCGCATCTTGGTGCTGCCATCCTTGGCGCGACGCACGTGAAACACGCTCTTGACCGGTTCGTTGTGCGAAATGCAGTTCGAGTTCGGGCAGGCAAAGACGCCCTCGATCAGCTCCGGCAGATCCAGCGTGTACTTCTCGGCCACTTCGAAGTTGCGGATCACGTTCACCGTTGCATCCGGCGCGAACAGTGCCAGCTGGTTGGCCTGCGACGGCGTCAGCAGCACGTTCTCGATCTTGATCAGGTCCTTCTTGCCCAGGCGACGGCTGGGCAGGTTCAGGCCGACATACAGCCGTTCGCCCGATTCCATCAGCTTGAACATGCGCAGGATCTTCACCCCCTGGCCGGCGGTGATATGGTCGATGGCGGTGCCGTCCTTCAGTGCTTCGACTTTCAGCGTGTAATCAATCTTTTCCATCTTGCTCAATCCTTCTTTCCGGCCCATCACAGCGTTTCGTTCAGTACCAGCGCCAGCAGCGCTTCACGGGCGTAGACACCGTTTTCGGCCTGCTGGAAGTAGTACGCGTACGGCGTATCGTCGACATCGATCGAAATTTCATCGACGCGCGGCAGCGGGTGCAGGATGCGCAGATTGTCGCGGGCGCCCTTCAGCGTATCGGTGTTCAGCACGAACTTCGACTTCATGTGCTTGAATTCGGTTTCGTCGAAGCGTTCCTTCTGCACCCGGGTCATGTACAGCACGTCGAGTTCCGGCAGCACTTCCTCGATATTCTGATGCAGGCTGTATTCGATGCCCTTTTCATCCAGCTCTTCGCAGATGTACTCCGGCATGGCCAGCGGCTTCGGGGCAATGAAGTAGAAACGGCAACCGAAGTGGGTCAGCGCCTGGGCCAGCGAATGCACGGTGCGGCCGTACTTCAGGTCGCCGACGAAGGCCACCTTCAGGCCGTCCAGCGTGCCCTGGGTTTCGTAGATCGAGAACAGGTCGAGCAGCGTCTGGGTCGGATGCTGGTTCGAGCCGTCGCCGCCGTTGATGACCGGCTTGCCATTGGAGAACATCGACGCCAGGCGGGCCGCCCCTTCCTGCGGGTGACGCATCACATAGGCATCGACATACGAGGTGATGATCTTCACCGAGTCGGCCAGCGTCTCGCCCTTCTTGGCCAGCGATGTGTTGCCGCCGTCGGCGAAACCGATCACCGAGCCCCCGAGGCGGTGAACGGCGGTTTCGAACGACAGCCGGGTGCGGGTCGAAGCCTCGAAGAAGCAGCTGGCCACCACCTTGTTTTTCAGCAGGTCATGGCGCGGCTCGCGCTTCAGCTCGCCGGCGACATGAACGACCAGTTCGAGCTCCTCGCGGGACAGGTCCGAGATGGAGATGATGTGCTTTTGATAGAGCGTATTCTTCATGCTTTCCTTCCTTGCAGCACGGCCGCCCCGTGACGAGCGGCCGAAAAAAAAGCCCCAAATCATTGGGGCTTTTAAAAAATCGGATTCCTGATTTCGCGAAACTGAAAAATGTCGCCGCTGTCGACGCATTTCAGCGCGACATTCGCATGAGTAAAGCTGCTGGCTACGACGTACATCATCTGTCCCGAAAAAAATCGCGAAATTATACGTCCGGGAGCCACGCCGGGAAAAGGGGTCCGACGAACGGCTGTTTGCTGACGTCGCTTTCAGGCAAAACAACGTCGCACAGAATTATTTATACCACCTTGAGCACATTTCGCCGCCCCAGGATGGGCGATCCCGGTCGCATGTGGAATAATTCCAAGGTTTGTCTACCCCTTTCCGGGGGAAGCTTGACGCTCACCCGCCGGATACCGCCATCCAGTCTGAACCGGAGCCCTCCATGGATTTCGAAAAAGCCCGCTTCTACATGATCGAACAACAGATCCGTCCGTGGGACGTTCTCGATCAACGTGTTCTCGATCTGCTCGCCGAAGTTAAGCGCGAGGATTTCGTGCCCGCCGGCAACCATTCGCTTGCCTTCGTCGACATGGAGCTCCCGCTGCCGACCGGCGGCAAGATGCTGCAGCCGAAAGTCGAGGCGCGCATCGTGCAGGAAATGGACATCCAGCCCACTGACGTCGTGCTCGAAGTCGGTACCGGCACCGGCTATCTGACCGCACTGCTCGCGCGCAGCGCCCGTCACGTCTATTCGCTGGATATTTCGGCGCAGGCGATCGAGATCGCCCAGGCCAACCTGGCCCGCGCCGACATCCGCAACGTAACGCTCGAAGTGGCCAACGGCAGCGAGGGCAACACGGCCCACGCCCCGTACAACGTCATCGTTATCGGCGGCTCGCTGCCGGTGCTGCCGGAAGCACTGAAGGCACAGCTGGCCCCTGGCGGCCGCCTGTTCGCCACCATCGGTGACGAACCGGTGATGCGCGCCATCCGCGTCGTTCGCGACGCTGGTGGCCAGTACCGTGAGGAAACCCTGTTCGATACCGTGATCGACCCGCTGTTCCAGATCACCGAACCGGAACGCTTCGTATTCTGATGCGGGAAATCTCGCCGCACGACCTGTCCGCCTGGCTGGCCGATCCGGCGCGTGATGCGCCGTTTCTGCTCGATGTGCGCGAACCGGCCGAAGTTGCCATCTGCCGGCTGGCCGACAGTGTCAACATCCCGATGAACCTGATCCCGTCACGGCAGTCAGAGCTGCCCGACGACCGGCCCATCGTCGCCATCTGCCACCACGGCGTGCGCAGCTTCCATGTTGCAGCCTGGCTCGAGCACGCCGGTTTCAGCGAACCGCTGAGTCTGGCAGGCGGCGTCGCGGCCTGGGCGGACCAGATCGAACCGTCGATGCCCCGTTACTGACCGTTCACGCAACAGGCTGCCAAATGGACATCCCCGGATGTCCATTTTTTCGTCCCGGTCGCGCCATGTCATGGGCAAAAGCACGCTCGACGGCACCGGGGCGGACAAGGGACAATTCACGTTGTCCACACAGCCGTCCACACCTTCATGCACAAGTCCCTGCCCTGGCTCGCCCCTGCCCTGTCCCGCGTCCATCCCGACTGGCAAAGCCGCCTCAGGCCTGACATTCTGGCCCGTATCGACCACCAGCTGAGCGAGCGCGCAGCAGCCGGCGAACAGATCTATCCACAGCCTGTGGATATTTTTAATGCACTGCGCGACACCCCGCCGTCCGGGGTGCGGGTGGTCATTCTCGGCCAGGACCCGTACCACGGTGACGGCGAGGCCTGCGGGCTGGCGTTCTCGGTCAGGCGCGGCATTCGCGTTCCACCATCGCTGCGCAATATCTACAAGGAACTCCTGCGCGATACCGGCACGGCAACGCCCCTTCACGGCGATCTGGGCGCCTGGACCCGTCAGGGTGTGCTGCTGCTGAACAGCGTGCTCACCGTGGCGGCAAACCGTGCTGGCAGCCATCGTGAACTCGGCTGGCAGGTCATTACCGATGACCTGATTGATCTGCTTGCCGCCGAAGACAGTCCGCGCGTGTTCGTACTGTGGGGCAAGGACGCCCAGAACAAGCATGCCAGGCTGACCAATCCGCGCCATCTGGTGTTGCAGGGCCCGCACCCGTCACCGCTGTCTGCCTACCGGGGTTTCTTCGGTTGTGGACACTTTTCCCGCATCAACGACTACTTGCGCGAACAGGGCTGCGTTCCGATCGACTGGCATTTGCCGGAGTGAATCCGGGACTGTTTATCCACAAGTGACGTGCACTGCCGTGCGTTGAATATATTAGACGACGGAAAGGTCTTTGATTTGTCACGCTTTTTCTGTTTTCCGGCAACCCCCGCTTCTGGCTGGCTGCGTTTTTTCGTTACGTAATCCGCTTTTTTTTCCACTGCCTGGATGCCGGGTTTCTGCTTGCCTGCTTTTCTTATTCTTTTTTACAGATAGTTATTAAAGAAATGGATGAAGGGCGCCCTGTTCTGTGGATAACACGGTTTTTTTATTGCAGAACAAATGCTTGCCGTTCATGGAAACCGGATGGACTGGCTACGGGTTTGCTGTTGCCCGTCTGTGGATTGTTTTCACCCTGTGGATAGCGGTGACCCTTATGCACAGCCTTGCGCCAGTTGTGTCCGCCAGCCTGTGCATTGTTGTCTGCACGGCTTTTCGTTTGTGCCCGGTTCACATTCTTGTTTGTCCAAATATAAACTGATGATACTGATGTAGTGACTCCTGCCCTGTTGATAACTCTTTTTCCACTGCAAATTCATGGCCTTGGGAGAGTTGTAAACATGTGGGCGAAATGGCCGGAGGCAGTTATCCACTTGTGGACAGTTTTGGGTGTCAGTGGATATCCGTCTTTACCCACAGGTGCGGAAGCGGTTGCCGGTCGCTTTGTCCACATGCCGGAATCGGTCCGGGACGAATACAATGCCGGCCATGAGTCGACTTCTACTGATACGCACTTCGTCGATGGGGGATCTGGTGCATACCCTGCCGGCCGTCACTGATCTGGCGCGACGCTTTCCTGCCATGGCCATCGACTGGCTGGTCGAGGAAAGCTTTGCCGATATCGCCCGTCTGCACCCCGCCGTTGCCGGGGTGGTCCCGATAGCCATGCGCCGCTGGCGCAAGGCGCTGTTTTCCACCGGCACCTGGCGCGAATTGCGGGCGGTAAGGACGACGCTGCGTTCGTCGCACTACGATCTGGTGCTGGACAGTCAGGGGCTGATGAAAAGTGTGCTGTTCGGCAAGCTGGTCCGGGATGCACCGATGGCCGGCTATGACCGGGCCAGCATTCGCGAGCCGATGGCGAGCCTGTTCTACGACAAGCGCTATTCCGTGTCCTGGGAACGCAATGCGGTGGATCGCAACCGTCTGCTGTTCGGCCAGGTCTTCGGTTACGAGCCGGATCTGGCGCAATGCGATTTTGGCGTTCACACCGGCCCGGCGCCGGACTGGTGTCCGGCGCGCTATGCCGTGCTGCTGACGGCGACCTCCAGGGACAGCAAGCTGTGGCCGGAGGCGTCGTGGGTGGCGCTGGGAAGCACGCTGACGGCCCGTGACGGCCTGCAGTGCGTGTTGCCGTGGGGGAATGCCGCCGAGCAGCAGCGCGCGCAGCGGCTGGCCGCCCTGATCCCGGGCGCGCTGGTTGCGCCGCGTGAGCGGCTCGATGTCGCGGCGGCACTGCTTGCGCACGCACAGGCGGTAGTGGGCGTCGATACCGGGCTGACCCACCTGGCCAATGCCGTCGACGTGCCGCTGGTGGCGATCTATACCGATACCGATCCCTTGCGGACCGGGGTGGTCGAAACGGCGCGTTCGCGCAATATCGGCGGTATCGGTCAGTGTCCGGATGTCGGGGCGGTGCTGGCCGTGCTGGCGGAGTGCCGCGCATGAGTGCGGCGCTGGGCGCCTATCGGCTGCTGACCCGGGCGCTGCTGCCTCTGGCGCGGGTCTATCTGCGACGGCGGGCACGCCGGCAACCGGCCTATCTCGAACACTGGGACGAACGTTTCGAACAGAATGCGCCGCCCCTGCCGCAGGGCGGCATCTGGCTGCATGCCGTTTCAGTGGGGGAAACCCGCGCCGCGGCGCCGCTGGTCGAGGCGCTCGGCCGGCGCTTCGATACCCTGCCACTGGTCATGACCCAGATGACGCCCACCGGCCGCGAAACGGCCTTGCAGCTGTTTGCCGACCGGGCGACGGTCAGCTACCTGCCGTACGACACGGCAGCCAATGCTGCGCATTTTGTTGAACGGCTGGCGCCGCGCTTCGGTGTGCTGATGGAAACCGAACTGTGGCCGAATCTGATCCACGCCTGCCATGAACGGCGGGTGCCGCTGTTTCTGGCCAATGCGCGCCTGTCGGAGAAATCGGCCCGTGGCTATGCGCGCATCCGGGCACTGATCGCGCCGGCACTGGCGGCGCTGACCGGCATTGCCGCCCAGAGCGAAGCGGATGCCGAGCGCTTGCGTGCGCTGGGCGCTCTGCGGGTCGAGGTGCTCGGCAATACCAAATTCGATTGTTCGCCACCGGACGGCGTCGAGGCCCAGGTGTCGGCGTTGCGCGCGCTGGCCGGGCCGCGTCCGGTCGTGGTGCTGGCCAGTACCCGCGAGGGCGAGGAAGCCTTGCTGCTGGATGCGTTGCCTGAGGATTTTCCGGCACTGGTCGTGCTGGTGCCGCGTCATCCGCAGCGCTTCGATGCCGTGGCCACGCTGCTGGCCGAGCGCGGGATTGCATTCCAGCGCCGCAGCGACATGGTGCCGGTTGCCGCCACCACCCGGGTGTGGCTTGGTGATTCGATGGGAGAACTGTTCGGCTGGTATTCGTTGGCTGATGCCGCGTTTGTCGGCGGCAGCCTGCTGCCGCTGGGGGGACAGAACCTGATCGAGCCGGCCACGGTCGGCTGCCCGGTGTTGATCGGGCCGTCGACATTCAATTTTGCCGCCGCCAGCCAGGCCGCTTTCGCTGCCGGTGCGGCGCGTCAGGTCGGGGATGCGGCGGCAGTCTGGTCCGGACTGGGCGCCCTGCTGGCCGATGCCGGTCGCCGGCATGACATGGGCCAGGCCGGGCTGGCATTTGCCGGGGAGCATCGCGGAGCCAGCCAGCGCATCGTCGACTGGATCGCCGGCCACCTGGAAGGACAGTTGATCAGGCAAGGCATATAAAACAGGCCATATGAATTTATTTGGCCAATGTTTATATGTTTGGCATGTTCAGCCCTGATTGACCGGTGGTCTGCCCGGCATCAGCGACCCCATGCCCGGGCGATAGGCATGGTCGAGCGCCTGCTGCAGATACTGCTGGGCGTGGCCGACGGCATCGGTCATCGGCATGCCCTGTGCCAGACAGGCGGCGATGCTGGCCGCCAGAAGTTCATTGGCTCCGCGGACCACGCCGGCGCGACGCGGCCAGCTGTCACGGCGCAGCAGCGCTTCCTTGTGATACAGATGGTTGATGATCTGGCGCGTCGGCGCCTGGGCACCGGTCAGCAGCGTGTGTTCGGCGCCGAGTGCGGACAGCGCGCGGCCGAGCGTGGCGGCATCGGCCATGTTGTCGCTGTCGCCTTCTCCCTCGTCACCATCGCCGAAGCGGCTGGCCAGCAGCGATGACACGACCAGGATGTCGGACTGCGGAATCAGCAGATCGGCACAGGCGGACACCAGATCGTCTTCGCTGTCTTCCTGATGCCCGGACCAGGCCGGTGCCAGCACCAGCGGCACATTGGCGTAGTCGCTGACGATTTCCGCCAGCACGCTGACCGTTTCCGCATCCGCCAGCATGCCGATGACGAAGGCCGAGACCGGCATGTCCTCCAGCACGGTGCGGGCCTGATCGTTGATCAGCTCCGCATCGGCCGGCACGGCATCGTGCTGGCGCTCGGAATCCGCTGATAACTGGACGGTCGGCACGGCCACCGGATGACAGCCGAAGGCGGACAGGGTCAGGGCGTCTGCGGTAATCCCGGTCAGTCCGGAAGGATCGAAGGCGGAGAAAGTCATTATCACGGGGTGATGCGTCACGGTGCCGGGTCGGTTGGTTGTCGATACAATCGCTATTCTAAGCCCGTATGAGTGACTGACCATGAATACCTGGATGTGCCTGATCTGTGGATTTATCTATGACGAGGCCGCCGGCCGGCCAGAAGACGGCATCGCGCCCGGCACGCGCTGGGACGATGTACCGCCCAACTGGACCTGCCCGGACTGCGGTGCGCGCAAGGAAGACTTCGAGATGGTCCAGTTCTGATCTGCGACGGGAGACGGCAAGATGACTAGACGCATGCTGTCATGGGTGCTGCTCGCGCTGCTGACGGCAGGTTGCCAGCAGATCAGCACCACGGCGCCCGGCATGGTAGGGGTGACCCGCAAGCAGACCATGCTGGTGTCCGAGCAGGAAGTGAACCAGGCGTCGGCCCAGGCCTATCAGCAGCAGATGGCCGCAGCGCGTGGCCAGGGGGTGCTGAACAGCAATGCGGCGCTGACCCGGCGCGTGCGGGCGATCAGCAAGCGGCTGATTGCGCAGACGCCCTACTTCCGCCCGGATGCCGCCCAGTGGCGCTGGGAAGTGAATGTGGTGCAGTCGCCGGAGATGAATGCCTATGCAATGGCCGGTGGCAAGATTGCCGTGTATTCCGGTCTGGCGCAGAAGCTGTCGCTGACGGACGACGAACTGGCGGCGGTCATCGGCCACGAGATTGCCCATGCACTGCGTGAACACTCGCGCGAAAAGGCCAGCCAGGCGCAGATGCAGCAACTCGGCGTCGGCCTGCTCGGCATTATCGGCGGGCTGAACAGCAACCAGCTCGGGCTGGCGAACAGCGCGGCCGATCTGGCGTTTGGCCTGCCGTACAGCCGCAATATGGAAAGCGAAGCGGACACCGTCGGTCTGGAACTGATGGCCCGTGCCGGCTACGACCCGCGTGCGGCGGTCAGCGTGTGGAAGAAAATGCAGATGGCCGGCCAGAGCGGCGGCCCCGGTTTCCTGTCCACCCATCCGAATGCCGGTCAGCGCATCGAGTCGATCAGCGCGCAATTGCCGAATGTGCAGCCGCTGTACGAGGCGGCACGACGCAAATAGCGATCGGTCTGATCAGTGTTTCACGTGAAACCCCGTTTTATTTTTTCCGGCACCCGGAGCCCTTTGCATGACCTATCTGTACGTCAAGGCGTTTCACCTTTTTTTCGTGGTCTCCTGGTTCGCCGGGCTGTTTTACCTGCCACGTCTGTTCGTCAATCTGGCGATGGCCGAAGACGGGCGCGAACGCGACCGGCTGCTGCTGATGTCCGGCAAGCTGTACCGCTTCATGACCCCGCTCGGTGTGCTGGCGCTGGCGTTCGGCCTGTGGCTGTGGCTCGGCTTCGGTTTCAGTGGTGGCTGGCTGCATGCCAAGCTGACGCTGGTGGCCGGTCTGGTCGCGTACCACGGCTACTGTCGCAAGCTGCTGGCCGACTTCGTGGCCGGGCGGAATGCGCGCAGCCACAAGTGGTATCGCGTATTCAACGAGGTGCCGGTGCTGGTGCTGCTGGCCTGTATCCTGCTGGTCGTAGTCAAGCCGTTCTGAGCGGTCGGACAAAGGAACTGATATGGGAATGGAAATCGAACGCCGCTTTCTGGTGACGGCGGATGGCTGGCGCGGCCAGGGCGAAACCCGGCGTCTGCGCCAGGGCTTCATGTGCGTGGAGCCGGAGCGGACCGTGCGCGTGCGGGTGATTGGTGACCAGGCGTGGCTGACACTGAAGAGCAAGATCAGCTTCGTGTCGCGCTACGAGTTCGAGTACCCGGTGCCGCTGGCCGATGCCGAAACCATGCTCGACGTGATGTGCGCGCTGAAGATCGAAAAAAACCGTACCCGTATCGAGCGGGACGGACGGGTGTGGGAGGTCGACGAGTTTTTCGGCGACAATAGCGGTCTGGTGCTGGCCGAGATCGAACTGCCGGATGAAGACACGCCGTTCGATCGTCCCGACTGGCTGGGTGCGGAAGTGACCCGCGATCCCCGCTACACCAATGCCCATCTGGCCGGCCACGCATACGCGGGCTGGAGCGCGGAAGAACGGGCCCGCATTCTCGACTGACCGCCGGTTGGCTTGAAACCGGCATCACCCTGCAAGGATAGTCATGACCCGCAGCGAACAACTTTTCGAACGTGCCAAGAAAACCATTCCCGGTGGCGTGAATTCGCCGGTACGCGCGTTCGGCAGCGTCGGCGGTACGCCGCGCTTTATCGAACGCGCCGAGGGCTCGGCGATCTGGGACGCGGATGGCAAGCGCTATATCGATTTCATCGGCTCCTGGGGCCCGGCCATTGTCGGCCACGCCCACCCGGAGGTGATCGCCGCCGTGCAGCAGGCTGCCGTCAACGGGCTGTCGTTCGGGGCGCCGACCGAGGCGGAAATTGATATCGCCGAGGAAATCGCCAGACTGGTGCCGTCGATCGAGCAGGTGCGCCTGGTCAGTTCCGGCACCGAAGCGACCATGAGCGCGATCCGCCTGGCGCGCGGTTTTACCGGTCGTGACAAGATCATCAAGTTCGAGGGCTGTTATCACGGTCATTCCGATTCGCTGCTGGTCAAGGCCGGTTCCGGCCTGCTGACCTTCGGCAATCCGTCGTCGGCCGGTGTGCCGGCCGACTTCACCCGTCATACCCTGGTGCTCGAGTACAACAATGTCGATGAGCTGAGCGAGACGTTTGCCGCCATGGGCGAGCAGATTGCCTGCGTGATCATCGAGCCGTTCGCCGGCAACATGAACCTGATCCGGCCGAGTGATGCCTTTGTCCGCACCCTGCGCGAGCTGTGCACCGCCCACGGTGCGGTGCTGATCTACGACGAAGTGATGACCGGCTTCCGCGTCGCGCTCGGCGGCGCGCAGCAACTGCACGGCATCCGTCCCGATCTGACCACGCTGGGCAAGATCGTCGGTGGCGGCATGCCGATCGGCGCGTTTGGTGGCCGGGCCGACATCATGAGCTGCATCTCGCCGCTGGGCGGCGTGTATCAGGCCGGTACGCTGTCCGGCAACCCGGTGGCGGTGGCCGCCGGTCTGACCACACTGCGGCTGATCCAGGCGCCGGGTTTCCACGACGCGCTGGGTCGCAAGGCGGCGTCGCTGGTCGAAGGGCTGGTGTCGGCAGCGCGCGATGCCGGCGTGCCGTTCTCGGCCGACAGCGTCGGCGGCATGTTCGGTCTGTACTTCGGCGACAAGGTACCGACCTGCTATGCCGAAGTGACCGCCAGCGATCGCGACCGCTTCAACCGCTTCTTCCACCTGATGCTGGATGCCGGCGTCCATCTGGCGCCGTCGGCCTACGAGGCGGGCTTCGTGTCCGCCGCGCACAGCGAGGCCGATATCGCCGCGACGGTCGATGCCGCGCGCAAGGCGTTCGCCCAACTGTAAGAGTGGCGTGCAAGAAAAATCCCGCGAGCATTGCGCTGGCGGGATTTTTTTGTGCCGGATCAGCCTACAGCGGCTTTTCCATCATCAGGTAAGCCTGGCCACACAGGGCCGACAATTCAAAGCCGACGTCGGCATACAGATGGCGGCCGACGTCATTGTCCGGACGCACTTCCAGCGTGACCTTGCAGGCATCGCGGCGACGGGCGGCATCGGCCACTGCTTCGAGCAGCCGGCGGCCGATGCCGAGTCCGCGCTGGCCCGGCAGCACGGCCAGGTCGTGCAGGTTGACCGACGGACGTGCGGCGAAGCTCGACAGGCCGAGCACGCACAGGGCGACGCCGACCGGCGTGTCGCCGGCAAAGGCGAGCACGGCGAAGGCGGTCGGGTGGGTGGCCAGCAGGCGTGGCAGGCGCTCGCGCACCTCGGCGCTCAGCGGCGTGCCGCCGCCCATCGGGTCGCTGGCATAGGCATCGACCAGCGCTACCACGCGGGCCAGATCGTCGGCCGAGCTGAAGTCGGCCTCGCGGAGAGTCAGTTCAGTCATTGCCGTCCAGCAGGCCGATTTCGTTGGCGATCAGTTGCTCGAAGGTTTCGCGGGCACGCACCAGCCGGACGCTGTCGCCGCTGACCAGCAGCTCGGCGCCGCGCGGGCGGGTGTTGTAGTTCGAGCTCATCGTCGCACCGTAGGCCCCGGCGGACATCACCGCCAGCAGATCCCCTTCCTGCACCGCCAGTTCGCGGTCCTTGCCGAGGAAGTCGCTCGACTCGCACACCGGGCCGACCACGTCATAGGTGGCGACCGCGTCGTCGCGGCGGGTGACCGGGCGGATCTGGTGGTAGGCCTGGTAGTACGACGGGCGCATCAGGTCGTTCATCGCCGCGTCGACAATGGCGAAGTGCTTGCCGTCGCCCTGCTTCAGGTACTCGATGCGCGTCAGCAGCACGCCGGCGTTGCCGACCAGCGAGCGGCCCGGTTCGAGCAGCAGCGACAGTCCGCGACCGGCCAGCCGCTGCTTGATGGCTGCCGCGTAGGCGGCGACATCCGGCGGGGTCTCGTGGTCGTAGCGGATGCCGAGCCCGCCGCCGATGTCGACGTGCTTCAGGCGGATGCCGGCCTCGCCGAGCTGGTCGACCAGTACCAGCAGGCGATCGAGCGCGTCGATCAGCGGCGTGGCGTCGGTCAGCTGGCTGCCGATATGGCAGTCGATGCCGATCACGTTCAGGTTCGGCAGCGCGGCGGCGCGGCGATAGGTATCGAGCGCCTGCTCGTAGGCGATGCCGAACTTGTTGTTCTTCAGCCCGGTCGAGATATACGGATGGGTCCTGGCATCGACGTTCGGGTTCACGCGCAGGCTGATCGGTGCCCGCTTGCCGGCCTCCCCTGCCACCCGGTTGAGGCGTTCGAGCTCGTTGACCGATTCGACGTTGAAACAGTGGATGCCGATTTCCAGCGCCTGGCGCATTTCGTCCGCGCTCTTGCCGACGCCGGAGAACACGATCTTGCCGGCTTCGCCGCCGGCGGCCAGCACGCGACGGATTTCGCCGATCGACACGGTGTCGAAACCGGAACCGAGGCTGGCGAAGTGGCGGATGACGGCCAGGTTCGAGTTGGCTTTCAGCGCGTAGCAGACCAGATGGTCGATGCCGGCAAACGCATTGCTATAGGCGCTATAGGCTTGCGTCAGTGCCGATTCGGCGTATACGTAGCACGGCGTGCCGAAGGTGTCGGCGATTTGCGCGAGCGGGACGTCTTCGACGAAGAGTTCGCGATCCTGATACTGAAAAGCTTGCACGGTTATTGATCCTCGGGGAGCTGATCGGGAGTGACCGGTTCGGTTTGCGGAGCGGCAGGTCTGGCCGGCGTCGCCGGTGCGGCGGTCGGTCCCGACTTGTGCTTGGCGGGCGGATTGGTCGGCAGATAGAGCGGACCTTTGTAGCCGCACGCCGAAAGCAGCACGGCGGTCAGCACGAGGGGAACAAGGACGAGTCGGCGCATGGCGGGAGAGTGGCTTGTGGCAAAATCCCGATGTTAACGCAACCTTCGAATGCACGCGGGGCAACCGCGTGGCAAATACCCATGAATGACAGTGAATTTCTTGCCGCTTCCGAGGCGGTGCTTGACCGCATCCTGAATGCATTCGACGACGCCGGCATCGGTGACGCGTTGCGTACCGGCAATGTGCTGACCCTCGAGTTTGACAATGGCAGCCAGATTATCGTCAACCGGCACGAACCGAACCGGGAAATCTGGGTGGCCGCGCGCAGTGGCGGTTTCCACTTCCGCCATGACGGCACGGCCTGGATCGACACCCGCAACGGCGGCGAACTGTTTGCCCGCCTGGGCGAGATGGTGGCCGGTCAGGCTGGCGAGCCGTTCTCGTTCTGATGGATTTTCTCAACAGCATTCCCGCCGACTGGGGGCTGGCCGGCGTGACGCTGTCGGCCTTCCTGTCGGCGACCGTGCTGCCGGGGAACTCCGAAATCGCGCTGGCCGCGTTCCTGTCGGTCTACCCGGAGCAGGCGCTGTCCGCCGTACTGCTGGCGACGCTGGGCAATACCCTCGGCGGGGCCACCAGCGTCTGGCTCGGCCGCGCCCTGCCGCGCAAGGAAACGTCCGGCCGTGCCCTGGCCTGGCTGTCACGCTGGGGCACATCGGCGCTGCTGCTGTCCTGGGTGCCGGTCATTGGTGACGCGCTGTGCGTCGCCGCCGGCTGGCTGCGGCTGCCGTGGCGCCCGACCCTGTCCTACCTCGCCATCGGCAAGCTGGTCCGCTACGGCCTGATCAGCCTGCCCTTCGTGTGGTGATCTCCACACTTCATTTACGCTGACGATACCCATGTCCCGACATATTCCGAAAAAACGCTTCGGGCAGAATTTTCTGCAAGATCCGATCATCATCGACGACATCGTGTCCGCCGTCGCCGCGCGACGCGACGATACGGTGGTCGAGATCGGACCGGGGCTCGGCGCGCTGACGCGGCCGCTGCTGGACCGGCTCGATCATCTGCACGTGGTCGAGATCGACCGCGACATCATTGCCCGCCTGCGCCGCCAGTTCCAGCCGGAACGGCTGACCATCCATGAAGGCGACGCGCTCGAATTCGATTTTGGCACGCTTGTTGCTGGCAAACCGTTCAAGGTGGTCGGCAACCTGCCGTACAACATTTCGACCCCGCTGCTGTTCCATCTGGCCGACTACGCGGAGTCGGTGGTCGACATGCATTTCATGCTGCAGAAGGAAGTGGTCGACCGCATGGTGGCCGAGCCCGCCACGGCCGATTACGGTCGCCTCGGCGTGATGCTGCAGTACCGTTTCGACATGGAGCGCATTCTCGACGTGCCGCCGGAAGCCTTTGATCCGCCACCGAAAGTCGATTCTGCCGTGATCCGCATGGTCCCCCATGCCGCACTGCCGCACCCGGCGCGCGACACGGCGGTGTTTGCCGAACTGGTGGCCTCGGCCTTTGGCCAGCGGCGCAAGACCCTGCGCAATAATCTGCGCGGCCTGCTGGGTGATGAGGATTTTGCCGCGCTGTCGATCGACCCGCAGCGGCGGCCGGAAACGCTGACGCTGGCGGAGTTTGTCGCCCTCGCCGATCGTGTTGCAGTGCAACGCATTGAATCAGGGCAGTGAATCAGCGAATTATGCTGTTGATAGGGTTCGACCTTATTGCCATCGGGTAAGACGCGCCTTACACTCGGCCGAAAATTCTACATGACAAAACGTTACGTCAATTACGTTGCCGAAGAGCACGCGATGACGTGGCAATAGAGGGGAATACGTGATCCGCTTTGTCGACGTACACAAGTGGTACAACAAGGATCTGCATGTCCTGAACGGCATCAACCTGGAAGTGAAACAGGGTGAGGTGGTCGTGGTGTGCGGTCCGTCCGGTTCGGGCAAATCGACGCTGATCCGTTGCGTGAACCAGCTGGAGCCGATTTCGTCCGGCGAGCTGTGGGTGGATGGCAAGAACGTCGTTGACCAGAAGACCGACCTGAACGCGCTGCGCGCCGAAGTCGGCTTCGTGTTCCAGCACTTCAACCTGTATCCGCACCTGTCGGTGCTCGACAACATCACGCTGGCGCCGATGCAGGTGCGGCGGATGTCGCGGGCGAGCGCGGAGAAGCGTGCCGGCGAGTTGCTGGAGCGCGTCGGTCTGGCGCACAAGAAGGACGCGTTCCCGAGCCAGCTGTCCGGTGGCCAGCAGCAGCGCGTGGCCATCGCGCGCGGACTGGCCATGCAGCCGAAGGTCATGCTGTTCGACGAACCGACATCGGCGCTCGACCCGGAAATGATTGGCGAAGTGCTGAAGGTGATGAAAGACCTGGCCGATACCGGCATCACCATGATGGTGGTAACCCACGAAATGGGTTTTGCCCGTGAAGTGGCAGACCGGGTGATCTTTATCGACCAGGGCGAGATTCTCGAGCAGGCCAGACCGGAAGATTTCTTCAAGAACCCGCAACACGAGCGGGCAAAACAATTCCTGAAGCAGGTGCTGTCCCCGATGCATTGACCGGGGCGCTTGCGCCACTGCGGGCCCTGCCCTCTTTCCTGCCCTGCGGGCTGGCGGGGGCGGCACGGCTGCGCGATATGAACGGCGCATGCCGGCATTCAGGAAAAACGTTTCTACATTCGCCCGGTGCGGCTCGCCGCACCATGAAATAGGGGTCGGTCCGAGTCAGGCCGGCTGCTGGACCATGGGTGTCGTTCAAAGGCACCCATCACCAAAGAAGGAGAGACTCTTCATGATGCAATTTGCCTCCCGCCTGATCGTTACCGCAGTCGCTGCGGCGGTCGTGTCAGCACCCGCACTGGCCGCCGAACTGACCGGCACGCTGAAGAAAGTCAAGGACAAGGGAGAAATCGTCATCGGCTACCGCGAGTCGTCGATTCCGTTTTCCTACCTTGACGGCAACCAGAAGCCGGTCGGTTACATGATGGACCTGTGTAACCGCGTGGTCGCCGACGTGAAGAAAGAACTGAACATGCCGACGCTGGTGACCAGGCTGGTACCGGTCACGTCGCAGACGCGCATTCCGCTGATGACCAACGGCACCGTCGACCTCGAGTGCGGCTCGACCACCAACTCGGTCGAACGCCAGAAGCAGGTCGCCTTCAGCGTGTCGACCTATGTGACCAGCGTGCGCATGCTGGTCAAGTCGCGTTCGGGCATCAAGTCGATCGACGACGTCGACGGCAAGTCGGTGGTGACCACCACCGGCACCACGTCGGACCGCTACATCAAGCAGAACGAGAAGGGCAAGCAGCTGAACATCAAGAACGTCTACGGCAAGGATCACGCCGACTCGTTCCTGATGGTCGAAACCGGCCGTGCCGCCGCCTTCGTGATGGATGACGTGCTGCTGGCCGGCCTGATCGCCAACTCGAAGAGCCCGAAGGATTACGCGATTGTCGGTCCGGCCCTGTCGGTCGAGCCGTACGGCATCATGATCCGCAAGGACGATCCGCAGTTCAAGGCTGCCGTCGACGGTACCCTGACCAAACTGATGAAGTCCGGTGAAATCAACAAGCTGTACAGCAAGTGGTTCACCAGCCCGATTCCGCCGCGCAACATCAACCTGAACCTGCCGATGAGCCCGCAGCTCAAGGAAGCCGTCAAGAACCCGACCGACAAGGGTATCTGATTGCAGTTGGCATGAGCGACAGGAGGCCGCCAGGCCTCCTGTTGTTTCCGGCCTGTGCCCAGGCCGGATCTAGCGTTGGAGTAACAAAGGTATGGGTCAGTATCAATGGAACTGGGGCGTGATTCTCGAACGCGTCCCGGATACCGACGAGTTCTACTATCAGTGGCTGCTGTCCGGCCTGGGCTGGACGGTGGCGACCGCGCTGGCGGCCTGGGTCATCGCGCTGATCGTCGGTTCGATCATCGGTGTCGGTCGCACGGCGCCGAACAAATGGATTTCGGGCATCTGTACCGTGTACGTGGAAATTTTCCGCAACGTGCCGCTGATCGTGCAGATGTTCCTGTGGTTCTTCGTCTTCCCGGAGTTCCTGCCGCAAGCGGCCGGCGACTGGGTCAAGCAGGACATGCCGCTGCCGGAATTCTTCACCGCCGTGTTCTCGCTTGGTGCGTATACCGCCGCCCGGGTGGCCGAGCAGGTGCGGACCGGCATCATGGCGCTGTCGCGCGGACAGAAGAACGCCGGCCTGGCGCTGGGCTTTACGCTGCCGCAGACCTATCGCTACGTACTGCTGCCGATGGCGTACCGGATCATGATTCCGCCGCTGACCAGCGAGTTCATGAACATCTTCAAGAACTCGGCGGTTGCGCTGGTGATCGGGCTGACCGAACTGACGTTCCAGATGCGCCAGATTACCGGTGAATACGCACCGGCCAACCCGATCGAAGTGATGACGATGACCAGTGTGCTGTACCTGATCGTCGCGCTGGCGGTGAACCGCGTCATGGCGTTCATCGAGAAGAAATCCCGCGTGCCGGGCTACGTGGGCGGGGGCAAATGATGAATTTCGATTTCTCCGCTGTCGTCCATGCGCAGGGCTTCCTGTGGCAGGGCCTGAAGTACTCGCTGTCGCTGACGCTGACGTCGACCGTGTTTGGTGTGCTGTTCGGCACCCTGCTGGCCATGGCCCGCCTGTCGTCGATGAAGTGGCTGAACCTGCTCGCGTCCAGCTACGTGAACCTGTTCCGCTCGATTCCGCTGGTGCTGGTGATCTTCTGGATCTACATCCTGGTGCCGCTGATGCTGGGCCTCGATGTCGGCGCCGAGCGCTCGGCCTATGTGACCTTCGCCGTGTTCGAGGCCGCCTATTTCTGCGAGATCATCCGTGCCGGCATCCAGTCGATCTCGACCGGCCAGGTCAGCGCCGGGGCGGCAATGGGCTTCACCTACGGGCAGAACATGCGCTATGTGATCCTGCCGCAGGCGTTCCGCAACGTGGTGCCGCTGCTGCTGATGCAGGTCATCATCCTGTTCCAGGATACCTCGCTGGTCTATGTGGTCGGCGCGACCGACCTGCTGGGGGCGGCCAGCAAGGTGGCAAACCGTGACAACACGCTGGTGGAAATGTACTCCGCCGTTGCGGTGATCTACTTCGTGATCAGCTATGCGCTGTCGCGACTGGTGAAACGGCTGCATGCCAAAATCGCCATCGTGCGTTAAGGAATTCCCCATGATTGAAATCAAGAACATTTCCAAGTGGTACGGCGAGTTTCAGGTGCTGACCGACTGCACGACCGCCGTGCAGACCGGCGAAGTCGTCGTGGTCTGCGGGCCGTCCGGCTCGGGCAAGTCGACGCTGATCAAGTGCGTGAATGCGCTGGAACCGTTCCAGAAGGGCGAGATCATCGTCGACGGCATCTCGGTCGGTGACCCGAAGACCAACCTGCCGAAACTCAGAAGCCGGGTCGGCATGGTGTTCCAGCACTTCGAGCTGTTCCCGCACCTGTCGATCACCGAGAACCTGGCCATCGCCCAGCAGAAAGTGCTCGGCCGCGGCAAGGAAGAAGCGATGAACAAGGGCATGAAGCTGCTGGAGCGTGTCGGCCTGAAGGCACAGGCGAACAAGTTTCCGGGACAGCTGTCCGGTGGCCAGCAGCAGCGCGTCGCCATTGCCCGTGCGCTGGCGATGGACCCGATTGCCATGCTGTTCGACGAACCGACGTCGGCCCTCGACCCGGAAATGATCAATGAAGTGCTGGACGTGATGACCGAGCTGGCGCGCGAAGGGATGACCATGATGTGCGTGACGCACGAAATGGGCTTCGCCAGACGCGTGGCCGACCGGGTGATTTTCATGGACCGCGGTTCGATCGTCGAGGATTGCAGCAAGGACGACTTCTTCGGCGCACCGCGCGGCGAACGCGCGCAGCAGTTCCTGTCGAAGATCCTGAATCACTGATCGCGGGTTTCCGCCCCGGTAATGGACAAACGGTGAGCGCTGGCTCACCGTTTGTCCATCCACCCCGCCCGCGAAGAACGGACGAGCGAAGCGAAGTTTCCCCGCGGCGGCGGGGACGGAAGAGGCCGGATTCAATCAGGCAGACTGCCGTGCTCACGACAGATTCTGTCAGTCGGGCGTGCACCAACGCCACTGCAACCGTCTGTGCCAACCTTTATCAGCAGTCTGACGGTGAGCTGAGGCTCACCGTTCTGCATTTACGGAAGCGGCTGCTGCACCGTTCCGCTTTCACTGTTCTGATCCTGCAGCCGTCCGAACCGGCACATGATCTTGTAGCGCGGGCCGTGCGGCGTCAGGGTCGAGGCGACCAGCGCATAGTGGTCGATGTACCAGTCGAGCGGTTCGGCAAGCGCCTGTGCCGGCAGGGGCTGCTGCAGTGAGCGCAGGACGGTCAGGTGTGCGCGGTACGCGCGTTGTTCCACGTGAAACCCGTTGCCGTTCAGTGTCGAGGTCAGCACCTCGACCAGCTGGCGCAGTTCCGCCGGTGTCTGCGAGGGGGCCAGCCAGCCGGCGCGGGTGGAAAAGCTGCCGGCGCGGCTCAGGGTCAGCGTGAACGGAATGAACGGCAAGGGAGCGGCCAGTGCATTGAGCACCGGCACCCGTGCCGAGGGCATCTCGCCGAGAAAGGCCAGGGTCAGGTGGATCAGCCGGGGCGGGACCTGGCGCCCGCCGCTTTGCGGCAGCAGGGTCTGCGACACGGCGCACAGGGCCGCAGACAGTGGCGGCGGCGGTGTCGCGGCAAAGAACAGGCGCATTTCGGTCTCCCTGGCGGTGGACGCCGTCAACGGTCCGGCTGGCGTGGATTGGACTATCATGGCGATCGGGCATGCTGATGCCTTGGCTTCCCCGCCGACAGTCCGCGACTGTCCGCCGTGGTGGTGCGCGCCGGGGTCTTGCAAGCCGTTGCTGCCCGCCAATCTCCGCAGTCCGGCCGTCAACGCACCGTTTATACTTTCTCCGCGAGTGGCATGACTGCATTCTGAGTTGTAGAAACCGTTTACCCCCACCGCAACGCGAAAACATGACAATGTCCCTTTCTTCCGCGCTGGAGCAGGTGAACCAGCGTATCCGCCTGGCGGAACAAGCCTCGAACCGGCCTGCGGGCAGCGTACGCCTGCTGGCCGTGAGCAAGACCTTTCCCGCCGATGCCATCCGCGACGCCCATGTCGCCGGGCAGCGTGCCTTCGGCGAAAACTATGTGCAGGAGCTGGAAAGCAAGTGCGCCGAACTGGCGTCACTGACCGATATCGAGTGGCATTTCATCGGCCCGCTGCAAAGCAACAAGACGCGCGTCGTGGCCGAGCTGGCACACTGGGTGCATTCGGTCGACCGGCTGAAGATTGCCGAGCGGCTGTCGGCACAACGCCCGGCACAGCTGCCGGCGCTGAACGTCTGTGTGCAGGTCAATGTCTCCGGCGAGCAGAGCAAGAGCGGCTGCGAGCCCGGGCAGGCAATTGCCCTCGCGCAAGCCGTGGCTAAGTTGCCGCGGTTAACGTTGCGCGGGCTGATGTGCATACCGGACCCGCATGCCGACCCGGCCACGCTGGCCGGCCAGTTCTCCCGGCTGGCGGCGCTGCGTGAGCAGCTGCGCGCCGACGGGCTGACACTCGACACGCTGTCGATGGGCATGTCGTCCGATCTGGAAACGGCCATCGGCGCCGGCTCGACACTGGTTCGGGTCGGTACGGCGATTTTCGGTGCGCGCGACTACGGCGTGCGTTAACCCCCCTTTTTCTGGAGCACTCATGAACGTCTTGTTTATTGGCGGCGGCAATATGGCCACCGCCATCATCGGCGGTTTGTACCGCCAGCCCGGAACGACGATCAGCGTGGTCGAACACAGCGAGGAAAAGCGTGATGCCCTGGCGGCGAAGTATGGCGTGACGGCGCTGTCCGCCCTGCCCGCCGCGCTGTCTGCCGACGATGTCATCGTGCTGGCGGTCAAGCCGCAGAACCTGAAGGCGGTCTGCACCGAACTGGCCCCGCGACTGAACGGCGCGCTGCTGGTGTCGATCGCTGCCGGCGTGGATATCGCCACCCTGTCGCGCTGGAGCGGCGGCACGACGCGCATCGTGCGGGTGATGCCCAACACCCCTGCCCTGGTTGGCAAGGGCGTCAGCGGCCTCTACGCGGCGGCAGACGTGGCCGTGGCCGACCGGAACGCTGCCGAAGCGATCATGACGGCGGTAGGTCGCGTGCTGTGGGTCGGGACCGAGAGCGGCATCGACGATGTCATCGCCGTGTCCGGCAGCGGTCCGGCTTATGTGTTCCATTTTGTCGAAGCGCTGGAAGCGGTCGGCCGCGACGTCGGTTTCGATGCCGAGACCGCGCGACAACTGGCGCTGGAAACGTTCGAGGGTGCCATCGCGCTGCTGCGCGACAGCGGCGAGCCGGCTGGCGAACTCAAGCGCAAGGTGATGAGCAAGGGCGGTACCACGGAGCGGGCGATCGCCAGCTTCGAGGATGACCGGGTCAAGGAGGCCATCGTGCGCGGTGCGCTGGCTTGCCGCGCCCGGGCGGTCGAAATGAGCGCCGACTTCTCGCGGAGCTGAGCCGATGCTAGCCGATACCCTGCGTTTCCTGATCCAGACCGCCTCCGACCTGTTCGTGCTGGTCCTGCTGCTGCGCTTCTACCTGCAGCTGGCCAACGCGCCGTTGCGCCATCCGCTGGTCCAGTTCGTCCGTTCGGCCACCGACTTTATCGTACTTCCGCTGCGCAAGCGGATTCCGGCCTGGCGCGGCTACGATACGGCCACGCTGCTGACCGCATGGCTGACCTCGCTGATCGCCATCGTGCTGCTGCTGGTGCTGGCACCGCTGCCGTACAATTTCGCACTGCCATCCAACTGGCTGTCGATGGCGCTGCTGGCGGTACTGTATGTGTTCCGTGCCACGGTCTACCTGCTGATGGGAGCGGTCATCGTCCAGGCGGTACTGTCCTGGGTCAGCCCGTACAATCCGCTGGCACCGTTGCTGGAACTGCTGACGCGACCGTTCCTGCGGCCGTTCCGCCGGCTGATGATCGGCCAGGTGGATCTGTCGCCGCTGGCGCTGCTGATCGTGCTTCAGGTGGTGCTGATGCTGCCGATAGCCTTCCTGGAGCGGATGCTGCTGGCACAATTGCAGTTCGGTGTCTGAGCGGGGCCGACTGACGGCGGTTTATGTCAGTTGCCTAGAGGTTGATCAATATTTTCCAGAAAAATAAAGAGTATGCTGACGCGCACGCGGGGCAGTGTCCCCGCGTGGCCTGATTACCCTGTGGAGAACAATCGATGAAAAAAATACTCGTGGCGTTGACCGTGCTGGGCACGATGACGACCCTGCCGGCGTTTGCCAACCTGCAACTGGCTCAGCAGAAGAACTGCATGTCCTGTCACACCGTCGACAAGAAGCTGGTCGGCCCGGCGTTCAAGGACGTGGCTGCCAAGTACAAGGGTGGCAATGAAGCCGCGCTGGTGCAAAAGGTGATGAAGGGCGGATCGGGTGTCTGGGGTCCGGTCCCGATGCCGGCCAACAACATCAGCGAAGCGGATGCGAAGACGCTGGTCAAGTGGGTGCTGTCGCAGAAGTAATCTGGCGCTCCATGCCGGGCGCGGCGGCATCGTCCCCGCCTTGCGTCCGGCGCATCACCGCACGTGGCCGCTTTTCCGCACCATGCTGCTATAAAAGGTGGGCACCGACGGCCACCACCCTCGCCCGTCGCGGGGGAACCTCGCGGACCGCAGCGTCCTGACCTGGCGGGGTTTGTCGACCGTCCGGAGCGGGGATCGTTTTCCCGCTTCACTTTTATTGAAATACCTTGTAGAACGGCATTCCCCCCTCTATATATGTGCGTTGAAACGGGGGAACGGGGCATGTCCCCGCATTGCGGTGGTTGCTCTCAAGCGCTACCACCGGTAATCTGCCCGCCGTTTTCATCTCGCCGGATAACAAATATGGCCAAGCTGACCGAACAGGACGTCCTCAACTGGAACGGCGACGATAGCGACTACATGAACGCCGATCATCTGGAGTTCTTCCGCGAACGTCTCCTGCAGATGCAGGAAGAGTTGATCAACAACGCCAGTGCCACAACCAACCACCTGCAAGAGCAGGAGGCCACGCCGGACCCGGCGGATCGGGCCACACTGGAAGAAGAATACGCGCTGGAGCTGCGCACCCGCGATCGCGAGCGCAAGCTGCTGCAAAAGATCCAGTCGACGCTGAAGAAGCTCGAAGACGGCTCCTACGGCTTCTGCGAAGACACCGGCGAGCCGATCGGCCTCAAGCGCCTGCTGGCCCGCCCGACCGCGACGCTGTCGGTCGAAGCCCAGGAACGCCGCGAACGGCTGAAGAAGCAGTTCGCCGACTGATCCGGCACCCCGGCAATGTCTGGCGACATTGCCGCCATGAGCCTGCGCCGCCCTCACGGGCGGCGTTTTGCTTGCCGGGAATCCTGTCGCCGGTCCATGACGGCGCGGTATCGCGTTTGCACCTGCCGGCAAAGCGCGATAGATTTGATGCCTCGCAACATTTTCCCTCGCAGCCGAAAGCCTTCATCATGCAACGCCAGACCGACGACGTCCGAATCCGTGAGATCAAGGAACTGCTTCCGCCGATCGCCCATCTGTATGAACTCCCGATCAGCGAGGCGGCGTCGGAACTGATTTTTAATACGCGTCGCGATATTTCCCGCGTGCTGCATGGTGAGGATGACCGTCTGCTGGTCGTGGTCGGCCCGTGTTCGATCCACGATACCGCTGCCGCGCACGAGTACGCGAATCGTCTGCAGGCGCTGCGCCAGCAGCACGAAGACGCGCTGGTGGTGGTGATGCGGGTCTACTTCGAGAAACCGCGCACGACCGTCGGCTGGAAGGGGCTGATCAACGACCCGAACCTGGACGAGTCCTACGATATCAACAAGGGCCTGCGCATTGCGCGCAAGCTGCTGCTGGAACTGAACGACCAGGGCATCCCGGCCGCGACCGAATTCCTCGACATGATCACGCCGCAGTACTTCGCCGACCTGATCAGCTGGGGCGCGATCGGCGCGCGGACCACCGAGTCGCAGGTGCACCGCGAACTGGCGTCCGGTCTGTCCTGTCCGGTTGGCTTCAAGAACGGTACCGACGGCAACCTGAAGATCGCCATCGACGCCATCCGTGCCGCCGGCAATTCCCACCACTTCCTGTCGGTGACCAAGACTGGGCACTCCGCCATCGTCAACACCGGCGGCAACCCGGACTGCCATGCGATCCTGCGGGGCGGCAAGGAACCGAACTACTCGGCTGCGCACGTGCAGGCCGCAGCGGCCGAACTGGCCGCCGTCGGCCTGCCGCAGAAGCTGATGGTCGACTTCAGTCATGCCAACAGCCGCAAGGACTTCCGCCGGCAGATGGAAGTCGGCGATGACATCGCTGCCCAGCTGGCCGGTGGCGACGAACACATTTTCGGCGTGATGATCGAGTCGCACCTGGTCGAAGGCCGCCAGGACCAGAAGCCGAACTGCCCGCTGACCTACGGCCAGAGCATCACCGACGCGTGCATCGGCTGGGACGATACGGTCGACCTGCTGGGCACCCTGGCCGATGCGGTCCGCGCCCGCCGGGCGAAGAACGGCGCACCGTCCGGCAAGTAAGCATCGGCAGTGGAGACAGAAACCGCCCCGTGGCATCGGCCACGGGGCGGTTTCTTTCTGTCTGGCGGCTGTGGACAGCACGGTCGAAAAGCCGGCCTTCAGTCGGGCGCGACACCGCCCTGCCCGGCCGCCAGGCTGGCCACATCGTCCAGCGTATTGAGATTGGGGAACGGCTGCCCGAATGCCACCGTGGCGTGGCGCAGGCCGCCCAGCCAGCCGCGGATGCTGCGCCCGCCGCCAAGCAGGTAATCCGCCAGCGACGCGGCCTGGCCGGTCCTGACCATCATCAGTGTCGGGTGCCAGCGCTCACTGTCGCTGGCGGATACGGCGTCGTGGCCGGCTGCCAGGGCATCCAGTAATCGCGAAGCGAAATTGTCCGGCAGTCTGACCGTGTCCACGCTGATGACCAGCAGCGGTTCGCCTGTGGATAACAATGGGGACAATTGTGCCGCGTGCAGGCCGGCCAGCGGTCCGAGCGAGCCGGGAAGCACGTCCGGCAGCACCGGTACGCCCAGTGCCGCATAGTCGTCGAGGTGGCGGTTGGCGCTGATCAGAACCTGCCGCGGCGGCTCTGCCTGGCGTGACAGCGCCACGAGCGAGCAGCGGATCAGCGGCGTCTGGCCGAGGCGGACCCAGCCCTTGTCGACGCCGCCCATCCGCGATGCCTGGCCGCCTGCCAGGATCAGTGCCGAGTAGGCGCGGACATTTCCGGTCTTATTTTCCATGCAGGAAAATCCGGTCTGAGTTGTGGATAACTTTGTGCATGGAAATTGTCAATACTCTTGTCTTATGGCGGGCTTATTCCGGTTTCACGCAGAACATGCTGTTATTGCAGGATTTTCTGCTGCCATTGCTGAAATGTTTCACGGGAAACATTGCCGTGCAGCCTGTGCATAAAACGGTGGATGAAAATCGCGGTGGCACGGTCTGGGCGGAAGCGGGACAACGCCGCGCTGTGGACAAGTCTATGGATAAAGTGTGGGCAGGGTGTGACTTATTTGGGGGTATCTTCCCAGCGCGCGGTGGCGCTGTCGTCGCTGTCCTTGGCGTCCACCCAGCGCGACTGACCATCCGCTCCCCATTCGCGCTTCCAGAACGGCGCCCGGGTCTTCAGCCAGTCCATGACGAACTCGCAGCCCTCGAAGGCCGCGCGGCGGTGGGCCGAGGCGGTGACGACCAGCACGATGCGTTCGGACAGTTCCAGCCGGCCTACCCTGTGGATAACCGTGACGCCATCCAGTGGCCAGCGGCGGCCGGCGTCATCGATGATGGCCGCCAGTTCGCTTTCGGTCATGCCCGGATAGTGCTCGAGTTCCAGGGCGACCACGTTGTCACCATCACCGAAATCGCGGACCAGGCCGACAAAGGCGGTCACGGCGCCGATACCGGGGCGCTGGTAACGCGCGATCTCGGCGGCAGTATCGAAGTCGTCGTGGCTGACACGGATATGGACGTCCATTTCAGCCTCCGGTGACCGGCGGGAAGATCGCGATTTCGTCGCCCTCGCTGAGCACGGTGTCCACGGTGGCGATCGCCTGGTTGCGGGCGACGCGGAACGGGCGCCCGCCTCCCAGCGCTTCGCGCCAGTCGTCGCCCCGGGCGACCAGCAGGTCGATCAGGGCGCCGATGGTGGTGCCGGAGAATTCCAGGTGTTCTTCCGCGCGGCCGAAGGTGTCGCGCAGGCGGGCGAAGTACAGGATGTGTAGCTGCATGGCGTTTTCAGATGGGTGACAGACGGGGCAACGGAACTATATGCGTTCGACGGCCGGGCTGCCATCGTCCGGACGGCATAGACGACAGAGGCCGTTCGCGGACGAACGGCCTCTGATGCCTGCCCGGGCCATGTCATGCCCACGGCCGGGCGGTCCCCGTTAGCGGGGACGAAAGGTGCGGGATTTAGCGCACGACCTGGGCCAGCGCGCCGCTGGCGTAGCGATTGGCCATGGTGTCGAGGTTGACCGGCTTGATCTTGCTGGCCTGACCGGCCGAGCCGAAGGCTTCGTAGCGGGCGATGCACAGGTCGCGCATCGCGTCGGTGGAGACCTTCAGGAATTTGCGCGGGTCGAATTCGGCCGGATGCTGGGCCAGGAAGCGACGCACGGCGCCGGTGCTGGCCAGACGCAGGTCGGTGTCGATATTGACCTTGCGCACGCCGTGCTTGATGCCTTCGACGATTTCCTCGACCGGCACGCCATAGGTTTCACCGAGATCGCCGCCGAACTCGTTGATGATCTTCAGCCATTCCTGCGGCACGCTGGACGAGCCGTGCATCACCAGATGGGTGTTCGGGATGCGGGCGTGGATTTCCTTGATGCGGTCGATGCGCAGCACGTCGCCGGTGGGCTTCTTGGAGAACTTGTACGCGCCGTGGCTGGTGCCGATGGCGATGGCCAGCGCGTCGACGCCGGTATCCTTGACGAATTGCGCGGCTTCTTCCGGGTCGGTCAGCAACTGGCTGTGATCGAGCACGCCTTCGGCGCCGACGCCGTCTTCCTCGCCGGCCATGCCGGTTTCCAGACTGCCGAGGCAGCCGATCTCGCCTTCGACCGACACGCCGCAGGCATGGGCGAAGTTGACCACGGTGCGGGTCACGTCGACGTTGTAGTCGTAGTCGGCCGGGGACTTGCCGTCACTCTTCAGGCTGCCGTCCATCATCACCGAGCTGAAGCCGAGCTGGATCGAGCGCTGGCACACATCCGGGCTGGTGCCGTGGTCCTGGTGCATGACCACCGGGATATGCGGAAACTCTTCGATCGCGGCCAGGATCAGGTGGCGCAGGAACGGTGCGCCGGCGTATTTGCGCGCACCGGCCGAGGCCTGGACGATCACCGGCGCGTCGACCTTGTCGGCGGCTTCCATGATGGCGCGCATCTGTTCGAGGTTGTTGACGTTGAAGGCCGGCAGGCCATAGCTGTATTCGGCTGCATGATCGAGCAGCTGGCGCAGGGAAACGAGAGCCATGTTTGGATTCTCCAGAAAACGGCGCGCACGGCAGGGGCCGCGCGCGAACGGGTAATGATCAGGCCTTGCTCACGCTGCTCAGCGCAACGCCGGCCACCATGAAGGAACTGCCGGCAAAGCGGTTCACCCAGCGCATCCGCAACGGGCTGGTCAGCCAGTGCTTGAGCCGGGCGCCGCCGGTGGCGTAGACGAACTGCCAGCTGGTCTCGATCACGTAGAACGTGATGGCCAGCACCAGCAACTGCGGGCCTTGCGGCGCATCGGCATGCATGAACTGCGGGAACAGGGCGGTAAAGAAAATGAAAGCCTTCGGGTTGCTCATCGACACCAGAAAACCGGTGCGAAAGCGCTGCTGCCAGCTGGCATCGCGCAGCTGCGGATCGGTCTCGGCGACGGCGGGCGCTTCGACCCGGGCAAACCAGGTGCGCAGCCCGAGCCAGATCAGATAGGCGGCGCCGGCGTACTTGATGACGGCGAACAGCAGCTCGGACGTGGCCAGTACCGCCCCCAGTCCGGCGGCGGAACCGGCCATGATCAGACCGAGCCCGACCAGCAGGCCGGACATGGTCGGCAGCGTATGGCGCACGCCATAACGAATGCCGTGGGTCATCGCCAGCAGCATGTTCGGGCCGGGAGTGGCCGAGACGAAGAACACGGTCACGACGAACAGGAGCCAGGTATTGAACGACATGGGCCACTCCAGGAGTTGCCGGGCCGGCATCTGCCGGGACCGGGATCAGTGCGAGGCGCGTTCGGCCAGGATGGCGACGGCCGGCAATTCCTTGCCTTCCAGGAATTCGAGGAAGGCGCCGCCGCCAGTGGAAATGTAGCCGATGCGGTCGGTCACGCCGAACTTGGCGATGGCGGCCAGGGTATCGCCGCCGCCGGCGATCGAGAACGCGTCGCTGTCGGCGATGGCGCGCGCCAGGGTCTGGGTGCCACCGGAGAACTGGTCGAACTCGAACACGCCGACCGGGCCGTTCCAGACCACGGTGCCGGCATGGGCGACGATTTCGGCCAGGCGGCATGCGGACTGCGGGCCGATGTCGAGGATCATGTCGTCCTTGGTGACGTCATCGACCAGCTTCAGCGTGTCGTCGGCGTTTTCCGAGAATTCCGGCGCGACGACCACATCGGTCGGCAGCGGCACATCGCCGCCATTGGCGCGGATCTTGGCAATGACCTTCTTCGCTTCGCCGACCAGTTCGGATTCGGCGAGCGACTTGCCGATGCCATGGCCTTCGGCCAGCAGGAAGGTGTTGGCGATGCCGCCGCCGACGATCAGCTGGTCGACCTTGTCGGCCAGCGATTCGAGGATGGTCAGCTTGGTCGACACCTTGGAGCCGGCGACGATGGCGACCAGCGGGCGGGCCGGGGCCTCCAGGGCGCGGCCGAGGGCTTCCAGTTCGGCGGTCAGCAGGATGCCGGCACAGGCCAGGGGCGCAAAGCGGGCAACGGCATGGGTCGAGGCCTCGGCACGGTGGGCGGTGCCGAACGCGTCGTTGATGAAGACATCGCACAGGCTGGCATACGCCTGGCCCAGCTCGGGCAGGTTCTTTTTCTCGCCGCGGTTCAGGCGGACGTTTTCCAGCATCACCACCTGGCCCGGCTTGATGTCGATGCCGTCCTGCCATGCGGTAATGACCGGTACCGGCTGGCCCAGCAGCTCGGACAGACGCTGCGCGACCGGCGCGAGGCTGTCCTCGGGCCGCGGTTCCCCTTCGGTCGGGCGACCGAGGTGGGACATCAGGATGACGGCGGCGCCGTGCTTCAGGCAGTGTTCGATCGATGGCATCGACGCGCGGATGCGGGTGTCGTCGCCGAGTTTGCCGTGTTTCACCGGCACGTTCATGTCCACGCGGATCAGCGCGCGCTTGCCGTCGAGATTGATGTCGGTCAGTTTGTTGAAATGCATGGCCTTGGAGCCCGTTAATAAATTGAGTGGAGGGCCGTAGCGGCCCTCCGGGGGATTACTGACGCGCGGCGAACATCGCGCGGGCAGTATTCAGCATCTGGCAGCTGAAGCCCCACTCGTTGTCGTACCAGGCCAGAACCTTGACCAGGTTGCCGTTGGACACCTTGGTCAGCGTGGCGTCGAAGTGCGAAGCCTCACGGGTGTGGTTGAAGTCCATCGACACCAGCGGCAGCGTGTTGTAGCCGAGCACGCCCTTCATCGGGCCGTCGGCCGCCGCCTTCATCAGTTCGTTGACTTCGGCCACCGTGGTGTCACGGGCCGCTTCGAAGGTCAGGTCGACCAGCGACACATTGATGGTCGGCACCCGCACCGAGAAGCCGTCGAGCTTGCCGGCCATGTCCGGCAGCACCAGGCCGACGGCCTTGGCCGCGCCGGTCTTGGTCGGGATCATGTTCTGGGTGGCGGAACGGGCGCGACGCAGGTCCTTGTGGCGGACGTCGGTCAGCACCTGGTCGTTGGTGTAGGCGTGGATGGTGGTCATCAGGCCCTTGACGATGCCGAGGCTGTCGTTCAGCGCCTTGGCGACCGGTGCCAGGCAGTTGGTGGTGCAGCTGGCGTTGCTGACCACGGTCATGCCGGCGCGCAGCACGTCATCGTTGACGCCGTAGACCACGGTGGCATCGACGTCATCGCCGCCCGGCGCCGAGATCAGCACCTTCTTCGCGCCGGCCTCGAGGTGGACGCGGGCCTTTTCCTTCGAGGTGAAGGCGCCGGTGCATTCGAGCACCAGGTCGACATTCAGCGCCTTCCACGGCAGTTCGGCCGGGTTGCGGGTGGCGAAGAACGGAATGGCGTCGCCGTTGATGATCAGGTGGCTGTCGTCATGGCTGACTTCGCCGGCGAAACGGCCGTGGACGGTGTCGAAGGCGGTCAGGTGCGCATTGGTAGCCAGGTCGCCGGAGGCGTTGACCGCCACGACTTCAAATTCGTTGCGCAGATTGTATTCGTAGATGGCGCGCAGGACCTGGCGGCCGATGCGGCCGTATCCGTTGATGGCAAGGCGAAGAGCCATGGCGTAGATCTCCAGTCATTCGTAAAGGGTGCGGCGGCGCCCGCAGGCGCCGCCGGTCAGGCTTACAGTACCGATTTCACCGTGGCGACGACGTTGTCGACGGTAAAGCCGAAGGTTTCGAACAGCACCTTGGCCGGCGCGGATTCGCCAAAGTGGTCGAGGCCGACCACGGCGCCGTCCAGGCCGACGTATTTGCGCCAGCCGTCCGGGTGGCCGGCTTCGATGGCGACGCGCGGCAGCGCCTTCGGCAGCACCGAGGCGATCCAGTCCTTGCCCTGGCGGTCGAACACACTGGTCGACGGCATCGACACCACGCGAACCGGAATGCCCTGCCCGGCCAGCGCGGTCTGCGCCTTCAGTGCCAGCTCGATTTCCGAGCCGGTGGCGATCAGCACGGCACGGGCATTGTCGGCATCGCGCAGCACGTAGCCGCCGCGGCGGATTGCGGCCACCTGACCGGCATCACGCGGGATGAACGGCAGGTTCTGGCGACTGAAGATCAGCGTGCTCGGGCCGTCGTTGCGCTCGATGGCAGCCTGCCAGGACACGGCGGATTCCACCGTGTCGCACGGGCGCCAGGTGTCCATGTTCGGGATCAGACGCAGGGTGGCGACCTGTTCGACCGGCTGGTGGGTCGGGCCGTCCTCGCCCAGACCGATCGAGTCGTGGGTGAACACGAAGATCGGGCTGATCTTCATCAGCGCCGCCATGCGCAGTGCATTGCGTGCGTATTCGCTGAACATCAGGAAGGTGGCGCCGTACGGCTTGAAGCCGCCGTGCAGGTACAGGCCGTTCATGATTGCGGCCATGCCGAACTCGCGCACACCGTAGTACACGTAGTTGCCGCCTTCGGCGCTGTTGGCGTCCTTCGAGCCGGACCACAGCGTCAGGTTCGAGCTGGCCAGGTCGGCCGAGCCACCGAGCAGCTCCGGCAGCTTCGGCGCGAAGGCTTCAATGGCGTTCTGCGATGCCTTGCGGGTGGCCAGCGTCTCGCCCTTGGCGGCGATCTGCGCGACCACGTCGGCGGCGAAGGCGGCCCAGTCGGCCGGCAGCTTGCCACCGATGCGGCGTTCGAATTCGTCGGCGAGGGCCGGGAAAGCGGCACGGTAGGCATTGAAGCGCGCGGTCCAGTCGGCTTCGGCGGCATTGCCGCTGTCGCGGGCGCTCCAGCCGGCATAGATGTCGGCCGGGATCTCGAACGGCGCATGCGGCCAGCCGAGGAATTCGCGGGCGGCGGCGATTTCGGTCGCGCCCAGCGGGGCGCCGTGCACGTTGTGGCCGCCCTGCTTGTTCGGCGCGCCCATGCCGATCACGGTCTTGCAGCAGATCAGCGTCGGCTTGCCGGTTTCGGCGCGGGCGGCGTCGATGGCCTTCAGCACGGCGTCGACATCATGGCCGTCGACGTTGCGGATCACGTGCCAGCCGTAGGCTTCGAAACGCTTCGGCGTGTCGTCGGTGAACCAGCCTTCGACGTCGCCGTCGATGGAGATGCCGTTGTCGTCCCAGAACGCGGTCAGCTTGGACAGGCCCCAGGTGCCGGCCAGCGAGCAGGCCTCATGGCTGATGCCTTCCATCAGACAGCCGTCACCGAGGAAGACCCAGGTGCGGTGGTCGACGATGTCGTGGCCCGGCCGGTTGAAGCTCTTGCCGAGCACCTTCTCCGCCAGCGCCATGCCGACCGCGTTGGTGATACCCTGCCCCAGCGGCCCGGTCGTGGTCTCGATGCCCGGCGCATAGCCGTATTCGGGATGGCCCGGCGTCTTCGAATGCAACTGGCGGAACTGCTTCAGGTCGTCGATGGACAGATCGTAGCCGGTCAGGTGCAGCAGGCTGTACAGCAGCATGGAGCCGTGCCCGTTCGACAGCACGAAGCGATCGCGGTCGGCCCACTTCGGGTTGGCAGGGTTATGCTTAAGGTGATGCTTCCACAATGCGACGGCAATGTCCGCCATCCCCATCGGCATGCCGGGGTGGCCGGAATTGGCTTGTTGCACTGCATCCATGCTGAGAACGCGAACGGCGTCAGCGAGCTCTTTGCGCGTGACCATCAAAAAAACCTCGGAAGAGTGGCTGTGTAGGCGGGCCTGCCGCGCGGCACGGCGTCCGGGTCGGAGGGTCACCGGAGGCGCAGGACGCGAAAGCCTGCAAAAAAATCATGCGATTATCGCCGAATGACGACGTGGGCGGCAACCTTCCGCCTGCATCGAAGCTGTAATAAGCCCTGAGGGAGTTTTCATGCAGTCCACCCCGTTGCCGGAAGTCCGGCGCGTTCCTGCCAGTGCCGGTCGGCGCTGGATCGTCGCCGCATGGCGTCTGTTCCGTGACTATCCGCTGCCATGGATCGGCATCGGTGTTGTCTTCATGCTGATTCAGCTGGTGCTGAGCATGGTGCCGGTGCTCGGCCAGTTGCTGGCCGCGATCCTGACCCCGGCACTGATGGCCGGCGGCGCCGTGGCTGCGGCCCGCGCTGCGCGCGACGAACGCCCGCGCGTGCTCGACCTGTTCGGCTGTTTCGAGTCGCAGCGGGCGCTGCCGTTCTTCGTGCTCGGCGCGATGTACCTGGCCGCATCGGTACTGATGTACCTGGTGTTTTTCTCGCTGGCGGCCATGCTGGGCTTCAGCATGCCGACCGGCACGCTGGCGCCCGAGGACCCGGCGCTGCTGGGCGAGGTGGTGTCGGCCCTGCTGGTGGCGGCACTGCCGGCGACCTTCCTGCTGACGATGGCCTTCTGGCTGGCACCGATCCTGGTGCTGTGGCACGGACTGGCGCCGCTGGCTGCGCTGCGCGAATCGTTCACTGCCAGCGTGCGCAACTTCGGCGCGTTCTTCGTCATGTTCCTGTGGATGATGGCGCTGATGATGCTGGCGGCCATGCTGCTCGGCCTCGGCATGCTGGTGTTCACGCCGCTGGCGCTGCTGGTGCCGGTCGTCGGCTACCACGACCTGTTCGGCAGCGGGCGCGAGACCGGCCAGAATGTGGATGTCATCGGCTGATTGACCTGCACCAGAACGACAATGGCGGCCTGATGGCCGCCATTGCTTTTGCTTCGTTTGCTGCCCCCGGGGGCGATCAGATCGACAGTGCCAGTTGCGTGCCCTGCAGGATGGCGCGCTTGGCGTCGAGTTCGGCCGCCACGTCGGCGCCGCCGATCAGGTGCACGGTCTGTCCGCGCGCCTGCAGCGGCTCGACCAGCTCGCGCAGCGGGTCCTGACCGGCACAGATCACCACATTGTCGACCGGCAGCACCTGGGTCTCGCCCTTGACGGTGATGTGCAGGCCGGCGTCGTCGATCAGGTCGTAGCTGACGCCGTTGACCATCTTCACGCCGCGCATCTGCAGGCTGGCACGGTGGATCCAGCCGGTGGTCTTGCCGAGGCCGTCGCCGACCTTGCTTGCCTTGCGCTGCAGCAGGTACACCTTGCGCGGACTGGCATGCGGCGCGACCCCGGCGGGAGCCAGGCCGCCGCGATGGGCCAGCGCCATGTCGATGCCCCACTCGCGGGCGAAGGCAGCCGGGTCGAGGCTGGTCGATTCGCCGCCCTGGGTCAGGTATTCGGCGGTGTCGAAGCCGATGCCGCCGGCGCCGATGATGGCGACGGTCTTGCCGACCGGTTTCTTGTGCTTCAGCACGTCGACGTAGCTGAGCACCTTCGGGTGTTCGATGCCGGGAATGGCCGGCAGGCGTGGCGCAATGCCGGTGGCCAGGATCACCTCGTCGAAGCCGGCCAGGTCGTCGGCGCCGACGCGGTGGCCGAGGCGCAGCTCGACGCCGGTCAGCTCGATCTGGCGACGGAAATAGCGCAGCGTTTCGTTGAATTCTTCCTTGCCCGGAATCTGGCGGGCGATATTGAACTGGCCGCCGATCGCGTCGGCCGCGTCGAACAGCGTCACCGCGTGGCCGCGACGGGCGGCTTCGGTGGAAAAGGCCAGGCCGGCCGGGCCGGCGCCGACCACGGCCAGGCGCTTGCTGCGGGCCGGGGCCGGCGGCGTGACCAGCACGGTTTCGTGGCAGGCGCGCGGGTTGACCAGACAGGAGGTCAGCTTGCCGGCGAAGATGTGGTCCAGACAGGCCTGGTTGCAGCCGATGCAGGTGTTGATCTCGTCGGCGCGGTTTTCCGCGCTTTTCTGCACGAAAGCCGGGTCGGCGAGGAACGGGCGCGCCATCGACACCATGTCGGCGCAGCCGTCGGCGATCACGCGTTCGGCCACAGCCGGGTCGTTGATGCGGTTGGTGGTCACCAGCGGGATGCCGACCGAGCCCATCAGCTTGCGGGTTACCCAGGCGAAGCCGGCACGCGGCACCATGGTGGCGATGGTCGGGATACGGGCCTCGTGCCAGCCAATGCCGGTATTGATGATCGTGGCGCCAGCCGCTTCGACCTGCCGGGCCAGGGCGACGATTTCGTCCCAGCTCGAACCGTCGTCGACCAGATCCAGCATCGACAGGCGGTAGATGATGATGAAGTCGGGGCCGGTCGCGGCGCGCACGGCACGAACCGCCTCGAGCGCAAAGCGGCAGCGGTTCTCGAACGAGCCGCCCCACTCGTCGTCACGGTGGTTGGTGCGCGTGGTGAGGAACTGGTTGATCAGATAGCCTTCCGACCCCATCACCTCGACCCCGTCATAGCCGGCATCGCGCGCCAGCACGGCGCAGCGGGCGAAATCGGCCAGGGTCTGGCGGATGTCGTCCCCGGTCATGGCCAGCGGCGCGAACGGGTTGATCGGCGCCTGCAGCGCGGATGGCGCATGCGGTTCGGGCTGGTAGCTGTAGCGACCGGTATGCAGGATCTGCAGCGCGATCTTGCCGCCGGCTTCGTGCACGGCGTCGGTCACGACACGGTGGCGGGCGCCTTCGGCGGCGCTGGTCAGTTCCGACCCGCCGGCATACACCCGCCCCTTTTCGTTCGGCGCGACGCCGCCGGTCACGATCAGACCGACGCCGCCGCGTGCGCGTTCGGCATAGAACGCCGCCAGCCGCTCCGGGCCGTCGGGCAGCTCTTCCAGTCCGGTGTGCATGGACCCCATCAGGACGCGGTTTTTCAGGGTGGTGAAGCCGAGGTCCAGCGGGGCAAGCAGGTGCGGATAGGCGGTCATGTTTTTCTCCACGGAGGGGGCGTGCGGGTCACGGGAAGGCGGATGGCCGACGGCTTGGCCATGGTCCCGAACATACCGGCGGCCGTCGATGCTGTCAAACGACCGTTTGATTATTTGGGCTTGTCATGGCCCGGGTGCCAATGGAATAGTAGGCCCGAATGCCGACAAACCCCGCCATGCAGTCAGAACGAGCGGCGGTCGCGGTGGAGAAATGGGGAAAAACGTCATGCCATTGACGCGCGTATTGTGGTTCGCCGGGGTCATCATCACCCTGGCCATGGGCATCCGTCACAGCTTCGGCCTGTTCCTGGAGCCGCTGTCGGCCGGCGGCGGACGGGAGACGATCGCCTTTGCCTTTGCGATCCTGAACCTGCTGTGGGGCGCGGCGCAGCCGTTCGCCGGCGCCTGGGCCGACCGTGCCGGCGCGCGCCGGGTGCTGGTGGCCGGCGCCCTCGCCTACGCCGCCGGTCTGTGGACGCTGGCGGTGCCCGGCATGCCGCTGCTCGGCAGCGTGATGATCGGCATCGGTCTGGCCGGCACGACCTATGGCGTCGTGTTCGGCGTGGTTGGCAAGCTGGCGCCGCCGCATCGCCGCAGCCAGGCGATGGGGCTGACGGCGGCAGCCGGCTCGCTGGGCCAGTTCCTGCTGCTGCCGGCCGGCCAGTGGGGCATCGATCATCTCGGTGCCAGCCCCACCCTGCTGGTGTTCGCCGCGCTGACGCTGCTGATCGTGCCGCTGGCATGGCCGTTGCGGGTCGAGGGGATCGAGCGACCATCGCAGCCGGTCGGCGACGCCTTCCGCGAAGCGATGCGTCATCCCGGTTTCCTGCTGCTGTCGGCGAGTTATTTCGTCTGCGGTTTCCAGGTGTCCTTCGTCGGCGTCCACCTGCCGGCCTTCCTGGCTGATCGCGGGCTGTCGTCCTCGGTCGGTGCGCTGAGTCTGGCACTGATCGGGCTGGCCAATATCGTCGGCACCTGGCTGTTCGGCCATATGGGCGCGCGGCACGACAAGTCGCGGCTGCTGTCGGGCATTTATGCCTGTCGTGCACTGGCCATCGTGCTGTTCGTGCTGCTGCCGGTGACGCCGGCCAGTGCCATTGCCTTCTCGGCCGCCATCGGTTTCCTGTGGCTCGGCACCGTGCCGCTGACCAACGGCATCATCGCCGGCATCTTTGGTGTCCATTACCTGTCGATGCTGGGCGGGCTGGTGTTTTTCGCTCACCAGCTCGGCAGTTTCTTCGGCATCTGGCTTGGCGGGCGGGTGTACGACAGCACCGGCAGCTATGACCCGGTGTGGTGGGCCAGCGTGGTGCTGGGGGTGATGGCGGCGCTGCTGTGCCTGCCGATTCGCGAGCGACCGCTGCAGCGCGCGGAGGCCGGCGCATGAAGTGGCTTGGCGGTGCGCTGATCCTGGCCGCAGTGCTGCTGGCGCTGTATGGCTATACGCGGCCGGAGGCGGCGCTGGTCTACGGCAATCTGGTCGGGATGTGCCGTTAGCGCGCCGCGCTGCGCCCGTTCGCGCTTTTTTGTGGCCTGCCCCGGGGCCGGCCGTCTGGTATTCTTTTGCGCTTCTGCCTGCATCCGGGCCGGCAACGTGCCAAAATGGCGCCGTCGTCCCATTTTTGCCGTCATGTACCGCTTCCCTTCCGCCTCTCTCCTTCGTCAGACCCGCAGACATCTCAAGCGCGGCGGCGTGATCGCCTACGCGACCGAGTCATGTTTCGGACTGGGTTGTGATCCGCGCAATGCGCGCGGGCTCAAGGCCATTCTGCGCATCAAGGGGCGGCCGAATCACAAGGGAATGATCGTGGTCGGCGCCGGGGTGGAGGCGTTTCGCGGCCTGATCCGCATGCCGGACACGGCCGGGCGCGCGCGTCTGGCCACGCGCTGGCCGGGTCCGACCACGTTTCTGCTGCCGGCCGGTCGTCAGGCGCTGCCGTGGCTGCGGGGCCGGCATACTACGCTGGCCGTTCGCGTCTCGGCCCATGCCGGCGTGGCCGCGCTGACCCGCCGGCTGGGGCCGCTGGTGTCGACGTCGGCCAATGTGGCCGGCAAGCGTTCACTGCGCAGTGCCGCTGCGTGCCGGCATGCATTCGGCGACCGCCTGCTGACGCTGCCGGGCCTGGTCGGCCGTCGTCGTCGCCCATCCACCATTATCGATTTTGCCAGTGGGCGTGTATTGCGATAGCTTTCGCACGCCAGTTAAAGTCCTAACTCGTCTAAGACAAAGGTTCTCTCAGTCGTGGAAACCACCCAATCCCTGTCGGTCGTCAAGCTGTTGCTGGATGCGAGTCTGCCGGTTCAGTTCATCATGGCCCTGCTGATGGTCATGTCGGTCCTGTCGTGGACCCGCATCATCATGAAATGGATCGACGTGCGCCATGCCCGTCTGCATACCGAGGATTTCGAGCGCGCGTTCTGGAGCGGTGCCGACCTCAACCACATGTACCAGCAAGTGTCGGGCAAGAAGGACGGCATCGGCATGGAAAAGATCTTCCAGGCCGGCTTTGCCGAATTCGTCAAACTGCGCCGCCAGCCGGGCGGTGAGCTGTCCGACACCATGGACGGCACCCGCCGCGCGATGAAGGCCGCCGCCCAGCGCGAGCTGGACGAGCTGGACCGCCATACCGCCTTCCTGGCCACGGTCGGCTCGGTCAGCCCGTATATCGGCCTGTTCGGTACGGTCTGGGGCATCATGCATGCGTTCATCGGGCTCGGGAACGCCGGCAATGCGACGCTAGCCACGGTCGCTCCGGGTATCGCCGAGGCGCTGATCGCCACCGCCATCGGCCTGTTCGCCGCCATCCCGGCCGTTGTCGCCTACAACCGCTTCGCCTACGACATCGACCGCTTCGCCAACCGCTTCGACACCTTCATGGAGGAGTTCTCGAACATCCTCCAGCGTCAGGCGACCAAGGCCCCGAACTGAGGCTGACCCGACAAGAAAACCGCCCGGACATCACTGTCCGGGCGGTTTTTTTTGCGGGGTGTCCTGCCCGGCCGGGCGGGTCGAGGCGATGCCGGCGCTGCGCGGCGTCGGCCGCTGATCGTCGAGGGCGGCACGGCGGCCGATGGCGAGCGGGCTGGTCGAGACCGGCACCGCGGCGCGAATGGCGTCGTACGGCGTTGCCGTGGCGCGCGGACGGTCCGTGGTGTCCCCGGACCCGGCCGCCAGTGCCGGCAGGCCGGTGAAGGCGCCGGCCATGGCAGCAAGGACGATCAGGCGCTTCGGCATCATTCTTCCGCCGTCTTCGCTTCCGGCGGGGCAATGACCTCGCTGTAGCCGCATTCCTTCTGCGGGCACACCTTCTCGGTACCGCGACGCTTGGTGGTCTTGATGGTCAGGATCGGCCAGCCGCATTTCGGGCAGGTCTCCGCCACCGGCGGGTTCCAGGTCGCGTACTTGCACTTCGGGTAGGTGTTGCAGCTGTAGAACAGCTTGCCGTAGCGGCTCTTGCGTTCGATCAGGTGACCGGTCTTGCATTCCGGGCACTCGACACCGGTGTCGCGCGGCTTTTCCAGCGGCTCGATGTGCTTGCACTTCGGGTAGTTGGCGCAGCCGATGAACTTGCCGTAGCGGCCCTTCTTGACCACCAGCTGACCCCCGTCCTCCGGGCAGACCCGGTCTTCGATGATGACCGGTGCTTCTTCTTCGGCGGCGGCCTGCTCGGCGGTTTCGTTCAGGTTGCGGGTGTAGTCGCAGTCCGGGTAGCCGGTGCAGCCGATAAAGCGACCGCGCTTGCCGAAGCGGATGTTCAGCGGCTTGCCGCACTTCGGGCAGGCTTCGTCGAGGCTTTCGGTGGTGACCTCGGCGCGGCTGATGCTTTCCTTCTCGGTGATCTGCTTGTGGAATCCCTTCCAGAAGCCGTCGAGCACCGGGATCCACTGGCGCTTGCCGGTGGAGATATCGTCAAGCTGGTCTTCGAGCCGGGCGGTGAAGTGATAGTCGACGTACTGGGCGAAGTGCTCGGTCAGGAACTTGTTGACGATCTCGCCGGTATCGGTCGGCTGGAAGCGCTTCTTGTCGAGGATCACGTACTCGCGATCCTTCAGCGTCGAGATGATCGACGCATAGGTCGACGGACGGCCGATGCCATATTCTTCCAGCGTCTTCACCAGCGACGCTTCCGAGTAGCGCGGCGGCGGCTGGGTGAAATGCTGCTCGCCGGACAGTTTGTCCACCGGCAGCACGTCGCCGACTTCCAGCAGCGGCAGCTTGGCGCTGTCCTCGTCGTCGTCGGCGGTATCGTCGACGTCTTCCTGGTACACGGCGATAAAGCCGGCGAAGGTCTGCACCTGACCGGTGGCGCGGAACACGCCGTCACCGACCGCGATGTCGACCGCGGTGGTGTCGAACTTTGCGGCGGTCATCTGGCAGGCCAGCGTCCGCTTCCAGACCATGTCGTACAGTTTGAACTGGTCGGCGGTCAGGAACGGCTTGACCGATTCCGGCGTGCGGAAGATCGATGTCGGGCGCACGGCTTCGTGCGCTTCCTGGGCGTTCTTGGCCTTGTTCTTGAACACCGACGGCGTTTTCGGCAGGTAGTCGGCGTCGAAGTGCTGGCCGATGTAGAAGCGGATCTCCTCGACCGCGTCGTTGGCGAGCGCCACCGAGTCGGTACGCATGTAGGTGATCAGACCGATCTGGCCCTGGCCGACGTCGATGCCCTCGTACAGCTGCTGTGCGGTGCGCATGGTGCGGTCGGTGGTCATGCCGAGCTTGCGCACCCCCTCCTGCTGCAGCGTCGAGGTCGTGAACGGTGCGGCCGGGTTGCGCGATTTTTTCTTCTTTTCCACCGCCGTGACCGCAGCGTCGTGGCCGGACAGCGCGGCCAGCACCGAGGCCTGGGTGGCTTCGTCGGGAATGTCGAACTGCTCGAGCTTCTTGCCCTGCCACTCGTTCAGCTTGGCGCCGAATTTCTGCCGGCCCTTGTGGCTGTCCAGATGCACGGACCAGTATTCCTGGGCGGTAAACGCACGGATTTCGATCTCGCGCTCGCAGATCAGGCGCAGGGCCGGGCTCTGCACGCGGCCGGCGGACAGGCCGCGACGGATCTTCTTCCACAGCAGCGGCGACAGGTTGAAGCCGACCAGATAGTCGAGCGCACGGCGCGCCTGCTGGGCATCAACCATGTCCTGCGAAATTTCCCGCGGGTTGGCGACGGCTTCCAGCACCGCGTTGCGGGTGATCTCGTGGAACACCACGCGCATCACCTTCTTGTCCTTCAAGAGCTTCTTGTTCTTGAGGATTTCCATCAGGTGCCACGAAATGGCTTCACCCTCGCGGTCCGGGTCGGTCGCGAGATAGATGGTGTCGGCTTCGCGCACCGCGGCGGCGATGGCGTCAACGTGTTTCGAGTTCCGCGCGATGATCTGGTACTTCATCGCGAAGTCGTGTTCGGGGTCGACCGCGCCGTTCTTGGGCACCAGATCGCGAACGTGACCATAGGAGGCGAGTACCTCGAAATCGGACCCGAGATATTTTTTCAGTGGCTTCGCCTTGGACGGCGATTCGACGATCAGCAGATTGGCGGACATGGAGTTCGAGACGTCAATAGTCCCTAAATGTATTCGGGAAAGCGGCGCCAAATGCAAGCGCCGGCCGGGTGAAGGGCGCGATGGTAGAGCCTAAAGCCGTTCGCTCACAAGCGTTCGGCGCTTTCGGTGCGGTCCGGGACGATGCCGGACCGGCGTTATTGCAACGGTGGCTGACCGTCGATGGCGACCATCAACTCGTCGGCCACCAGAATGTCGATGTCGGCAGCGTGACGCCACAGAACGGCCAGGGTGGCAAGGCGGACGGCATCGAGATCGAGATCGTCCGAGGGCAGTGCCATCAGCCGGTCGATCAGTTGCTCCCGCTGCAGATTGGTCAGGGCGCCGGCCGTATCGAGAAAGTGGATGAACCCCTGGGTATCGACCGGCAGGTGTTCGCATTCGCTGGCGCTGAACATGCGCGTGGCGGTGCTTTCCGCAAACACGATCGGCGACGCATCGTCGGCGGCCAGTTCGGCCAGCCAGTCCAGCGCATCGTCGATTTCCTCGTCTTCGAAACCGACTGCGGACAGTTTTTGCGCCAGGTGTTCCGGTTCGGGACAGGCGGCGAAGTCGCGGTATTCCTGGACAAGAAAGGCAATGATATCGAGCATGGCGGCGGCTTTTTCAGTGGAAACAAAGGGCGGTGAGGCCCGACGCCGGCGGCGACTCGCACCCTGCCCGTCGCGTGGAGCCCGAATTCGGCTCCGGCATGAACGGGCGGGCGTCAAACGACCCGCTGGTAGCGGCCGCCCGGTAGCGGGGCGACCCGTCCAGCGAGCTCTAGCGGCAGCAGCATCGCCAAAACCCCCTCCACCGTCAAGCCCGTACGTTGCGCCAGGGTATCGGCATCGACCGGATCGAAGCCCAGCGCAGCCAGCAGCCGCGCGTCGCCGGCGGCGAATTCACTCTCCGGGACAGCGGCGGGTCCGGCGACCGGCGGCAGTGCCGGCAAGGGCGGCAGTTCGGCCAGGATGTCATCCAGCGACTCGGTCAGCCTGGCGCCGTCGCGGATCAGCGCATGGCAGCCGCGCGACAGTGGCGAGTGAATGGACCCGGGAATGGCGAACACTTCGCGGCCTGCCTCGGCAGCCTGGCGCGCCGTGATCAGCGAGCCGCTGCGCAGGCCGGCCTCGACCACCAGGCAGCCGGCGCCGAGCCCGGCGATGATGCGGTTGCGGCGCGGGAAATGGGCGGCCAGCGGCGGCGTGCCGAGCGGAAACTCGCTGACGATCAGGCCGTGACCGGCGATGCGTCGTGCCAGCGGCCGGTTGCAGGCCGGATAGACGCGGTCGATACCGGTGCCGATCACGGCGACGGTGGCCGCCGGGGTGTCGACCGCGCCGTCATGGGCCGCCGCGTCGATGCCGGCGGCCAGGCCGCTGACGATGGTATAGCCGGTGTCGGCCAGCGCCCGGGCGAAGCGGCTGGCATCGCGGATGCCCTGCGCGCTGGCATGCCGGCTGCCGACGATGGCGAACAGCGGCCGGGACAGCAGTTCGCGCCGGCCGTGCAGGAACAGCAGCGGCGGCGCGGCCGGCGACTGTGCCAGCGCCAGCGGGTAGTCTGCGTCGAGCCGTGTCAGCAGCGAACGGGTCGCGTCGGCGGCCAGCCAGTCGGCTGCCGCCTGGCGCGCAGCCCGGCTGTCGTCGCCGGCAATCGCCGCGGCCAGCTGGCGCGATACGACGCTGGCCAGCTGCCGGGGCGGCGCAGCGCAGATGGCCTCCGCCGTGCCGAATGCCTCCAGCAGGGCATTGAACCCGATCGGACCGAGGCCCCGGACATGGAACAGATGCAGCCAGGCATCGTGGCCGGTCAGCAGGCTCATGGCCGTATCGCCACGGCGATAAGGTCTGGCGTCGTCACAGCCGATATAATGGAAAAGCGCATGGAAGCCTCTTGCCGGACGAAACGGACAGCACCATGTTGCAGATGAACGACAATGACGGGCGGCGCCGACGGTCAGGCGGTCCGGAATACCGGGCATGACCACGGTGCGGCGAGGCCCCGCCGCCTCCGGCGACCCGTCCCCAGACAACGCAATGTATTAGATAACATCACCCTATGGCGCTGCTCAACATCCTGAATTACCCGGACGACCGTCTGCACACCATCGCCAGGCCGGTGGCCGAGGTGGACGATCGCATCCGCACCCTGATCGACGACATGGGCGAGACCATGTACGCCGCGCACGGCATCGGCCTGGCGGCGACGCAGGTCGACGTGCACGAACGCCTGCTGGTGATCGACCTGTCCGACACCCATGACGAACTGCAGGTGTTCATCAACCCGGTCATCACCCATCGCGATGGCGAGGTGGTGTACGAGGAAGGCTGCCTGTCGGTGCCGGGCGTCTACGACAAGGTGACCCGTGCCGAGCACGTGATCGTCGAGGCGCTGGACCGCGACGGCAAGCCGTTCACGCTGGATACCGACGGCCTGCTGGCCATCTGCATCCAGCACGAGATCGACCACCTCGACGGCAAGGTCTTCGTCGAGTACCTGTCGCCGCTGAAGCAGAACCGGATCCGGAACAAGCTCAAGAAGCGCGAACGCCAGAGCATGTAGCGTGATCGCACCGGGCCTGGCGCCCGGATTTCGCTTTTTCAGATCGGATCGTCACATGAAACTCATCTTCGCCGGCACGCCGGATTTCGCCGCCGCCGCCCTGTCCGCGCTGCATGCCGCCGGACACGACATCGCCCTGGTGCTGACCCAGCCCGACCGGCCGGCCGGCCGTGGCATGAAGCTCAAGCCGTCGGCGGTCAAGGCGCGCGCGCTGGAACTGGGACTGCCGGTCAGCCAGCCGCAGACGCTGCGCGATGCCGGCGCCCGGCAAGCGCTGCACGACATCGGGGCCGACGTGATGGTGGTGGCCGCCTACGGGCTGATCCTGCCGCAGGCGGTACTGGACATCCCGCCGCTCGGCTGCCTGAACATCCATGCGTCGATCCTGCCGCGCTGGCGTGGCGCCGCGCCGATCCAGCGCGCGCTGCTGGCCGGCGATGCCGAGTCCGGCGTCACCATCATGCAGATGGAAGCCGGGCTGGACACCGGTCCGATGCGGCATGTCGTGCGCACGCCGATCAGCGCCACCGACACTGCCGCCAGCCTGCACGACCGGCTGATGGCGCTGGGCGCGGCCGCCATTGTCGAGGTGCTGGCCGATCCGGCCGCCTTCCCGCCCTGCACGCAGCCGGAAGCGGGCGTCACCTATGCGGCCAAGCTCGACAAGGAAGAGGCCCGGCTCGACTGGACCCGGCCGGTGGCGGAACTCGACCGTGCCGTGCGCGGCTACTGCCCGGTGCCGGGCGCGTGGACCACGCTGGGCGGCGATCTGCTGAAAGTGTGGGGGGCGAGCCCGGCCGACGGGCGCGGTGCGCCTGGCACGGTGCTGGAAGCCGGCCACGACGGCCTGCTGGTCGCTTGCGGTGATGGCGCGCTGCGCCTGAGCGAAGTCCAGCCTGCCGGCGGCAGGCGCCTGGCGGCCAGTGCCTTCGCGGCCGGCCGGCACGGGCTGGTCGGCCAGTTGCTCGGCACCGACCCTGCATAAGGGCGGTCGCCCGGGCCGCTGACCCTACGGCTGCTTGCGGTGGAAGGTCAGCGGCTGGACCGGCACGCTGGACGGCGGCGGGGCGTTGAAAATGTGTTTCTTTATCTTGCCCATGACGTGCATTTCGCACGGCTTGCAGTCGAAGGTCAGGGTATAGGTCTCGTTGCCGGACTTCAGCGTCATCGGCTCGGCGCGGATCTGGCCCTTGACGCCGATGACCCCTTTGGCCTGCTTCGGGCACAGGTTGTAGCTGAAGCGCAGGCAATGCTTGGTGATCATCAGGCTGACCTCGCCCGGCTCCTCGTGCGCCTCGTAGGCCGCATCGATCAGCGTGACGCCGTGGCGGGCATAGAACGCCCGGGCCTTGTCGTTGTACACATTGGCCAGATACGACAGTGAGGTCTCCGGATACGGCACCGGCGGTTCCAGCGGCGCCTTGCGCGGCGGGCGCGGCCAGTTGGCGATGCGCGCGGCGGCCAGCCGGGCGACCACGTCGCGGCGCAGGGCGTTGATGGCCGAGGCCGGCACGAACCAGGCCGAGGCCAGCGCCAGCTCGACGCCGTGGGCGACGAACATGGTGCTGCCCAGCTTGGCCAGGCTGTCGCGCAGCCCGGCTTCCGCCCGCGCGGCGTCACGGGCCGGTTCCAGCGTCAGCGCCATGGCGGCCGATGCCGTCCCGCCATCCTCGTCGGTGGCAGTCAGTTTCAGCCCGTCGGGCTGGTCTTCCAGCTTCAGCCAGACGCCGACCCGGCGCTCGGCCGACTTGCGTGTCAGCGCCTGCTCCCAGGCATGGTCGCGGTTGCGGCTGACTTCCGTGCCCGGCTTCAGCCCGTCCAGCGCGCGCATGCCCTCGTTTGGATACACCCGCCAGCGCGTGGTGCCGTTCTCGCCAGGACCGGTCATTTCGACGGTATTGGCCTGCATGCCGTGCACTTCGCGCTTTTTCATGTAGTTGAGGCCGTCGCCGTTGGCGAGCGGCTCGGTGGCGTCGATCTCGAACCAGTCCTGGGCCAGCCGCGTTACCGTGCCGACCGGTACGCCGATAAAGGTCGGCGAATCGAAGGCGCCGATATCGTCATGGCGGCCGTTGACGAAATAATCGGTATGGCCGCGATGGAAGGACTTGTCGATATCCGGCGTGAACAGGATCTCGCTGCGGCCGCTGGAGGCGCGCGCCAGTTCCGGGCGGCGTTCGAGGATCTCGTCGAGCAGCAGCCGGTAGTGGGCGGTGATGTTCTTGACGTAGTTGGCTTCCTTGTAGCGCCCCTCGATCTTGAACGAGCGCACGCCGGCGTCGATCAGCGCTTCCAGATTGGCGCTCTGGTCGTTGTCCTTCATCGACAGCAGATGCTTGTCGAAGGCGACCACGCCGCCACTGGCATCGGTCAGCGTGTACGGCAGCCGGCAGGCCTGCGAACAGTCACCCCGGTTGGCGCTGCGGCCGTTGTCGGCATGGCTGATATAGCACTGGCCGGAAAACGCCACGCACAATGCGCCGTGGATGAAGAATTCGAGTGTGGTGTCGGCCGGCAGCGCATCGCGCACGGCGCGGATCTGCGCCAGCGTCAGCTCGCGCGCCGGCACCACCTGGGAAAAACCGGCATCGGCCAGGAAGCGCGCCTTTTCCGGTGTGCGGATGTCGCACTGGGTGCTGGCGTGGAGCTGGAGCGGTGGCAGGTCGAGTTCCAGCAGGCCCATGTCCTGCACGATCAGCGCATCGATGCCGGCCTCGTACAGCTGCCAGACCAGCTGGCGCGACGGTTCCAGCTCGGCATCGTGCAGGATGGTGTTCAGGGTGACGAAGATGCGGGCGTGGTAGCGGTGAGCGAATTCGGCCAGACCGGCGATCTCGCTCACCGTGTTACAGGCGTTGTGGCGCGCGCCGAACGACGGGCCGCCGATGTAAACCGCGTCCGCGCCGTGCAGGATCGCCTCGCGGCCGATGTCGGCGGTCCTGGCGGGCGCGAGCAGTTCAAGCTGGTGGGCGGGCAGGCTCATGACGTGGTCGTCCGGGGTCGGTAGGAAAAGGGCGGCAGTATAACGGATCGACCGGGCGCCGCCGCGACCGCTCACGTGCCGCTGTGTGCCGCCTGCCCGTACAGATAGCCGGGAAACACGCAGATCGACACGTCGGGCGCGTCGACTTCGTCGCGGTGGCCGAGGAAGATCCACAGCTGCTGACCGTCGCTGAGGAGGCGGTACACCGGTTGCCCGGCACTGTAGAACATCAGTTCGCGGCCGCGAAAGCCGTCGAGCGGCATCATCGGTTTGCGCGGGGTATCCAGCAGCATGGCGGCGGCATCGGTGTCGAGCGAACGCAGGCGACGGCAGTCGTCGATCGCCACGGCGGTGAACATCAGCAGCAGCGGGATCGGCAGCAGGATCCAGGCGGCATTGACGAGAAACAGGGCGCCGCAAATGGCGGCACCGGTGAAAAAGAACGCGCTGTCGAACTTCACGGGACTCTCCGGTAAGGGCGCCTGCAGTGGCGTCCGGACGTGTCCCCTTGACGGACGAGGGGGCGAAAACGGTGTCGCGACCCTCCGCCTGGCCAGGCTGTCGGGCCGGGCCTGACACCACTTGCAATAATGGCATACGGACGGCGTGATTGCCGTCTGTCAGACTGCTGATAAAGGTTGGCACAGACGGTTGCAGTGGCGTCGGTGCACGCCCGACTGACAGAAACTGTCGTGAGCACGGCAGTCTGCCTGATTGAATCCTGCCTCTTCCGTCCCCGCCGCCGCGGGGAAACCTCGCTTCGCTCGTCCGTTCTTCGTGGACAGTCTGACGGACGGCGTGATTGCCGTCTGTGATCGGGAGGAATTCTAGTGGCAGTCGGCGGGCTTTGCGATGGCAAGCCGCTGAACGGAAAGGGAAATGACGCCATTTTGTAGTGCGGCGTCGCGCCGGTGCCGCCGACGGCCGGCGAACCGGCCCTGGCGGCACCACTGGCGTCAGGCGCTTTCCGGCGTGACCTTGCCGAGCACGCGGAATTCGATTTCCAGCGCCAGCTCGTCGATGCGTGCCACCTGCAGCCGCACCCGCTCGCCGGCGGCCATTTCCGGCAGACCGGCCACGCGCGTGGCCATCGGCAGGCCGTCGAGGCGGACCAGGTCGTCCTTGATCCACTGCGCGGTGATGTCGCTCACGTTTTCCTGACTGAACCAGCGCAGGCACCAGAAGCGCTCCATCTGGTACTGGAAATCGCCATAGGCGTTGTAGGCGACGTCGAAATCGCGCAGCCGGGCGAACAGGTCGGGGTCGCCGCGCTTGTAGCGCGGGGTCTCGCCGCGAACCATGGCCACGATCTGCTGCTGGTTGACGAAGTCGGCCGCGCGGCGCAGCGGCGAGGTCGACCACGCGTACTGCGGCACGCCGAGGCCGACGTGCGGTTCGGCGGCGGTGGTCATGCGTACCTTGCCGGCCGTCTGTGCCCGGTACATGGCCGGGATGCCGGCGGCGGCCAGGTCGCCGCCCCAGGTGGCGTTGGCCAGGATCATCAGCTCGGACACCAGCTTGTCCATCGGCGCGCCGCGGCGGCGCGGCGTCAGCACCACCTTGCCATCGACGATGGCGAAGTTGTAGTCGAGACGCTGCTGCTGGTTGCTGTCGGCCTTGCCGCGGCCGACTTCCAGCGCGTTGGCGAATTCCCACAGCACGCGCAACTCGTGCTTGTATGGATAGTCGCGGCCCGGATCGTGGGCCAGCGTGTCTTCGTTGAATACCGTTTCCAGCCAGTCGTGGCGCAGGTTGGCGGTGATTTTCACGCTGTCGACCCGGCTTTCGTGGCCGAGGATGCGATAGTCGTCCGGCGCCACCTCGAAGTACACGCTGACCGCCGGGCAGTGCCGGCCTTCGGCCAGCGTGAACTGCTGGACCAGCGAATCAGGCAGCATGGTGATCTTCTCGCCGGGGAAATACACCGTCGACAGGCGCTGGAATACCAGCTTTTCCACGTCCGAATCCGGACCGACGCCAAGCGTCGGCGCGGCGATATGGACGCCGATGCGCCAGTTGCCGTTGTCGAGGCGGGTCAGCGACAGCGCATCGTCGATCTCGGTGGTAGCGGAATCGTCGATCGAGAACGCTTCGACACCGGCGTCGGGCAGGCCGGCCGGCATCTCGACCGCCTCGAACACCGGGAAGCCGCGTCCGCGCGGGAAGTGCTCCATGATGAAACCGGCCAGCAGATAGTCGGGCACCGACGAAATGCCGCCGCGCTCGGCCACCAGCTTCAGCGGCGACACCTGCAGTGCCTTGCTGGCGGCTTCCAGCCCCTTCCATTCCAGCGTGTTCTTGTCCGGACGCCACAGCAGCGACATCAGGTGCGGCTTCCACTCTTCCGGCAGCTGGCCGGCGCGGCAGGCGTCGACCCAGCCGTCAATCTGCTGCTGCTGGCGCTTTTTCTTCTCGATGCCGGCCAGCGCAGCCTGCAGCGCCTCGTGCGGGGCGGCCTTGTAGCGGCCCTTGCCCTTCTTGTAGAAATACATCGGGGCGCCATGCACGCGCAGGGCAATCGCCGCACTTTCCAGTGCTGACGGCTTGTGGCCGAAATAATCTTCTGCCAGCGTTGCCGCATCGAACTCCGCGTCGCCGCAGCACTCCCACAGGAAGTCGATGTCGATTTCCGCCGCCTGCTGCTCGGCTGCAGGCAGGAAATCGGCCAGGGCCGAGCTAAAGCGCAGCAGGATCGCTGCCGATTTGATTTTGGATCGCTTGCCGTGAGGGGCCTCCACCTGGAGGCTGGTATCGTTGTCGGTCAGGACGGCGCCCACTTTGAATCCGCCGTCTTCCTCGTAAAATACGTTGGTCGCCATCGCCTTGACCGCATTGCTGAAAAAGGCGGCGATTATAACAGCGGCGCCTGACTGTGCGCCCGGAGCCCTGCATGCCAGACCTGTCCCGAGAATTGACCGACATCGAGCGGGGCCTCGCCTTGCTGGGCCGTGGCTGGGATACGCCACTGGCGGCTCACCTCGCCTATCTGGCGCTGAACCTGAAATGCCAGGCCGAGCGCGATGGCGAGGATGAGCTGGTCGCCGCTGCCCAGACCCTGGCGCATTCACTGCACGATGCCGTTCGCGAGGCCAGGCAGACCGGGCACCCGCCGGCCGACCTGACCCAGGCGCTGGCGGCCCGTCTCGCCCGGCTCAAGGCCAGCCGCAAGCTGGCCTCGCCGCCGCCGGGCCTGCCGGTGGTGCATGGCGGCATCCTGCTGCTGGCCGGGCCCGGCGATGACGTCGCGGCGCTGGAACAGTCGCTGGCCCGCTATGGCGTAACGCTCAGCGTCCACCCGGACCCGGATGCGCTGATCGCCGCGCTGGACACTTTTCAGCCGGCCGCGCTGGCGCTGGTGCGTACCGACAGCCGCCACGATGCGGCGATTTCGGCGCTGGCGCGGACCCGGCTGGCCCACATACCGTTCGTCGTCCTGTCGCCGGAATCGGACTTTGCCAGCCGCATTGCCGCCGTCCGGCTGGGGGCGAGCGTGTTCCTGCCATGGCCGGTCGGTCACGACGAACTGCTGACGGCGCTGGCGGTCCCGCTGGCGGACAGCCAGCCGTTGCGCGTCCTGGTGATCGACCCGCAGGTCGATCTGGTCCACTGGTATGCCGACGCGCTGACCGCTGCCGGCATCGAGGTCCTGCTGGCCTCTTCCGGCGCCGAAGGCTACGACAGCATGTTGCGCAATCACCCGGACGTGCTGCTGGTCAACCGCATCCTGCCTGACTGCGACGGCCTGGATTTTGCCCGGGTGGTGCGGCAGACCTGCCCGGTACCGCCGATGCCGGTCCTGATGCTGGCCAGCGAGGCGCTGCAGCCGCAGCGACGGCTGTCCGACGAAAGCATCGAATACTGGCTGGCGCGGCCGGTCGCGACCGATGAACTGCTGGTGGCGGTCCAGCGTGCCGGCCGCCGCCGCCGGCTGCAGCTCGGACTGAGCCAGCGCGACGCGCTGACCGGGGCGCTGACGGTCCAGGCGCTGTGCGAACGGCTGGACGAGGAACTGTCGCGCGTGGCACGCAGCGCGCAGCCACTGGTGCTGGCGCTGGTCGACCTGAACAGCTTCTCGTCGTTCAACCGGCGCCGGGGCTATGCCGCCGGCGACCGGGTGCTGGCGACCTGGGCGCGCTTCCTGCGCAAGCGGCTGCGCCGCAACGACCTGATCGGGCGTGTCGATGGCGACGCCTTCGTGCTGGTGCTGCCCGATACCGGGCTGGAAGCCGCGCAGGCGCTGCTCGACAGCCTGTCGCTGGCCTTCTCCGAGCTGGCGCTCGGTGACGGCGACGCCGCCGAACGGCTGTCGTTCAGCATGCGTCTGTGCGAGGCAGATCCCCGGCTGCCGGCTGCCGAGCAGCTGACCACGCTGGAGACGGACGTCTGAGGCGACACTAGACGCGGAAGGCCTGGAGGGTGTCCTGCATCTCGGCGGCCGCCTCGCGCAGGGAGGCGGCCGACGCCGCCGTATGCGTGGCGCTGGTATGGCTCTGCTCGGTCATCCGGGCGATATGTTCGACCCCCTGGGCAATGCTGGTGCTGGTCAGCGACTGTTCGCGCATCGAACCGGAAATTTCCGCCACCTGGGTCACCGTGCCGTCCGTGCTGTCGATGATGCGCTGAATGGCGACCGTGGCCAGTTCCGCCTGGCTCATGCCGTGGCCAAGCAGGGACACGACACCCTGCATCGACTCCACGGTTTCATTGGCCCCCTGCTGGATCAGGCGCACGGTCCGGGTGATCTCCTGCGTCGAGGTTGCCGTTCGCTCGGCCAGCATGCGGACTGCATCGGCGACCACGGCAAAGCTGCGGCCGGACTCGCCGGCGCGGGCGGCTTCGATCGCCGCGTTCAGCGCCAGCAGATTGGTCTGTTCGGCGATATCCTTGATCACGGCGATGACCGTGCCAATGGCCGCAGTATGGGCCTTCAACTGCTCGATCTGGCCTGCGGCCAGCTGCACGGTCGACTCGGTGTTGCGGAAGCCGCGGATGGTGTCGTCGATGACTTCGCCGCCATGGCTGGCTTCCTTGCCGGCCTGCTGGCTGCTGTGACTGGCCTGTTCGGCGCGGTCGGCCGCATGGGTCACACTGACGGTCATCTGCTCGACGGCCGCCGACATGCTGGCCGCCGATTCGCTGACCTGCAGCGAGGCCTGCGAGACGTCAGCCGAGGCGGCTGCCACCGTTTCCGCCGCTGCATTCACATTGCTGCCCAGGGTGTGGAGGCGCTGGAAACTGCCCTGCAGTACGTCCAGCAGCCCGTTCAGCGCCTGGTAGGTCTCACTGATTTCGTCTTGTTGCCGGCGCCGGAAGCGGCGGGTGAAGTCGAAATCCCGGGCAAGCTGGTTCAGCCCGTCGCGCAGGGACGTCATCGGCCCGTAAATGGTCCTGACCGCCCAGATGCCGCCGCCCAGCAGCAGCAAGACGACCACGGTTGTCACCCCCAGCAGCACCAGTCGGGCATTGTCGATCGATTCGTCCACGTCCTGCTCGGACTGATCCAGTACCGAGATGTTGAAGTCGACGGTTCGCTTGAAGGTCTCGAGGGTTACTTTCCCTTGAGGGCGTGTGGCCTGGGCGATCATGGCGGCCGCCTGGTCGGTCTGCCCGAGGTCGGACAATGCCAGCACCTGGTACATCAGCGCCTGATAGCGCTCCACTTCCGTCTGCAGCACCTTGATGTTGGCTGTGTCCTGCGCATTCGTGGCCAGGTTGTCGGCATAGTATTTGAAGTGCTCGTTCAGCCATTTGCTGCCTTCGGCGATATTCGCGCGCAATGCGGCCTTGTCTTCGGCGTGAAGGCTCAGGACATGCAGCAGCATATTGTGGCGCAGGGTTGAAAACTGGTCCTGCAGCTCTGCCAGTGCCTTGACCGACGGCAGTGAATCGTCGGTGATGCTGGCGATGGAGGTCCGGATGCTGCCGAAGGCCAGCAGGGCGGAAAGGGACACAATCAGCAGGCCGATGATGCCGGTGCTGCACAGCGCATAGAGGCGGGTCGATATTTTCATGTGTGACTCGGAGGAGGCTCAGTGAGGTTCGAGCTGATTCAGCGGAACGGGTTTTTCGATCGCATAGCCCTGGGCATAGTCGATGCCCAGTCCGGTGACGCAGTCGAGTACCTGCATGTTCTCGACCTTCTCGGCCACGATCTGCTTGCCGAGGTGCCGGCAGGTTCGGCACAGCTCGCGGACCAGATCGCGGTTCAGCGGGCTCTGGTCCAGGCCAATGATGAAGCTGCCGTCGATCTTGACCAGGTCGACGGGCAGGTCGCGCAGATAGGACAGCGTGGCGCTGCCGCTGCCATAGTCGTCCAGTGCGAAGCGGTAGCCGTACTCCCGCAGCCGCTGCATCACGGCGATGGCGCGCGGCAGATCCCTGATGCGGCTGGTTTCCGTCAGCTCAAAGCAGATTTCCGCCGGATTGATGCGGTGCTCACGCTGGCGGGCTTCGATGAACGCGGGCAGGTCGGTTTCCGTCAGGCTGTGCGCGGACAGATTGATGGCGGTCCACCGGCACGGCGTGTTGCCGCCCGGACGATGGTTTGCCAGCCAGGCATAGGCGCGGTCGACGACCCGGCGATCCAGCTCCGGCATCAGGCCGAGTCTCTCCGCCTCCGGCAGGAAGGAGTCCGGCATCCACAGCGCGCCGTCGTGGTCGGTCAGGCGGGCCAGGATTTCATGGTGATAGCAATCGCTGCCGATCGAGTCGAGCGGCAGGATGCGCTGCGAGTACAGCGTGAGACGATCGGCTTCCAGTGCCCCGCGGACCCTGTCCTCCCTGCGCAGCGGCTCGATTCTCTCGTCCAGTTGTTCGGCGTCGTCGATCAGCGTCAGGCGGGAGTGGGCGGCCGGCCCGGCCCGCTGGCTGGCCACCAGCGCCCGGTCGATGAGGCTGTCCGGCGAATGGACGGGGGTGTGGGCCGCCAGCAGGATGAGGTGGACCGGGATCGGCAGTGACTCGCTGGAGCGCATCTGGCGCACGCTGGTGATGCGGGCCAGCAGGGCATTGCCGAGGATCTGCAGGTCCTGCCCGGCCTGGTACGGAAGCACAAAAGCCAGACTGTCATCGGCAATGTGGCAGCTGTGCTGTTCCAGCAGATCGCAGATCAGCCGGATTTGCGCCTGTGCGCGGGCCCGTCCGTCAATTGCCAGCATGGCGTGGTAATCGCTGAGAGTCAGTACGCCAAGGGCAAAGGGCTGCCGATTGGCGGGAGAGCGTAATTTCTCCTGCAAGACGTTCAAAATTTTCCCCGTCCTTGTCAAATTTCAACCGGGTACCGAAGAGGTAACCGCTCGTTCCGGAAAAATGCCTGGTGTGCCCGGAACATCGGCCTGCGGATTTTTATCTTGAATCAGGGCAGGGATTCTGCGGAATGGTGTTAATTATATAGTTGCTGCAAAAAAACACCTGTTGGTTATTCAGGTAAATCATTTATGGGATGCCGGCAGATTATATGGTGGAAATCCGTTTTATTTATCCGGCGCGAGGAAAACAGCCAGCATTTTCTGCAAAAACATATGTCTATGGGATCGAATAGTTTTTATGCTACTTGCGTCAAGGACACGGTAATGTAGTGACGGTGCGAGGCTGCCAAACGCCGGAGCCAGTGCGTTTTTATTACATTGCAATTTTTGGATGCCGGAAAACTTGGATTTTGCATCGCCTGTTTTCTCGCCTGCCAGAAAAAGCCGGTAGCCGCCGCTCGTCCGAAGTCTATTGTCTGGCAACTTACATACACCTATGATTGTAAACGTGGATTGCAGCTATCTGGCCTTTCGGTGACAGACAGTGAGCAGTGATTGGAAATAGGTGGTGGCTTCATCCCTGATTCCCCACACGGTGGCGACGGGACGAAAGCTCATTCTCCTTCGCTTTGAAGGCCTGATCGAAATAACAATTGGTTTTATTCCTATGGACAATTACAAAATCCTGCACCCGGAGTGCGTGCTTGCCTTTGTGGCACTGGGCGAAGAAGGTTCTTTTACCGCCGCAGCGGCAGCACTGAGAGTCAGTCATTCCGTCGTCAGCGAGCGCATCAAGAAACTCGAGACCTACGTGAATGCACAATTGGTGCTGCGCACGACACGGAGCATGTCACTGACACCTGCCGGCGAGAAATTCCTGCAGGCCTGTCGGCGGATCATTGATGAATACCGTGATGCGGTGGCCGTGGTCCGCAGCGATCACGAATATCCGCACGGGCTGTTGCGCATTGCCGCGCCGGATTATCTGATCCTGCACTATCTGACCGAAAGTGCCGTGGCGTTTGCCGGACAATACGCGGAGGTCACGTTCGACCTGATGGCCACGGAAAACCACATCGATCTGCTGGCCTCGCGGGTCGACATCGACATCCGCGTCGGCCAGCCGCGGGACTCCAGCCTGCATGCGGTCAAGCTCGCGGACTGCCGCCAGAGCCTGGTGGCCAGCCGCGACTATCTGACGCGTCACGACCGGATCTGCACGCCGCAGGATCTGCTGGAGCATTCGCTGATCGCGCATGAAACCAGCGCGCAGTCCTGGCACTGGGTGTTCTCCCGTCCCGGTGACAAGGACGAAAAAGTGCTGGTCAAGGGGCGTCTGCGCGCCAACAGCACCAGCATCATGCGGAATCTGGCGCTGGCGGGTGGCGGTGTGACGGAACTGCCGGACTTTCTGGTCGCCGACGATCTGGCGGCCGGCCGTCTGGTCCATGTGCTGCCGGAATGGAACCTGTCGGCCGGGGGCATCTATGCCATCTACCCCAGCCGCAAGCACCTGCCTGCCCGGGTACGCCTGTTTATCTCCCTGCTGCGCGAGCAGTTTGGCGCGGCCCCGGCATTCAAGCGCCGGCTGCTGGGGGCGATGGCGGCATCCGCCCTGAATTGAACGGGCGGCTGTCAGCCGAATTCTGACCAGCATCGGGCTGACGGCGGCTACACTTGGCACATTTCCGCGCCTGGCCGCGTTGTGCCGACGGGGCCGCCAATCCGCAAGAAGCCAGCTCATGATTGAAACCGACTCCCTTACCAGCGGTGCGCCCGAACGCGTCGTTGCGCCCCGCCCGCTGTCCAACCAGGAAGAAGCGCTGGAGCGTGCACTGCGCCCGAAGCAGCTCGACGACTATGTCGGCCAGCACAAGGCGCGCGAACAGCTGACCATCTTTATCGAGGCGGCCAAGATGCGCGGCGAGGCGCTGGACCATGTGCTGCTGTTCGGACCGCCGGGGCTGGGCAAGACCACGCTGGCCCATATCGTGGCGCGCGAGCTGGGGGTCAACCTGCGCCAGACCAGTGGTCCGGTCCTGGAGCGTGCCGGCGACCTGGCGGCGCTGCTGACCAATCTGGAACCGCACGATGTGCTGTTCATCGACGAAATTCACCGCCTGTCGCCGGTGGTGGAGGAAATCCTCTATCCGGCGCTGGAGGACTACCAGCTCGACATCATGATCGGCGAAGGGCCGGCCGCCCGTTCGGTCAAACTCGACCTGCCGCCGTTCACGCTGGTCGGGGCGACGACCCGCGCCGGCATGCTGACCAACCCGCTGCGCGACCGCTTCGGCATCGTGGCGCGGCTGGAGTTCTATACCGCCGACGAGCTGAAGCAGATCGTGACCCGGTCGGCCGGTCTGCTGAACGTGGATCTGGCCGATGACGGCGCCTTCGAGATCGCCCGCCGTGCCCGCGGCACGCCGCGGATTGCCAACCGCTTGCTGCGCCGGGTGCGCGACTACGCCGACGTCAAGCACGACGGCCGCGTGACCGCCGCCGTTGCCGATGCCGCTCTGGCAATGCTCGATGTCGATCCGGCCGGGCTCGACGTGATGGACCGCAAGCTGCTCGATGCCATTCTGAACAAGTTTGCCGGCGGGCCGGTCGGCCTCGACAACGTGGCCGCCGCGATCGGGGAATCGACCGATACCATCGAGGACGTCATCGAGCCATATCTGATCCAGCAGGGCTATCTGCAGCGTACGCCGCGCGGCCGCATGGCGACGGCGCTGTCGTGGAGCCATTTCGGGCTGGATGCGCCGTCCGTCTAGGGCGGTGGCAGCCGGGGCGGGGACTGCCGGTCAACAGCTGGTGTGCTGTTCCGTCGTTTGCCCGCCGGTGTTGCCGTCCGTCGCCTCGTCCCGGTTTGCCGGCGCAACCCGGGTCAGCCGTGCCAGTACACGGCTGACCGCGACCAGGCCGAACACGGCGGTCACGGTGACTGCCGAGCCATAGCCGGCACAGGCCAGTCCCTGCGGGGCGGTACCGGTGTCACAGGCGGCGCCGGCCTGCGGGCGGCGTATCGGCTCGGCCGAATACACGCACTCGATGCCGAATTTGCGCCCGGCCTCGCGCGGGAAACCGTAGCCGCGGCGCAGCGTATAGCGCAGCCGGGCACAGACGGCGTCGCCGGTCACCCGCGACAGGTCGTCGACCTGCACCCGGGTCGGGTCAACGCGGCCGCCGGCGCCGCCGCTGACCACCAGCGGGATTCGCGCCCGGTGACAGTGCGCCGCGATCGCTGCCTTGGCACGAATGTCGTCGATCGCATCGACAACGGCGTCGAACGGGCCAGCCAGCAAATCGGCAACGTTGTCGACGGTGACGAAATCCTCGATCAGCCGGATCTCGCACTGCGGGTGGATGGCGCGCAGGCGGGCGGCCATGGCCTCGACCTTGGGCTGGCCGAACACGCCGTCCAGTGCATGGATCTGACGGTTCACATTGGATTCGTTGACATTGTCCAGGTCGATCAGTGTCAGCCTGCCGACCCCTGAGCGGGCCAGCGCCTCCGCTGCCCAGCTGCCCACCCCGCCGATCCCGATGACACAGACGTGCGCCGCGCGGATGCGAAGGGCGGCATCGTCGCCATACAGGCGGTTCATCCCGCCGAATCGGCGGTCAAGGTCGGGCGCGGTCATGGCAGGCAAGTTCTTGAAAAAACGGCGGATGCTAGCGCCGGTGCCGCCCCGGCGCAAGCATCGCGTCGTCTATCAGCCCGGGAAGCGCTCGCGGTCCGCCTGACGCAGCCGGGCAATTCGTCCGGCGGTGTCCGGGTGGGTCGATGCCCACTCCATGTTCCGCTGGTGCGCATCCGCCGCCGATGGCGCATGTGCGGCGTCGAGCCGGCCAAGCAGCGCGGCCAGCGGCGCGGCGTGCAGGCCATTCATATGCAGCAGCCGGATCGCGTATTCGTCGGCCTCGGTCTCGTCGTCGCGCGAATGGCGCAGTTCGAGCCAGGTGGCCGGCAAGACCGCCAGCAGGCTGGAGAAGTCGCCGAGCCAGAAGGCGAATGCGCTGCCGACCACCGTGGTCTGCACCATCTGCCGCAGCGCGTGTCGCCGGTCGACGTGGCCTGCCTCGTGCAGCAGCACACCGATCAGCGCGTCGTCATCGCGGCTCAGGGCCACCAGTTCGTCGGTCATGACCAGCGTGCCGCCCGGCAGGGCAAAGGCATTGGGACCGATGTCACTGGCGCGGAACAGCAGCGGCCCGGCCCCGGCCGGCACACCGTCCAGCGCGGCGAAACGCGCCCGCAGCGCCGCCTGCCGGCTGGCCGGCAGCGTGGTCGGACGCATCAGGCTGCGATCGAGCAGGTCGAGCGTGGACGCATCCATCACCGTCGTGACCGAATCCGGCACGGCGGCGGCCAGTTGCGCCGACACCCATGGCAGGGCGAAGCGGTAGCCTCCGACGATGACGGCGACCATCAGCAGCAACGCCAGCAGCGCGGCCCGCCAGTGTTGCTGCCAGCGGTCGATGCGGCTGGTGCGCATGCCGGCCTGCACCAGCAGCCGTTCCAGCCCCTGCTGATCGTCGACTTCGCACAGGCTGCCGTCGGGAAAACCGAGCTGGTGCGGGGCATGACGGTGGGCATCGGACAGCTGCACGCTGCGCGGTGCGACCTCGAAGGCGATGCCGTCGCCCTGCACCTGCAGCGCGCCATGGCGGAACGACAGCACCACCGCGCGGGCCTGCGCGGTCTTGCCGTCGAACAGACGGGCATCGACCCTGGCCGGGCCGGCCGGATCAGAGACTGATATCGATGTCATACCAGTCCGTCATGGCGTCGCCAAGCGCAGAAACATCTTGCGTCTGGCCGGCGGCGAAGCTGTCGAGCGGCACGCTGGCGGCCACGCTGACATGCTGCAGCCGGTAGCGCAGCAGACGGATGCGGGCGAACGGGTAGAACAGGCCCAGGGTGACGATCATGCCCAGCAGGTTGGTGACCAGAATGGCCAGCAGCGGCAGCGTGCGCACGTCGCTGCGGAAGCGCAGCGCGTCGTCGCCGAGCGTGGTGCCCGACCAGACCAGGTTCTGCAGCGATGCCACCATGAAGGCGTTGATGGCGAAGATCCCGGCATAGGCCGGCAGCGCGATCATCAGCAGGCTCGACACGGCCGGCATTTCCAGATTGCCGCCATCCAGCAGGATCGAGGTCAGCGTGGCGACAATGACGCCGGTGACGATCAGCATGCCGATCACGGCGAACATCAGCCCGTACACGCTGCCGGTGCGCAGCCGGATATGGAACGGGGTGCTGCCGTAGCGGGAGTGCTCATGCTGGTATTGCTTGAAGCGCTGGTAGGCGATCGGCGCCAGCAGGCCGCACGAGACCAGGGCCAGCACCGGCCACAGCAGCAGCGTCCGGTAGGCGCCGGCCAGCCGGCCATCGAAACCGAAGCGCAGGCCGCGATGGCTGGTATAGGCCATGCGGAAGCTCAGCGAGCGCATGATCAGCCAGGGCAGGACGGCGACGAACAGCGCGCTCAGTACCAGCGACAGCAGCGGCAGGATGCCCTCCAGCACCTGCGTCACCACCACCAGCGCGAAGACGATGATGCGGCCCTTGAGGATGGAGAGCGGGTTGCCGTGATAGTCGAAACCGTGGCCGTCCAGCTGCGTGTTGCGGTACAGGTAGCGCAGCGTGCGCACCTTGGCCCAGGCGGAATAGATGCCGAGGGTGAGGATGGACAGGAACAGATTGACGATCCAGATGCGGAAGTATTCGCTGCCGGTTGCGGTGAAAGTCAGCGGCGTGGCGTCGGCCATCGGTGCGTCGTCGGGTATAAAGGTCATAATTTGCATGATTTTTTGATCGAGACGGCATGGTAGCAAGGCTTGCGGCGCTCCGGGATCGGATGAGTCCTAAATTGCGCGGCCGGCGCTTGACAGCGTGCAGCCGGGTGCCGACCATCGCGACCCTGTCCGTTACCGTCGATAAAACGCCATGCCGCGTGCCGATCTCCTGCTGGTTGAACTGGGTTTTGCCTCGTCGCGCACTGCCGCGCAGCGGCTGATTGCCGCCGGGCGCGTCAGCGTCGCCCGTCATGATGGCGCCCATGTCCTGAAGAAGCCGAGCGATACGCTGCATGCCGGCGACGATATCGTCGTCACGCCGGACCCGGCCGACCGCTATGTGTCGCGTGGCGCGCTGAAGCTGGCCGGTGCGCTGGCACAGACCGGCGTGCGTGTCGACGGCGTGATCGCGCTGGATGTGGGCCAGTCGACCGGCGGCTTCACCGACTGCCTGCTGCAGGCCGGTGCGGCACGGGTGGTCGGCATCGACGTCGGCCACGGCCAGCTGCATCCGCGCATTGCCGCCGACCCGCGCGTGGTGGCTTTCGAGGGCATCAATGCCCGTGCCCTGGACCTCGACGCCATTCGTGCCGCGGCCGGGGCCGGGCATGTCGACCTGATCGTGTGTGACGTGTCCTTTATCTCGCTGACCCTGGCGTTGCCGCCGGCCCTGCCGCTGCTGGCGTCCGGCGGTGTGCTGCTGAGTCTGGTCAAGCCGCAGTTCGAGGTCGGGCGTGACGGCGTCGGCGGCGGCGGCATCGTGCGTGACGAGAGTCTGTACGCCGGGGTGGAAACCCGGATTCGTGCGTTGCTGGCCGAACACGGGCTGCAGGTCCTGCACTGGCTGGACAGCCCGATCCTTGGCGGCGACGGCAACCGTGAATTCTTCGTGGCAGCCGTGCGCGACTGAGCACACGGCGGTCATTGCCGCCGGCTAACCCGGCGTGCCGCGCAGGGCGGTGACTTCGTCCGCCGTCAGTTCGCGCCACTGGCCTTCGGCCAGGTCGCCCAGTGTGACCGTGCCCACGGCAACCCGGTGCAGCGCTTCGACGCGATTGCCGACGGCGGCCAGCATGCGCTTGACCTGGTGGTAGCGGCCCTCGCCAATGACCAGCGTCAGCCGGCGGGCGTCGACGCGTTCGCACTGCCGCGCGGCGACCGGTGCCGGATCGTCGCGCAGCACCACGCCGCCGAGCAGCGCGTCGATCTGCGCGTCGTCGATCTCGTGCCGGCAGGTGACCAGATAGGTCTTGGGCACGTGGTGGCGTGGCGAACTGATCCGGTGCAGGAGCGGTCCGTCATCGGTCAGCAGCAGCACGCCGGTGGTGTCCTGGTCCAGCCGGCCGACCGGCTGGACGCCGCGTGCGGCAAACCGGGCCGGCAGCAGCGAGAACACGCTGTCGTGGGCCTGTGGCTCGCGCGAACATTCATGGCCGGCCGGCTTGTGCAGCAGCAGGTACAGCGATGCGCGCCAGACGGCGGCTTCGCCGTCCACGGCATGGTGCAGGCCATCCGGCTCGAAGGTGGCGGTCGGCCGGGTGACGATTTCGTCGCCGACGGTCACCCGTCCGGCGCGTATCCACTGCTGGCACTGCTTGCGACTGCCCCAGCCCTGGCTTTGCAGCAGGCGGTCGAGCTGCATCAGACCCGGGCGAGATTGCGGAAGGCCAGCGCCGCCTGTCTGGCGGCTTCAAGTGCGGCGGCCAGGCGTTCGTTCGGGACCGGCAGGGACGGGGAAGGTGACGGGATCGGCGAAGTCATGGTGCAGTGCAGTAAAAAGAGTGGCGCGGAGCATAGCGCTCCGGGCGGGCCGCTGCAAGCAAGGGGTTGATATGACAGCGGTTTTCTGTTGCGATTACGCAACCGCGTGTGTCATTGCACAGAAAGGGCGAGGCGACGAACGGCATATTCTCACTACCGCCTTCTATAACGAATCTGGACTGTTCCCTCCCAACTTTGCGGGACATCATGCGCAACCGGCTTTTCCATGCCCAGGTCTACCTGGCCTCCCTGTTCGTCGTGCTGATCCTGGCTGCCGGCGGCATCCTGACCTGGTCGCACTATCGCGATTCGACCCGGATGCTGCTGGATGCGACCACGCATATCTTCACCGCCTCGTCCGACTCGGTGCAGGTGCATCTCGACCAGGCAATGAGGCCGTCCGGGACCCTGTTGCGCCAGCTTGGCCAGGGACCGCTGGCCCGGGCCGGGTCGCTGGCGCAGCGCCAGGCCTCGCTGCCGGTCCTGCTGGCACTGCTGAAAGACTTTCCGCATCTGTCTGCGCTGTACGCCGGCTACGACACCGGTGATTTCTTCCTGGCGCGGCGGCTGGACAGCGCGGCCCTGCGCGAGCGTCTGGACCTGCCGGCGGAGGCCGCTTTTCTGGTACAGAGCATCGAGCACCGGCCGGATGGCGTGGCCGATGCGCGCTGGATCAGCTACGACAGCCGGGGCAATGAAATCGCCAGCCTTGCCCGGCCCGGTTATGTGTTCGATCCGCGCACCCGGCCGTGGTACCAGCATGCCGTCCACAATCCCGGCCTGCATACCATGACCGGGCCGTACCTGTTCTACACCAGCGGTACGGCCGGGATGTCGTTCGCGCGCGAAGCCGTGCCGGGCGTGGTGGTCGGTCTGGACATGGAACTCAGTGACCTGTCGGCCCTGCTGACGCGGCAGAAGGTGTCGCCGAGTGCCGAGATCGTGCTGTTCAGCGCCCAGGGCAAGGTGCTGGCCTACCGCGGCGACCCCGGCCATCCGGCGGCGACCCCGGCCGGCAAGCCCGAGCTGCCGGATCTGGACGCGCTGGGTTCGGCACCGCTGGCGGTCTTCTCCCGCCATGCGCTGAAACCCGGCGAAACCCACTTTCAGGTCGATGGCCGGGACTGGTTTTCATCATCGAGTGCGCTGGCGACCGGACATGGTCCGCCGCTGTATCTGGCGGTGCTGGCGCCGATGGACGAATTGCTGGTGGCCGCGACCCGCCAGCGCAACCAGTCGCTGCTGCTGACGGGATTGCTGGCACTGCTGTTGCTGCCGGTGTCGTGATGGATCTCGCGCCGGGTGTCACGGCCGCTGGCCGAGCTGGCCGAGCGCACCCGGGCGATCCACACCTTCGATTTTTCGCAGTCGGCGCGGGTCCGGTCGCGGGTGCGCGAAATCGACGACCTTGGCCAGGCGCTGGAATCGATGCAGGGGACGATCCGCAATTTCCTCAATATCGGTCTGGCGCTGGTGCGCGAGCGCGATGTCGAGTCGCTGTATGCACGGGTGCTGCAGGAAACGCTGGATGCGAGCCAGGCCGGTGCCGGCGTGCTGTATCTGCTCGACGAGTCGGCCGCGCACCAGCTGCTGCCGGTCGGCAGCCGGGTGGCGGGGGGCGGGCAGCCCATCCTGCCGTGCCTGTTGCTGGAACAGTATCCGGATGCTGCGCTGGCCCGGGCCCTGGCCAGCGGCGAGACCTCGATCGAACGGCTGGCGGCCGCATCGCCGGCGCTGGCGTCGTTCGGCCCCGGGCTGACGGCACTGGCCGGTACGGACGGGGTGACGCTGGTGGCGGTGCCGCTGAAAAACCGCGACGGCCGCGCCATCGGTGCGCTGGCGCTGTTTGTCGGCGAGGCGGCCAGTGCCAGCCATGAGCGGATCGCCTTTGTCGAGGCGCTGTCCGGGCTGGCGGCGGCGATGATCGACAACCAGCGCTTGCTGGCAGGGCAGAAAGGGCTGCTGGAGGCGTTCATCAAGCTGGTGGCCGGGGCCATCGACGCCAAGAGCCCGTATACCGGCGGCCACTGTCAGCGGGTGCCGGAGCTGACCAAGATGCTGGCGCGTGCGGCCTGCGACGCGAACAGCGGGCCATTCGCCGACTTCCGGCTGTCCGGCGACGAGTGGGAGGCGATTCATATCGCCGCCTGGCTGCACGACTGCGGCAAGGTCACCACGCCGGAATACGTGGTCGACAAGGCGACCAAGCTGGAAACACTGCATGACCGCATTCACGAGGTCCGCATGCGCTTCGAGGTGCTGAAGCGCGATGCCGACATCGACTACTGGCGCGGCGTGGCCGAAGGCGGTGAGGCGATGCTGCTGGCCGCCGCCTGCGACGCGCGCAAGCGCGAACTGAACGACGAGTTCGCCTTTGTGGCCGCCTGCAATATTGGCGGTGAATACCTGTCGCCGGACAAGATCGAGCGCCTGCAGCAGATTGGCGCCCGCCACTGGACCCGTACGCTGGACGATACGCTCGGCATCAGCCAGGACGAGGCGCGGCGCAAGGGCGCGCGCATCCCGCCGCCGGTGGCCGAAGCGCTGCTGGCCGACAAGCCGGAACACCTGTTCGTGCGCAAGGAAGCCGAGGTCCATGGTGAAGGTAACCCGTGGGGATTCCGGCTCGAGATTCCCGAGTACAAGTACAACCGGGGCGAGCTGCACAATCTGTCGGTGTCGCGCGGCACGCTGACGCCGGAAGAGCGCTACAAGATCAACGAGCACATCGTCCAGACCATCATCATGCTGTCGCAACTGCCGTTCCCGCCGCACCTGAAGCAGGTGCCCGAGATCGCCGGCGGCCATCACGAGAAAATGGACGGCACCGGCTACCCGCTGCGGCTGAATGGCGGGCAGATGAGCGTGCCGGCACGCATGATGGCCATTGCCGACATCTTCGAGGCGCTGACGGCCGTCGACCGGCCGTACAAGGAGGGCAAGACGCTGTCGGCGGCGCTGGCGCTGATGCGCGGCATGCGCGACGGCGGGCATATCGACCCCGATCTGTTCGCGCTGTTCCTGACCAGCGGCGTATACCGGCGCTATGCCGAGCGCTACCTGCGCCCGGAGCAGATCGACGAGGTCGACGTGGCCCGGCTGCTGGAGCCTGCCCCCGCGCCTCCGCAGGGTTAGCCGGCCCGGCAGTCCGCCAGTGCCTCGCGCGCGGCAGCGGCGTTGTCCTCGATCCACGCCCAGTCGCGCCGCTGCAGGTGGTCGCCGGTCGCGATCCAGCCGGCGCCGATGGCGGCCACGCCATCCTGGGCGATAAAGCTGTCGGCATTCAGCGCGTCGACGCCGCCGGACACGATGAAGCGCAGGTCGGGCAGGGCCTGGTGGAAGGTGGCGACCTGGGCGACGCCACCCTGGATCGGCACCGGCCCCAGCCGTACCCGGCTGAAGCCGGCTTCGCGGACCGCCATCGCTTCCGAAATCGTCGCCACACCGGGCAGGTAGAGGACACCGGCGTGACTGCGTGCCACGGCCTGCAGGCTGGGCGTGCTGCCGGGGCTGGAGATGAAGCGGGCCCCGGCTTCGACCGCATGGGTATAGGTGGCGGCGTCGATCACGCCGCCGATGCCGACGACCATCTGCGGGCACTGGGTGGCGATGGCGCGAATGGCGGCCAGGGTGTCGGCGCCGTGCCAGCGCAACTCGACCAGCGACAGGCCGCCGGCGCTCAGTGCGCGCGCCAGCGGGACGGCGTCGAGCGGGTCCGGCAGCGACACTTCGGGAATCAGCGGTACTCGGGCGAAATGGGCGTCTAGCGGCATGGGCGCATCCTGGGTTGGCATGAGGGGCCGCGCGGGGCGGCGGGCTGTTCGCATGGTGAGGGCGGCCGGCCCGGTTACAATACGGTTTTGACCCGTTGCCCGTCTGCCGGATGACTCTCTCTTCCCACGCTGTTACAGCCCGCATTATCGCGCCCGTTGCGCCGCTTGCCCATGTCCGCTGAGGCGCCGCTGATCCATTTCGAGACCCGGGGGCAGGGCTCTGACGTCGTGCTGCTGCATGGCTGGGGCCTGCACGGCGGCGTCTGGGACCGGATTGCCGACCGGCTGGCCGAACAGCATGCCGTGCATCTGGTCGACCTGCCCGGCCATGGGCTGAGCCCGGCCCCGACCCATGCCACGATCGACGCGGTGACCGGGCGGATTGCCGACGCTTTCCCGTTGCCGGTGCACGTGGTCGGCTGGTCGCTGGGCGGTCTGGTCGGCCAGCACTGGGCGGCGACCCGGCCCGATGCCGTGCGTTCGCTGGCGCTGACTGCCACCAGTCCGCGCTTCGTGCGTGCGCCGGACTGGCCGCATGCGCAGGAGGCGGCGCAGATCGAGGCGGTCGGCGCCAGCCTGGCCACGGCGTTCGATGCCACGCTGACCCGCTTTCTTGCATTGCAGACCCTGGGTTCGGACTCGGCGCGCGAGACACTGGCGACGCTGCGTCGCGACCTGTTTGCCCACGGCCGGCCGCAGGGGCTGGAGGCGATGCTGGAGGTGCTGGTCCGCAGCGACCTGCGGGCCGACGCGGCAGCCATCGCCTGCCCGACCCTGTTGCTGTTCGGTCTGCGCGACGCCATCACGCCGATCGGCGCCGGCCGCTGGCTGGCCGGGCAGATCGCCGATTCGCGGCTGGTCGAGTTTCCGCGTGCCAGCCACGCGCCGTTCCTGTCGCACGAGGCGGATTTTCTCGCCGCGCTGACGGCGTTCTTGACGGAACATGACTGACCCGACCGTCCGTCCCGTGGTGGCTTGGCATCCCGGCCGGCCGCCCCCATCTATCCGCGTTATGGTTTCCGACAATGCGCATACTCGCCCGTCGCGGGCAGGCTGAATCCGATGAGCTCTGAATCGTTCTACACCGACAAATCGCGCGTCCGCGCCTCGTTCGACCGTGCCGCGCGCAGCTATGACGGTGCCGCCGTACTGCAGCGCGAGGTGTCGGACCGCATGGCCGGCCGCCTTGACCTGATCCGGCATGCGCCGGGGGTGATCCTCGATGCCGGCAGCGGCACCGGCTATGGCGCGGCAACCCTGCGCGACCGCTATGCCGATGCGCGGGTGGTCGAATTCGATCTGGCGCTGTCGATGCTGCAGGCGTCGCGCGCCAAGCAGATGCCGGCCGGCCTGCTGAAGAAGCTGTTCACCCGGGCGCCGGCCCAGGTCTGTGGCGACCTGGAAAACCTGCCGCTGGCGACCGGCTCGGTCGATATGGTCTGGTCGAACCTGGCCGTGCAGTGGATGAATACGCCGGACCGGGTTTTCGCCGAATTCCATCGCGTGCTGAAAGTCGACGGCTTGCTGATGTTCTCGACACTCGGTCCCGACACGCTGAAGGAACTGGGCGCCGCCTTTGCCGGTGTGGATGCCGCTACCCACGTCAACCGCTTCATCGACATGCACGATCTGGGCGATGCGCTGGTGCGCGCCGGTTTTGCCACGCCGGTCATGGACATGGAAAAAATCGTGCTGACCTATGACGACGTAAAAGGCGTCATGCGCGACCTGAAGGCCATCGGCGCGCGCAACGCGACCGAGGGCCGCGGGCGCGGGCTGATGGGCAAGCATGCCTGGGCACGGGTCGAGGCCAACTATGAGCAGTGGCGCCGGGAAGGACGGCTGCCGGCCACCTATGAGGTGGTATACGGCCATGCCTGGCGACCGGCCGCAGCGCCGAAGCGCAAGCTCGACGATGGCCGGGACATTGTCGAGTTCATGCCCCGGCGTCCGGCGTAGAATGGCCGGGCATCAGCTTCCCTTCACCTGTTTCCTTCACGCTGGCGGCTTTTCGCCGCCCGGTCTGCCCATCATGCAACGCCGTCGTTTCCTCGCCGCTTCCCTGTTCCTGCTGCTTTCCGCCTGCGCGACCACGCCGCCGCCGGAGCCGGTCACCCCGCCGGCGGCACTGCCCAAGCCGCGCATTGCGCTGGCGCTTGGCGGTGGCGCGGCCAAGGGCTTTGCCCATATCGGCGTGATCAAGGTGCTGGAAGCGCATGGCATCCATGCCGACATCGTCACCGGCACCAGTGCCGGCAGCGTGGTCGGCAGCCTGTACGCGGCCGGCTACAGCGGCTTCCAGTTGCAGAAGGTGGCCCAGCAGCTCGACGAGGCCGACCTGCGCGACCTGACCGTGTCCAGCCAGGGTTTCATCAAGGGCGAGGCGCTGCAGGCTTACGTGAACCGGCTGGTCGGCAATCGCAATATCGAAAAGCTCGGCAAGCCGTTTGGCGCCGTTGCCACCGACCTGTCGTCCGGTCGCCGGGTCGTGTTCCGGCGCGGCAATACCGGCCAGGCAGTGCGTGCGTCGTGCAGTATCCCGAATGTGTTCATCCCGCCGGTGATCCAGGGGCGTCGCTATGTCGACGGCGGCCTGACCAGCCCGGTGCCGGTTTCGGCCGCGCGGGAAATGGGCGCAGACCTGATCATCGCCGTGGACATTTCCGCCCGCGCCCGCAACGGCAAGGCCGAAGGCTTCCTCGGCCTGCTCGACCAGAGCGTGACCATCATGGGCGAGCGGCTGCTGAACCAGGAGCTGAAGGATGCCGACGTGGTGATCCACCCGTCGGTCGGCCAGATCGGCGGCGCCGATTTCGACGCGCGCAACCGCGCCATTCTCGAAGGCGAAAAAGCCGCGCAGCAGATGATGCCGCTGATCCGTGCCCGCATCGATGCCAAGGCGCGCGAACTGGCCGCCGCGCAGGCGGCAACCCGGACCGTCTCCCGCTAGCGTCTGGCCCCGTGGCCGCATTCCGGGCGACAATCCCCGTTTTCCCCTTCTAGCAAAGAACACGACGCCATGATCGGACGCCTTGCCGGCACCCTGCTGGAAAAACACCCGCCCCAGATTCTGATCGACGTCGCTGGCGTCGGTTATGAAGTCGACGTGCCGATGAGCACCTTCTGCCTGCTGCCCGCGCCCGGCGCGGCGACCACGCTGTGGACCCATCATGCGGTGCGCGAGGACGCGCAGCTGCTGTACGGCTTCGCCAGCCGCGCCGAGCGTGAAGTGTTCCGCCAGTTGATCCGCATTTCCGGTGTCGGCGGCAAGCTGGCGCTGGCGCTGCTGTCCAGCCTCAGCGGTGACGAGCTCGCGCTGGCGGTCGAGCGCGACGACATCAAGGCGCTGTCGCGCGTGCCCGGCATCGGCAAGAAAACCGCCGAGCGGCTGATCCTCGAACTGCGCGGCAAGCTGGTTGCCTCCAGCGGCGTGCCGTTGCCGATGGTCGCCGGCAATGCCGTCAGCGAGATCGACCCGCGCGACGACATGGTCAACGCGTTGCTGGCACTGGGCTACAACGCCCGCGAGGCTGATGCCGCGCTGAAGGGCGTGCCGGCCGGCACCGACGTCGGCGCCGGTATCCGCATGGCGCTGAAGGCGCTGGCAAAGGGCTGAGCATGAAGTGGCCGGGCTGGATCGCAGCGGCGGTATTCGTCGCGGTGGCGACAGGACTCAATACGCCGCAGATGGCCGCGCTGGACCAGTCCGTCTTCCGCGGGCTGGCCGCTGCGCCGGCGCCATTCCTGTCGTTCGCCTATGGCTGGGATCTGGCAGGCAAGGCGCTGCCGACACTGGGCATCGCCGCGCTGGTGGCGGCACTGGCCTGGCGGGCCGGCCGGCAGCGCGATGCAGGGTTCCTGATGCTGGCTGCTGCAGGGGCCTGGGGCGTCAATGGTGCGCTGAAACTGGTGGTCGAGCGCCCCCGGCCGCCTGGCATGGCGGATGTCGGTACCTTCGGCAGCTCGTTCCCGAGCGGTCACGCGATGGGCACGACCGCCCTGTATGCCGCACTGGCCTGGCTGCTGGCGTCCCGCCTGCAGCGTCCGGGCGCGCGGATCGCCGTCTGGCTGGCGCTGGCGGCCTGGCTGACGCTGACCGCCCTGACCCGGCCGGCGCTGGGCGTCCACTACTTCAGCGACGTGCTGGCCGGCACCGCCGCCGGGCTGGCCTGGGTGGCGCTGTGCGTGAGCTGGCACCGGCGGCGCTGAACGAACCGTCTGAGAACGAAAAAACCCCCCGCTTTGCAGCGGGGGTTTTTGTTAGCGGGCTGCGCCGGTCAGCGCATCACCACCGTCTGGACCTTCAGCGCCTGTGCGACTTCGCGGGCGCGGGCCGGGCTGACGAACGGGCCGAGGCGGACCCGGTACAGGCCGTCACGGTCCACGATCTCCAGATCGCCTTCCTGGTTCTCGTCATTGATCATCGCCTGCAGCCGGGTACGCTGCGCTTCGGCATTGGCCTGGCTGCCGAAGGCACCCAGTTGCAGCCAGATACCGGCCGAGTCCATCGACTTGCGGGTCGTGGTGGCGACGGTATCGTTGGCGATGGTCGCCGGACGCGACACCGGCATCAGCGCCGAGGCGAACGGACGGGCATCAGCCGGCTTCGGCAGGTCGTTGGCGGCCAGGCGGGTCGTGCTGTTCACCCGGTCGTCCGGCCATACGCGTTCGACGCTGACACTGGCGCTGCCGGTGTCGACGTAGCCGAGCTTGTAGGCGGCCGCATACGACAGGTCGATCAGGCGTCCCTTGTGGAACGGGCCGCGATCATTGATCCGCACCACAACGGTCTTGCCGTTGCGCTTGTTGGTGACGCGGACAAAGCTGGGAATGGGCAGGGTCGGATGCGCGCCGGTCATGGCGAACATGTCGTAGGCTTCGCCGGACGAGGTCCGCTTGCCGTGGAACTTCTTGCCGTACCACGAGGCGGTGCCGCTGGCCTGGTACGGTTTGTTGCTGGTGTCCGGTGTGTAGTTGACGCCGAGGGCGGCGTACGGACGGTTGGCCCAGCGATGGTTGGGTTCATCCACCGGAATGGCGTCGGGGATGCTGTCGAGGTTGGCCGGGACCAGGTCGCCGGGACCGTCGTCTAGGTAGTAACCGCCGCCCTTCTTGGCGGGGATGAACTTCTTGCCGGCGTACTTGCCGGCGGAAGCGGTCTTGTTGTTCGGTGCCGACGATGTAGAACAGCCGGCAAATATCAGCGTGCTCAGCAGCGCGAGCCACAGCCATCGTAAAGGCTTCATCGGCACTTTCCTTATGCTGTTGCGCGGGGTGCGCAAGGTTGATGGGAACGGGATGTCGCTAATGCTCTTTCTGTAACCCGAGGACATGAATGGCTTGATAGGCGAGGCCAGCGGCCCGCCACAAGCGTTACTGGACGAACGGCAGGCAAAATGCTGCACTGCAACCCGTCATTGACCCGCCGCCCGCGTCGGGCGGGGACGTGTCAGGCGGCGCCGGAAAATCCGTGCTGCCGCCAGGCTTCGAACACCGTCACCGCGACGGCGTTTGATAGGTTCAGGCTGCGTTGCCCTGCCCGCATGGGCAGTCGCAAGCGCCTGTCTTCGGCAAATCCCGCCAGCACCGGATCGGGCAAGCCGCGGGATTCCGGACCAAACACGAACACGTCATCGGCCTCGAGCGCAACGGCATCGGGGCGACGGTTCGCCCTGGTGGTCATGGCAAACATGCGGCGACCGGACAGCGCCTGTTGGCAGGCGTCCCAGTCGCGGTGAACGGTCATTGTCGCGTACTCGTGGTAGTCGAGCCCGGCGCGACGCATGCGGGCATCGTCCAGCGGAAAGCCCAGTGGCTCGACCAGATGCAGCTCGCAACCGGTGTTGGCACAGAGGCGGATGACGTTGCCGGTATTCGGTGGAATTTCCGGCTCAAAGAGGACGACGGCGAACATGTGGAAAAGATTGTGCAAGCGCATCAAGGGCTTGGTCAAGCCAGCCCCCCTGCCGGCACGGCAAAAACGGGGCGCGCGAGGGTCACGGCCGGGTCGTCGGCAATGGATTTTCACCGTTGGCGCCGATTTGGTGGTAGGCGGTTTCCGCAGCGGCCTCGCTGGCGCCCGGCGTGCGCGCCAGCACCCAGCCGTCGACACGGGCGGCACCGGCGCGCAACAAGGCGCGGGTTGCCGCCGACAGGGTCGCACCGCTGGTGACGACGTCGTCGAACAGGGCGAGGACGAGTCCGTCCAGCCGGCCGTTGACGGCGAAGGCACCGCGAGGATTCCGCCGTCTCGCGGCCAGTGTCAGCCCGGCCTGGGCCGAAGTGTCTCTGATCCGCAACAGTTGCCGGTCGATGACGGGAATCTGCAGCCGGCGGGCAAGCGGACGGACCATTTCCTGGCTCTGGTTGAAGCCTCTTTGCGCCTGTCGGGCCGGGTGCAGGGGCATGGGGATCACCGCATCGACCGGGGCGACCCGTCCGGACAGGCCCTGTACCGCCAGTTCGGCCAGTGCGGCCACGCTGGCAAGGTCATGACCGTATTTGCAGCGGTACAGCAAGGCGTCGAGCGGGAACGCCAGCGTCCAGCCGGCCGTCAGCCGGGCAAAGGCCGGGGGATGGCGCAGGCAGCGCGGGCATGGCAAGGCCGCGGGCGACGGGGCGGCGCAGTGCGGGCAGGCCGGAGACGGCGGCCGCAGCAGCGCGTTCAGGCAGGGGGCGCAGACCGGATTGCGGGCGCTGGCAGCACAAAAGATGCAAATCTGTTCAAAATTTACACAATTGTTCAGAAAATGGTGCAGCCAGTTTGACAGCGTGATGTGCTTCATCGACGATGACCCCCATTCCGTCAGACAACGACACGAGCAAGTATCCGCCATGAACACACCGTCCCGTCCGCTGGAATTCCAGCAGCCCGCCACGCCGCATCCCCAACTTGAATACTGGAGTGTGTGCAAGGTCGAGGCCCTGTTCGAAACGCCATTCCTCGACCTGGTCCATCGCGCCGCAGAAGTGCACCGTCGCCTGTTCGATCCGCGCGCGATCCAGCTGTCGACCCTGCTGTCGATCAAGACCGGCGGCTGCCCGGAAGACTGCGGCTACTGTCCGCAGTCGGCCCGTTTCGATACCGGTGTGCAGAGCCAGAAGCTGCTGGATGTCGAAGAAGTGCTGGAAAAGGCCCGGCTGGCCAAGGCGCGCGGCGCCAGCCGTTTCTGCATGGGGGCGGCCTGGCGCGGCCCGAAGCAGAAGGATGTGGACAAGGTCAGCGAAATCATCAGCGCGGTCAAATCGCTCGGCATGGAAACCTGTGGCACCTTCGGTCTGCTGAAGCCGGGCATGGCCGAACAGCTGAAGGAATCGGGCCTCGACTACTACAACCACAACCTTGATACCTCGCCCGAACACTACGAAGACATCATTCATACCCGCGGCTTCGACGACCGCATGGATACGCTGGGCAAGGTGCGGGGAGCGGGGCTCAAGGTCTGCTGCGGCGGCATCGTCGGCCTGAACGAAACGCGCAAGGAACGCGCCGGCCTGATCGCCAGTCTGGCCAACCTCGATCCGCAGCCGGAGTCGGTGCCGATCAACCAGCTGGTCAAGGTCGAGGGTACGCCGCTGGCCGATGCCGAAGAACTGGACTGGACCGAATTCGTGCGCACCATCGCCGTGGCGCGCATCACCATGCCGACCAGCTTCGTGCGCCTGTCGGCTGGCCGCCAGCAGATGCCGGAAGCGATGCAGGCCATGTGCTTCATGGCCGGGGCCAATTCCATCTTCTATGGTGACAAGCTGCTGACCACCGGCAACCCGGAAGCCGACCACGACGCCGAACTGATGGCCAAGCTGGACCTGTACCCGTACCAGCAGCCGGAAGCTGGCTGCTGACGTGCCGCGTCCTGCCGAACTGGCCGACCGCCTGGCCGACCTCGACGCGCGTTACCGCCGTCGCCGGCGTCCCCGGGTCGACAGCCCGCAGGGGCCGCATATCGTGGTGGATGGCCGAACGTACCTGACGTTCGCCAGCAACGACTATCTGGGCCTGGCCAGTGACGCGCGATTGATCGACGCACTGGCCGACGGGGCGCGCCGCTTTGGCGCCGGCAGCGGATCATCCCATCTGCTGACCGGACACCTGGCGGCGCATGACCGGTTCGAGCGGCACTTTGCCGATTTTGTCGGCCGCGAGGCTGCCCTGCTGTTCTCAAGCGGCTATCAGGCCAATACCGGTGTGGTCGGTGCGCTGGTCGGGCGCGGCGACACGGTGTTTTCCGACCGGCTCGCCCATGCGTCACTGATCGACGGCTGCCGTCTGTCCGGCGCCGAACACGTGCGTTTTCGCCACAATGACCTCGACGGGCTGGAAAGCCGGCTGGCGGCCCATCCCGGCGGCGCGCGGCTGATCGCCGTCGATGCCGTCTACAGCATGGATGGCGATCTGGCGCCGCTGGCCGACCTGCTTGCGCTGGCCGAGCGCTACGATGCGTGGCTGTATGTCGACGATGCACACGGCTTCGGCGTACTCGGTGACGGTGGTCGCGGCAGCCTGGCTGCCGCGGGGCTGGACAGTCCGAATCTGGTGCAACTGGCCACCTTCGGCAAGGCGGCCGGTCTGGCCGGGGCGGCCGTGGCGGGCACGGCCACGGTGATCGACTGGCTGGTCAACAGTGCGCGCACGGCAATTTTCACCACGGCCTGTCCGCCATCGCTGGCCCACGCGCTGACGGTGATGCTCGATGTGGTCGGTCAGGCCGATGAACGCCGTGCCGACCTTGAGGCGCGCATCGTGCAGCTGCGAGAGGGTGCCGCTGCCCGCGGCCTGGCGCTGCTGCCGTCCCGCACCGCGATCCAGCCATTTCCGTGCGGCGACGACGCCGCGGCACTGGCTGCGGCCGCACGGCTGCGGGAACGCGGCATCTGGGTGCCGGCGATCCGCCCGCCGACGGTGCCGGTGGGCAGCGCACGCTTGCGGGTGTCGCTATCCGCCGCACACAGCGCGGCCGATGTCGAGGCGTTGCTGGACGGCTTGAGCTGATCACTGCGAGGGAGAGCGCCGGCGCGGCGCTCTCCACTTCGTCTTATCTGGGCTCAGCGTGGCGTCAGGTCGTCACCAAGGTCGGGCATTTCGTCCGGCCACGGCGTGTCCGGCTCGGGTTCCGGTTCCATGGCGGATGGCGGCATCACTTCCTCGTCGAAGCTCAGGTCCGGCAACTCGAAGGCCGGCGCCGGCGAAGCGGCCGGTGCGGGAACCGGCTCCTGTTCCTGTTCTGCTCCCGCCGCCGGTTCCTCTGGCAGCGACAGTGACGGGGGCGCCTTCGGCGTCAGTTCGACCAGTACCTCGACCAGATCTTCGGCGCCTTCGACCGGTTCGCCACGCTGCACGCTGCCAATCATGTCGACCAGCACGGCAATGATGTCGGCGCCGATTTCCAGTACCGGTTCCGGGTGGAAGCGGCTGGCATCGAGGGCAGCGGCGAAGGCGGCAGCCAGCGAGCCCAGTGCGGTTTCGCCGGCCGCTTCGGCCTCGGCGGCCAGTGCCTGGGCGGCCTGGACCATGTCGTTGTCGATGCCGCCGCCGGCAGAGGCGCGCGAGCGGCCATGGATCAGTTCGGTCAGGTGCGCCTGAGCGGCGACGCCCAGCGCGGCGCGCTCGATGGCCGCGTTGCTCGGTACGTCGGCATCGGTGGGCGCTGCATACAGGTGTGGCACCTCGGCAAGCGAAATCGAGGCTGGAGCGGGAGGTGGCGCCGGAACCGGGTCGGCCGGCGTGGCCGACAGCGATTGCATGTCGGCAGCCAGCTGCTGCAGCTCGCCTTCCGGCAACGGGGTTCCGGCCTGTGGCATCTCGGTCAGCGCGCGCTGATGCGCTTCCAGCGCCTCGATATCGTCCTCCCCCAGTTTCGGCCAGCGCTTCAGACAGTCAGTCAGGTTGTCGAGCGCTTCGGCAACCCGTTCGCCCTCGTCGGCCGCGGGGCCGCAGACCGGCAGCTCATCGGCATGCGTCAGCAGCGCGCTGGCCAGCCTGGCCAGCGCCGGGGTGCCGAGGGACGGCAATCCGTCATTCAGGGTGACCAGCGCGTCGCGGAACAGATTGAAGTGCGAGGTGCTGCCATTGGCGATCCGCTGCCAGTTCGACTGCAAGGCGGCGGCCAGTGCGGCGAAGACGGCGGCCTGCGGGTGAGGCTCGATCGACAGCGCCTGGCGCGGTGCGGCAAACGGGGCGCTGGCGATCAGCGGCAGCTCCGGCAGCGGGGCGGGTACAGGTCGCGGCGACTCGGGGATACCGGTTTCCGGCGCGGCGTCGGCGGCCGGGCATTCATCGCCGATCGACAGTTCGGGGATATCGGTGGCTGGCAGTGCATCGCCGATGGACAGTTCGGGGATGGCTGCTGTCGGCGCGTCATCGGTGGGCGGGAGTGCGTCACCGATCGTCAGTTCCGGGATACCGGTTTCCGGCGCGGTGTCGGCGGCCGGGAGTGCATCGCCGACGGACAGTTCGGGAATGTCGGCTGCCGGTGCGGCGCTGGTGGTCGGGAGTGCATCGCCGATGGACAGTTCGGGGATATCGGCGGTCGGCGCAGCATCGGTGGCTGGCAGTGCGTCACCGATGGACAGTTCGGGGATATCGGCGGTCGGCGCAGCATCGGTGGCTGGCAGTGCGTCACCGATGGACAGCTCGGGAATGTCGGCTGCCGGTGCGGCGCTGGCGGTCGGGAGTGCATCGCCGATGGACAGCTCGGGAATATCGGCTGCCGGCGCAGCGTTGGTGGCTGGCAGTGCATCGCCGATGGACAGTTCGGGGATGGCTGCTGTCGGCGCGGCATCGGTGGCTGGCAGTGCGTCGCCAATGGACAGTTCGGGGATGGCCGCTGCCGGCTCGTTGATCGGCAATAGCGGGGGAACTTCCATCCGGGTCGGCAGCGCATAGCTGCTGGACGGTGCAACCCAGCGCACCGACTCGAGCCGCTCATGAACCGGCGCGTCTGTCCCTGCATCCGGAACGGCCCAGTCCAGGGACAGGTCGGGGATATCGGCATCGGGCTGTGGAGGAGCGATATCGTCGATGGTCGGGATGGCATCGACCGGGTCCAGCGTCGGGATGGCCGACACCCCGGATGGTGGCGGTATCGCGTCGTCGACAGTCGGGATGGTATCGACCGGGTCCAGCGTCGGGATGGCCGGCCCCCCGGATGGTGGCGGTATCGCGTCGTCGACAGTCGGGATGGCATCGACCGGGTTCAGCGTCGGGATGGCCGGTGCGGCCGGCGCCGGTGCATTCAGGTGGCGGCGCAGGGCCGCGGCCGTTTCGCCACCGCCGGTTACGCTGATGCGCTGCCATAGCGACAGGGCCAGCGCCTCGGGCAGGGTAAAAGTCTGCGTCGCCAGGCTGCGCACCTGTTGCGACAGGGCATTGAGAATTTCGCGCGTGGCCGGCGACCGGTCCTTGCACGATTCCAGCGCGCCTTCGGCCAGCCAGCAGAATTGTCTGGCGACCGGATCGCGCTGCAGGCTGCCGAGCACGGCCAGTGTTTCGCGCATCAGATCCATTGCCTGCTGGTGGCCGGTTCGTCCCCACAGCAGCAGGCCGCGTTCGAACTGGTGCTGCTGATCGGCCGCCAGCTGCGCGCGCGATTCGGGCGGCACGTCGAGTGCGATCAGGAAGCGGGGGGCGGGGCGGGACAGGCGTTCGGCTAGCTCGGCGGCATTCATAGGAGGCAGGGTCGTTGCGGCGGCAGTGATGTCGTCGGTCAATTGATCGGTCAATGACAGGGGATATTAAACGAGGTTGCCGACAAACCCTACCGGTGTGCTACCGACGGCTGACTTTGTGGCCGGTTCCGGCATGAGTGGCAAGACGATATTCAGCTTCACAGCGTATGCTTGCCGGATTTTTCCGAAGCCATGCGCCTGCCCGTCAGGTGCGTGGTCGACCCCTGATTTTCACCGGCTCGATATCCTGCCCATGCCCCGTTTGCTGCCTGTCCTGTTGACACTCCTGATTGCCGCCTGCTCCGGTGGTGCCAGGGATGACGGTCCGAAGGGGCCGCCACCGGTGTCGGTTTCGCTGGAAACCGCCCGTATCACGCCGATCGAGCAGCGCGCCCGTGCGCTGGCCGTGGTCGAGGCGATCAATGCGCCCGACGTGGTGGCCGAGGTCGACGGCCGGGTGATTGCCGTGCTGGCCGACGTCGGTCAGTCGGTACATGCCGGTCAGCCGCTGGCGCGGCTGGATTCGGCCGATGCTGCCAGCAAGCGGCTGGCGGCCGAAGCCGATGTCGCCCGGCTGGCCGCGCTGGCCGGGCAGGCGGAGAGCGAATGGCGTCGCGGCCGCGAACTGGCCGGACAGTGCTTCATTTCCGCGTCGGCGGTGGACGACCTGGCCGCCAAGGCGCATGCGGCGCGGGCGCAGCATGCGGCAGCCAGCGCCCAGGCCGCCCAGGCGCGTCGCGATGCCGCGCGGACCACGGTGCTGGCGCCGATCGCCGGTCGCATCGATGCCCGTCTGGTCGGCGTTGGCGACTACGCCACGGCCGGCAAGCCGCTGTTTGTGCTCAGCGGCGAACAGGGCGGTCTGCGGCTGCGGCTGGGACTGACCGGGCGCGATCCGCAGGCCATCCGGCCGGGACTGACGGTGCGGGTGTATCGCGACAATGCCGGTCCGCTGGACGTGCAGGTCAGCGATGTGCGCCCGGCAGTCGACAGCAACAGCGGCGCAATCATCGCGCTGGCCGCCCTGCCGGCCGGCAGCAGCCTGACCGCCGGCCAGGCATTGCCGGCAGATCTGGTGCTGGCCCGCCGCGACGCCCTGTCGGTGCCGCAGATTTCGGTGGTCGACCGGCCGGCCGGTCGCGTGGTCTATGTGGCGGCCGGCAGCAAGGTCTCTGCCCATCCGGCCAAAACCGGGATCGAACAGGACGGTCGCATCGAAATTCTCGACGGGCTGAAGGCCGGCGACCGTGTCGTCGCCGATGGCGCCGGTTTCCTGACCGACGGCGCGGCGATCCGCGACAAGTCGGCACGGCCGGAGGCGGCCAGATGAGCGGCGCACGGCGGAGCCCACGATGAAGATTGCCGAACTGTCCATACGCCGCCACGTGCTGGCGTTCATGATGTCGGCCGTGCTGATCCTGTTCGGCGTGGTCGCCTTCGAGCGCATCGGCATCGACCGTTATCCGAATATCGACCAGCCGGTAATCTCGGTCTCGACCCGGCTCGACGGCGCCACGCCGGAAGTGATCGACCAGTCGGTCACCCAGGCGATCGAAAGCGCGGTCAACAGCGTGCCCGGCGTCGACCTGATCGAGTCGACCTCGCAGGCCGGTCGCTCGTCGGTGAAGATCACTTTCAATCTGGACAAGAACGTCGACGTGGCCTTCAACGAGGTCCAGGTCAAGGTCAGCCAGGCACAGCGCCAGCTGCCCGATGCGGCTGACGCGCCGGTGGTGTCGAAGACCGACGCCAATGCCAGCCCGATCATCTGGCTTGGCCTGACCGGCGACCGTACTGCCAAGCAGCTGTACGCGTATGCGGACACGGTCATCAAGAAGCGGCTGGAGACCATCGACGGCGTCGGCGAGGTCATCATCCGCGGACGGGGCGAGCGGGTGATCCGCGTCGACCTCGATCCGGTCAAGCTGGCCGGCTTCGGCCTGTCGCCGATGGATGTGGACGCGGCCGTTTCGCGTGAGCACCGCCAGGCGCCGGGCGGCACGCTGAAGGAAGGCGACCGCGAATACCAGGTCAACCTGAACCTCGAATACACCACCATCGACGAATTGCGCGAACTGGTGGTCGGCTACCGCGGCGCTGCCGCCATCCGGCTGGCCGATGTCGCCGTGGTGGCCGATGGCGAGGGGGACGTGCGCAGCATCACCCGCTTCAACGGCCAGCCGGGGGTGAATATCGGCATCATCCGCGTGACCAACAGCAATATGGTGGCGGTGGCCGATGGCGTGCTGGACAAGGTCGAAAAGGAAATCGTGCCGGCGCTGCCGCCGGGGGTGAAGCTGACCGTGGCGTCGAACGATTCCAGCTTCGTGGTTGAAATGGTCAATGCGCTGGAAGACCACCTGTTCGAGGGCACCCTGCTGGCTGCGCTGGTGGTATGGCTGTTCCTGCGCAATCTGCGTTCGACCCTGATTGTCGCGCTGGCGATTCCGGTGTCGCTGCTGGGCGCGGTCGCGCTGATGTACTTCCTTGGCTACACCTTCAACACCATTACCCTGCTCGGCCTGCTGCTGCTGATCGGCGTGGTGGTCGACGACGCCATTGTGGTGATCGAGAACATCTGGCGGCTGCGCGAGGAAGGCGAGACCGACAGTTTCCGTGCCGCGGCGGAAGGCAGTCAGCAGGTGGTGTTCGCGGTGATTGCCGCCACCTTCAGCCTGGTGGCGATCTTCGCGCCGGTGGTGTTCCTGTCCGGGCTGATCGGCCGGCTGTTCAATTCCTTTGCCGTCGTGGTCGTCGCCGGGGTGATGGTGTCGCTGTTCGTGTCGGTGACGCTGACGCCGATGCTGGCCAGCCGGATGCTGAAGACCATGCCGCATCATGGCCCGCTGTACCGCCGGCTGGAAGCGGCGTTCCAGCGCCTCGAGGACGGCTACCGCGGCATGCTGCGCTGGACGCTGTCCCATCGCGGGCTGGTGCTGGCGGTGGCTGGCGCCAGCGTGGCCGCCAGCGCGCTGATTTTCATGGTAATGAAGACCGAATTCCTGCCGGAAGAGGACGAAGGCCGCTTCCTGGTCAGCATGAAGACGCCGATCGGGGCGTCAATCGACTACACCGACCGCAAGACGGCCGAGCTGGAGAAGATCATCCGCGCCCAGCCCGAAATCGGCAGTTTTCTGTCCATCATCGGCGGCTTTGGCGGCGGGCAGGTCAACCAGACCACCTTCGTCGTGCGCCTGAAACCCAAGGCCGAACGCCAGCGCTCGCAAAGCGAGCTGATGGCGGCGATGCGCAAGGCGTTTACCCAGGTGCCCGGCGTGCGGCCGTCGGTCTTCCCGTTTCCGCGCATCGGTGAAAGCCGGGGCGGCAAGCTGCAGTTTTCCGTGGTGGGGCCGGCGCTGGATGTCGTCAGCCAGTCTGCCGATGCCCTGGCCACCCGGCTGGGCGCCGACAGCCGCATTGGCCGGCTGGACAGCGACGTCGACCTCGACCAGCCGCAGCTGAAGCTGGATATCGACCGCGCCGCTGCTGCCCGGCTGGGCCTGTCGACCCAGTCGATCAGCGATGCGGTCAATCTGCTGACGGCCGGCACCACGCCGGCACGCTTCTCCGACAGTGGCGAGCGCTACGATATCCAGGTGCGGGCGCTGGAATCATCGCTGGATCGGCCCGATACCCTCGGCGCGGTGTTCCTGCGCGGGCAGGACGGCAAGCTGGTGCGGCTGGACAGCGTCGCGCGCATCCGCCATACGCTGGGCCCGACCCAGATCCAGCGCCAGGATCTGCAATATGCGGTCCAGTTGAAGGGCTCGCCGACCGTGGCGCTGGCCGATGCGGTCAAGCTGGTCGATGCCGCTGCCAGGGCACTGCCGCCCGGTTACCGGGTCGAGTATCTCGGCGAGGCGCGCGAGCTGTCGCGCACTGCCGGTCAGCTGGCGTTTACCTTCGGCTTTGCCAGCCTGCTGCTGTACATGATCCTGGCCAGCCAGTTCAACTCCTTCCTGCAGCCGGCGCTGGTGATGCTGGCCGAACCGCTGGCCGTGGTGGGCGGGCTGCTGTTGCTGTGGATTACCGGGCATACGCTGAACGTGTACTCGGTGATCGGTCTGATCCTGCTGATCGGGCTGGTGGCGAAGAACGCCATTTTGCTGATCGACGTGACCAATCAGCAGCGTGCGGCCGGGCTGGCGGTGGACGAGGCCCTGCTGAAAAGCTGCCCGATGCGCCTGCGGCCGGTGCTGATGACCTCGCTGACCGTGATTCTGGCCATGCTGCCGGCCGCGCTCGGTTTTGGCGCTGGCGCCGAGACCAACGGGCCGCTGGCGGTGGCGGTGATCGGCGGCATGATCAGCTCGACGCTGCTGACCCTGTCGGTGATCCCGGCTGCCTATTCACTAGTTGAACAGTGGCATGCCCACCGCCTGCGCGACCGGAGCGGCAACAAGGCATGACGCGGGACGGGTCGCCGCGCGTATCATGCAGCGATGAACCCAGACCTCGTGCCTCCTTTCGCCGGGCTGACGCCCGATTGCCTGCTGACCGCGCTGGAAAGCGTCGGTCTGCAGGTCGACGGCAGCCTGCTGGCGCTTAACAGCTTTGAAAACCGCGTCTACCAGGTCGGTATCGACGACGGCGCACCGCTGATCGCCAAGTTCTACCGTCCCGGACGCTGGAGCGATGCGCAGATTCTGGAGGAGCACGCCTTCGTTGCCGAACTGGCCGAACGCGAGATCCCGGTGGTGCCGGCGCTGCAGATCGGCGGTGCCACGCTGCACCAGCATGACGGCTACCGCTTCTCGGTATTCCCCCGCCGGGGCGGGCGGGCGCCGGAGCTGGACCGGCCGGAAGTCCTGTCCTGGCTGGGGCGGTTTCTCGGTCGCATCCACGCCCAGGGCGCGGTGCGCGATTTCGGGCAGCGGCCGACCATCGATATCGTCAGCTTTGGCGAGACGCCGCTGGCCTGGCTGAAGGAACACCAGGTCATCTCGGGCGATCTGCACGATGCCTATCTCACGGTGGCGGCGCAGGCGCTGGACGGTGTGCGCCGGGGCTTCGACCGCGCCGGCGATGTGGGCCGGCTGCGGCTGCATGGCGACTGCCACGCCAGCAACGTGCTGTGGACCGATGCCGGCCCGCACTTCGTCGACTTCGACGACAGCCGCATGGGCCCGGCGGTACAGGACCTGTGGATGCTGCTGTCCGGCGAACGTGACGAGCAGCGGCGGCAGCTGACCGACCTGCTGGTCGGTTACGAGGATTTCTGTGATTTCGACAGCCGCGAACTGCACCTGATCGAACCGCTGCGTACCTTGCGCCTGATCCACTACAGCGCCTGGCTGGCGCAGCGCTGGCACGATCCGGCCTTCCCGGCCGCCTTCCCGTGGTTTGCGTCGCCGCGCTACTGGGAAGAGCGCATCCATGAGCTGCGCGACCAGATCGACGCGATGAGTGCGTCGCCGCTGTGGCAGGGGTGACGACAGCCACGCGGGATGGGCACTGGCGGTGACGGTGGCGTCGGTCCGTTCCTCATAGAGTCGTCAGTCAACGACCTGTATCATGCGCCCATGTCGCTATTCCAGGGCCGGTCCGCGGCTTGCCCGGCGTCCGGCTCCCTATTCCAGAAAGTTTTCATGTCCGCTCCCATTACCGAACTGCTGCAGCGTGCAGCGGATCAGCGATCCGACCTGATCGCGCAGCTGCACGCGCAGGATACCAATGCCTATCGTCTGTTCCATGGCAGTGCCGAGGGCCGTCCCGGTCTGTCGGTCGACCGCTATGGCGACCTGCTGTTGCTGCAAACCTTCCACCATCCGCTGGAAGCCGACGAGCATCAGGCCATTCTCGAGTTCTACCAGACCGCCCAGCCCGGCCTGACAGCGGTCTACAACGATCGCAGCGGCGCCAATTCGCGCGTCGGCAACCGGCTGGACCCGGAAGCGCAGGCAGTGGCGGAGCAGCCGCGCCTCGCGCGTGAACTCGGCATCAGCTATCAGATCCAGGCGCGGCATGCCGGTCAGGATCCGTGGCTGTTCCTCGACCTGCGTGCCGGCCGGCGCCGGGTGATGGAGCTGGCCGAAGGCAAATCGGTGCTGAACCTGTTTGCCTATACCTGCGGTGTCGGCATTGCCGCCGCCAGGGCCGGGGCGGCATTTGTCATGAACGTCGATTTTGCCGAATCCAGCCTGGCGATCGGCCGCGCCAACGCCAAGCTGAATGACCTGCCGCACCGTCCGCGTTTCGTGCAGAGCGACGTGTTCGCCGCCGTGCGCCAGCTGTCCGGCATCGGCCAGCCGGAACGGGTGCGCGGCAAGCGCATGCCGCCGTTCCCGACGCTGGAACCGCGCCAGTTCGATCTGGTGTTCCTCGATCCGCCGCGCTATGCAAAGAGCCCGTTCGGCGTGGTCGACCTGGTCAATGACTATGCGGCGCTGTTCAAGCCGGCACTGCTGACCACCGCCCCGGGCGGCACGCTGATCTGCTGCAACAATGTGGCCCAGGTCGATCGCGACACCTGGCTGGCGCAACTGACGCGCAGCGCGGCCAAGGCCGGCCGTCCGGTCCATGATGTCGAGTGGATCGTGCCGGAGGCCGATTTCCCGAGCTACGACGGTCAGGCACCGCTGAAGATGGCGCTGCTGCACGTCTGAAGACTGCTCCGTAGATGGGCACCGACGGTCTCCGTGGCGTCGGTGCACGCCTGACTGACAGGCGTCTGCCGTGGACACGGCAGTCTGCCTGTTTGAATCCTGCCTCTTCCGTCCCCGCCGTCGCGGGGAAACCTCGCTTCGCTCGTCCGTTCGCTGTGGACGGGCAGTCTGACGCCGCAGGCCATTCTGGCTGCGGCGTTTTTCATGGCTGGCTGTGAGCGGATTAAGGCGGGATTAAATAAATGCAATAGTAGTTCAGAATTTTTGAACAATGTGTTCGATCATTTGCGCTATCTGTTTCGGTTGCTGATAACTATTATTCAGCCATGGACTGAACACCGCAGTAAAACAAGCCGCGCAGTTCAAATGGATTGTGAGAGCAATCACATCGACATACAGAATTCAATATTGAGGCATCATCATGAAAAAAATCATTCTTCCGCTGATTTCCCTGAGTCTGCTGGCCGGCGCTGCTTTTGCTGGCGGTGAAGGCATGAATAATCTGCAACGCATGCGTATGGAGAAGGAACAGGCCACCCAGGCAGCGCCGGCCAAATCGGCAGAACAGATTCAGGCTGCCAATGACTATGCGGAAAAAGTGATCAAGGCGAATCCGCACGATTATCAACGTCATTGATTTACCCGGTTTAATTAAAAAAAGCCACTGTATTAACAGTGGCTTTTTCTGTTTCCGAATCTCGCCAGAAAACCCGGCGGCAGGGTCTGGCTGGCTAGGTGTTCGCCACTTTTTCCGGCTCAAAATAGTCCACAAGGTTCTTGAGTTCGCCGGCGGTGCGCTTGAGCTCCTCCGAGGCCAGCCAGGCACGCTGCGCCTCGCCCCGGTTCTCGACGATCAGTTCGGCCACCTGGCGCATGGCGCCGGCCACCTCGTCGGCGCCAAAGGCCGCCAGGCGGGTTGCCGTGGCCAGCTCGCGGGTTTCGCCCACCAGCGTCTGACCGATGCCACTGGCGTCGAATTCGCCGGCCAGATTCAGCAGTCGCTCGGCCCGTTCGCTGAGGTCGCTGGTCTCCGCCACCGCGTCGTCCAGCGAGCGGACTGCCGAATAGACGCGGTCATGCTGCTCTTCCGAGTGCTCGGTGACCTCGTACAGCGCAATGTTCAACGTGGCGCAGTGCTGGTGGATGCGCCGGGCGGCCAGGGCAATCTCGTCGATCATCACCTTCAGGTGCAGCTGCATCACGGCCGCGGCATGGTTCAACTGGCCGCTCTCCCCGGTGCCGGACAGGTCGATCTCGCCCTGCAGGTCGCCCTGGGCAATGCGGTTCAGCCGGCGGATGGACGCATTGAGCGGGTCGACGATGCCGCGGATGAACATATGGCCGACCAGCGCGACCACCGCCAGCCCGAACAGGATGCCGCCGATGGCAAAATTGCGGATGCGGTTGTTGCGCGCCAGCGTGTCCTCGTATTCCTGCCGGGCCGCGGTGATCAGCGAATTGCGCAGGTCCACGGCCGCCGTGGTGGCCGCCTGCTCCAGCGGCAGCACGCGCTGGCTGACCAGCTGGTCGACCCGCTGCGGGTCGTCACGTGCCGCGGCCTGTTCCACCGGCAGCAGCCCGTCACTGGTGTAACGGTTCAGCGCTTCGGTCAGCAGGTACATCTGCCGGGTGACCTGATCGGCTGCGCCGGTCAGCTGGCCGAGCAGCGAGTTGATTTCGTCGCGGTTGGCGCGCAGCTTCGCCACCTGGCTGTCCAGCGCCGTGAGCTGGCTGTCCTGGCCGGCCTGGCTGCCTTCCTGCCGGGCCAGGCGGATTTCGAGCATGGTGGCGCGGCTTTCGCTGAGCCGGGTTTCGATCTTGCCGATGGTGGCCACCGGTTCCAGCTGCGCGTGGTACAGCCGGGAGAATGCATCGTCAGCCAGTTTGAGCCCGCCGATACCCAGCGCACCGCCAGCCAGCATCAGGAAGGCCACGAACAGGCTGCCGGCGCGCATGCCATTGCGGATGCCGAGCCAGGCCGGCGGACGCGGGCGCCGCCGGACGGTGCCGGCCGCCATGTCGCGGTACAGCGCTTCCGCGGCTTCGATGGCGGCGGGCGTGGCATGCTTGCGCACCGACATGTAACCGATGACCTGGTCGTGGCGCTTGACCGGCACGACGCAGGCGTCGACCCAGTAGTAGCCGCCGTCCTTGCAGCGGTTCTTGACGATGCCGCGCCATGGTTGACCGCGTTTCAGCGTGCTCCACATGTCCTCGAAAGCGGCCGGCGGCATGTCCGGGTGGCGGACGATGTTGTGGTTTTGGTGCAGCAGCTCGTCGAGCGGATAACCGCTGACCTCGACGAACGCGTCGTTGGCATAGGTGATGGCGCCCTTGAGGTCGGTCTTGGAAACCAGGGTTACGCCGGGAGGGATGTCGGTTTGCCGGGAGGTAACGGGCAGGTTCTGCTTCATGACTTGGGCTTTCTTATGATTTCATCCACAGGCGCTTGAGCACCAGCGCGGCGGAACGGCATTCCTCGACGCGCAGCGAGCCGGTAATGCCATGGGCGGGGTCGGTCGAATCGCGACGTTGCGGGCGCAGGATCGGCATGCCGCTGCTGTCGTACAGACTCCACAGGTCCATCGGTTCATTCTGCTTCTGCCGCGAACGCACCACGGCGAATTCGCCGTTCGCCAGCCGTGCCAGCGTGCCGGGCGGGTGCATGGTCAGGGTCTTGATCGACAGCTGTACCAGCGGATCGTCATACAGTCGGGCACGCTCGAGGAACAGGGATTTCAGTGCATCGCGCGGGAACTGCCCGACCCGGTTCGGCCGCGGCGTCACCATGGCCGCATAGGAGTCGGCAATGGCCAGCAGGCGGGCGCCGGGCAGGATGGCGTCGCCGCTCAGGGCGCGCGGATAACCGGAACCGTCGGTCCGCTCGTGGTGCTGGCGGACCAGTTCGAGCCACAGCGGATCGGTCACGCCCATCGTGGCCAGCAGGGCGGCCGAGCGTTCGGGGTGGCTGCGTACCAGCGCGGCCTGCTCCGGCGTCAGCGCCCCGGCCTGCTGGTCGAGCTGCGTCTGGACCGGCAGCAGGGCCAGGTCGCGCGTCAATGCCGCACAGGCCAGCGACAGGCGGGTCGATTCATCCAGTGCCATTTCGCGCGCGGCCACTTCGACCAGCGTGGCGCCAAGCAGCTGCTGGATTACCAGATACGGGTGCTGGCGATCCAGGTGCAGGGCGGCCAGCAGGGCGTCGGCGTCTTCGCTGCAGGCGTCGATGATGCCGCGCGCCAGGGCAAGGACGACCTGCCGCAGCTCGGCCTGCAGCGAGGCGGCCAGCAGGTGGGCATGCAGGCGCTTCAGTGTCAGCGCCAGGGTGTCGGCCCGGGCGAAGACCGGGTCTGCAGCCGGGGGCGGCACGACGTAATCGGGAAGGGTGGGAACCGGCTGCCCGGGGTTGTCGGCCGGCGGATCGGGCGCATAGGCACCGCGCGCCAGCAACGAGTCGATATGGCGCGGGATGCTCAGCACATAGCCCTCGCGCAGCAACAGGTTGCCATTCTCGTCATACAACGGCCAAGGCAGAGGCTCGTTCAGGACCAAATCGCTTTGGCGGATGCGTCGCATGGTGGATTGTCAGCCAATGGATCATGTGAAGGACGCTTCTTATGACATTCAATTCTTTTGATGACGATAAAATTTGTGGAGCACTTTGATCTGCATCAAGCACATTGGCATGGTCCCCGCTGCCAATCAGGTTTTCCCCTGCGGCAAACTGTCCGCGGCCGGTGCTGGCACCGGATTCGGTCGCAAGAAACGGGGCGCTTGCGATCGAATTCGCCGCTACAGTGGACACTGTCCCCCGTGCCGCCGGACCTGTCATGACCCTTGACCCACTTACCGATCTTCCGCGCATCGACGGCGATGATGCCCGCTGGGCGGCGGTGCAGGCCCGTGATGCCCGTGCCGATGGCCAGTTCGTCTATGCCGTCACCACCACCGGGGTTTACTGCCGGCCCAGTGCCTCGGCGCGGCTGCCGAAGCGCGAGCATGTCGTGTTCTTTGCCACCGCACAGGATGCCGAGGCGGCCGGCTACCGTCCGAGCCGCCGCCTTTCCGCCGACCAGAGCGCGGCCGCCGCCCGCCGCGCCACGCTGGTGGCCGGGGCCTGCCGGCTGATTGAAGCGGCGGAGACTCCGCCGGTGCTGGCCGACATTGCCGCCCGGCTGGGCATCAGTCCGTTCCACTTCCACCGGCTGTTCAAGGCCGAAACCGGGCTGACACCCAAGGCCTATGCGAATGCGTTCCGCGCCCGTCGGCTGCGGGCGGAACTGGGCGGGGCGGCCTCGGTCACGGCCGCCGCCCATGAAGCCGGCTTCAACGCCAGCAGCCGTTTCTATGACTCCTCGGCAGGCCTGCTCGGCATGCGGCCCCGCGACTACCGCGACGGTGGCCGGCACGCCGAAATCCGCTTTGCCGTCGGCCAGTGCTCGCTGGGGGCGATTCTGGTGGCGCAAAGCCTGCGCGGGTTGTGCGCGATCCTGCTCGGCGATGACCCGGACCGGCTGCTGCGCGAATTGCAGGACCGGTTTCCCCGCGCCACGCTGATCGGCGGCGATGCCGGCTTCGAGCGGCTGGTGGCCGAGGTGGTCGGTTTTGTCGAGGCGCCGGCGCTGGGCCTGAATCTGCCGCTGGACGTGCGCGGCACCGCTTTCCAGGAACGGGTGTGGCTGGCGCTGCGCGACATTCCGCCGGGCACGACGGTCAGCTATGGCGACATCGCCGCGCGCATCGGCGCGCCGAAGGCGGTTCGCGCCGTGGCTCAGGCCTGCGGTGCCAACTGCCTGGCGGTGGCCATCCCCTGTCACCGCGTGGTGCGCCGCGACGGCGATATCTCCGGCTATCGCTGGGGCGTCGAGCGCAAGCGCGAACTGCTGCGGCGCGAAGCGGGCGGCTGACCTGCCCCGGGCCTCATGGCGACGGACCGGTCCTGGCCGAGACCGCCACTGCAGCGGTATTGCCGGGCCGCCAACAGCAATTGGCTTCGACCGCGGAAAACGGATCAGACCTGATTATGGTGCCATTCACCCGGGCCTCGGTATCAGCGCAGGTTCCGGGCATTCCATATGCGATTTTTACAGGTTTGCCTGAAATCAATTTCCCGGTTCTATATCAAAATCCCTACTCTCCCGGTTCGTGCTTGGAATGGTTGGCTGTGCTTGCGATTACCGTTTTTAAAAGCAGTAATCGAACCGCAAAAGCGACAGAGTATGAAGCCTGAAATCCATAGCATCCGATAAGGCATGCATGCATGCCGTGCCTTGATTAGGAGCTTAACATGGGCGCAAATTTCATCAATATATTGGCGGGTGTCATTTCAATCGGTCTGTTTGCCTATCTGTTTTTTGCGCTGGTAAAGGCAGAAAAGTTCTGAATGGCGGACCCTGAAAACCTATCAACTACTCCTGGGTGACGTATATGGGTGACTTAGTTTTCGTGGCCGTGACGCTTGTGTTTTTCGCATTCGTTGCCGGTTTCATTATCAGCCTTGAAAAAATATGATGGGTACCAGCATGGTTGGCGATATTACTCAATTCGTCGTTATCCTTGCGATCATGACCGGCCTGGTCGTGGTGCTCGGGAAATGGATAACGCATCTTTTCACCAGTCCGGCACACAATATTCTCGAACGGGGGACCTACCGGCTGCTCGGAGTGAACCCGGAAGAGAAAATGTCCTGGAAGCGCTATGGCATGGTTCTGGTGCTCAGCAACGCGGCAATGATGTTGCTGGGTTATCTCATTTTGCGCGTGCAGGATTTCCTGCCCGGCGACCTGCTTGCACGAGCCGCGCAGACACCGGATCTGGCCTTCAACACGGCAGCCTCCTTCACGACCAATACCAACTGGCAGGCCTATTCGGGTGAATCGAGTCTCTCGAACTTTTCGCAGATGGCCGCCATTACGTTCCTGATGTCGATCAGCGCCACCACCGGCCTGGCCGCGGCGGGCGGGTTCATGCGCGGCCTCAGCCGCAAGAGCACGACGGATATCGGCAACTACTGGGTCGACTTCACCCGTTCGCTCTATCGGCTGCTGCTGCCAGCCAGTTTCGTGATGGCGCTGGTCTATGTGTGGCAGGGCATGCCGCAGACGCTGAGCGCCGATGCGGTCGCGACCACGCTGGAGGGCGTCAGGCAGCAGATCATTCTGGGCCCGGTAGCCAGCTTCGAGACCATCAAGCATATCGGCACCAATGGCGGTGGCTTCTTCGGCATGAATGCCGCGCATCCGTTCGAGAACCCGACGCCGCTGACCAATACCCTGCACATGCTCAGCATGCTGCTGATTCCGTCGGCGCTGACCTATGCCTTTGGCTCGATGATTCTGCGCCGGCGCCAGGGGTGGACCTTTTTCGCCGCTTTCCTGGTGATGTTCCTCGGATTTCTGACCCTGATCTACAGCGCTGAGCAGGCAGGCAATCCGCTGCTGACACCGATGGGGGTCGATCAGACCCAGAGTGCGACATCGGGTGGCGGCAATATGGAAGGCAAGGAAGTGCGTTTCGGCATTGCCCAGACCAGCATGTTCGCCACCGTCACCACGGCGGCCACGACCGGTTCGGTGAATTCGATGCACTCTTCGCTGACGCCGCTGGGAGGTCTGGTTCCGATTGCCCAGATGATGTTGAACAACGTGTTCGGTGGTATCGGGGTGGGCTTCATCAATCTCATCACCTACGCGATCCTGACGGTCTTTCTGGTGGGCATGCTGATCGGGCGCACGCCCGAGTTTCTCGGCAAGAAAATCGAAGCGCGGGAGATGAAGTACGTGATGCTGGCCATTCTCGCGCACCCGCTCAGCATTCTGGGCTTCACCGCGATCGCCTGCCTCATGCCGTCCACGCTGGACAGCCTCTCCAATATGGGGCCGCACGGCTTCAGCGAAGTGCTTTACGCCTACACCTCGGGCACGGCCAACAACGGTTCCGCCTTTGCCGGCCTCAATGCCAATACGCCGTTCTTCAATACGACGATCGGTCTTGCCATGCTGGCGGGCCGCTATCTGACCCTGCTGCCGATGCTTGCCGTGGCAGGCGTGATCGCTGCCAGGAAAGCCGTTCCCGAAGGTCCCGGCACGCTTTCGACGGCGACGCCGCTGTTCGCCGGCCTGCTGGTGTTCATTGTCATCGTCGTCGGCGGGCTGACCTTCCTGCCAGCGCTCGCCCTCGGTCCTATCGTCGAGCACCTGATGATGCTCTCTGGCGCGACATTCTGAGGACTGATCCCATGCATAACGCAAAAACCATCGTCAAAACAACGAATCCGGCGTTGCTGCCGCCGTTCAAGGGCATCGCCCGGCCGGTGATCGTCTCTGCCGTGTTCTTCATGCTGCTGACCGGCATCGGCTATCCGCTGGCCACGACCGGGGTCGCCAACCTTCTGTTTCCCGACCAGGCGCAAGGCAGCCTGATCGTGAATGACGGCAAGGTGGTGGGGTCGCGCCAGATCGGCCAGCATTTCACCAGGATGGAGTACTTCCACAGCCGGCCGAGTGCGACGGTGGGCGCCGACCCGGCCGATCCGTCCAGAACCATCGACCAGCCCTACAACGCCGCAGCGAGTGGCGCGAGCAACCAGGGGGCGATCAGCAAGAAGCTGCTCGCGGCCGTTGACGAGCGCACCAGGACCTACCGGGCAGTGAATGGACTGGCGACTGACGTTGCCGTTCCGGTCGATGCCGTAACGGCCTCGGCTTCCGGTCTCGATCCCCACGTCTCGGTCGCCAATGCGCGGCTGCAGGCGCCGCGCGTCGCCAGGGCGCGTGGCCTCCCGGTCGGGCAGGTCCTTCGACTCGTGGATCAGCATACCCATGCGCGCCAGCTCGGTCTGCTCGGCGATCCGCGCGTCAATGTCCTGGAACTCAACCTCGCGCTCGACGCGGCCGCTCCGGCCCGGCCCGCCGCGCAATAAGACAGGGGTGTCAGCATGTCCTCCACAGATACAAGCTTGCCGCAAGGCGAATTCACGGGCAGCACTTTCAGGCCCGTCTCCCGGGTTGCGGTGATCGGCGAGGCGTTCTGCAAGCTGTCGCCGCGCGTGCAGCTCAGAAACCCGGTGATGTTTGTCGTCTATCTCGGCAGCATCGTGACCACGCTGCTCGGCATTCAGGCGCTGGGCGGCGACGGGGAGGCGCCGGCGGGGTTCATCTTCGCCATCGCCGCCTGGCTCTGGTTTACGGTGCTGTTCGCCAACGCCGCCGAAGCGCTGGCCGAAGGGCGCGGCAAAGCCCAGGCCGACGCATTGCGTTCCACCCGCAAGCGGGTGGTCGCCCAGGTGCTCAAGGAGCCCCGGCGCGACAGCCAGTCCTGGCCGGTACCCAGTGATGAACTGGCCGTTGGCGCCTTTGTGCGCGTCGAGGCGGGCGAGATCATCCCCGCCGACGGTGAAGTGCTGCAGGGGGCGGCATCGGTCGACGAGTCGGCGATCACTGGCGAATCGGCGCCGGTCATTCGCGAGTCCGGCGGCGATTTCTGCTCGGTCACGGGCGGCACCCGCGTGCTGTCCGACTGGATCGTCATGCGGGTCACGGCCAGACCGGGCGAAGCCTTCCTCGACCGCATGATCGCCATGGTCGAAGGCGCCAAGCGGGGCAAGACGCCCAACGAGATCGCGCTCAACATCCTGCTTGTCGCCCTGACCCTGATCTTTCTGCTGGTCTGCGTGACGCTCCTGCCGTTTTCCAGCTTCGGCGCGATCGTCAACGGCGCGGGGTCTCCGGTGACCATCACGGTGCTGATCGCCTTGCTCATCTGCCTCATTCCGACCACCATCGGCGCCCTGCTGTCGGCGGTCGGTGTCGCCGGCATGAGCCGCATGATGAAGGCGAACGTGCTCGCCACGTCCGGCCGCGCGATCGAGGCGGCTGGTGACGTCGACGTGCTGCTGCTCGACAAGACGGGCACCATCACGCTCGGCAATCGCGAGGCCTCGGCCTTTATCCCGGCGCCCGGCGTGACCGAACAGGCGCTGGCCGATGCCGCACAGCTTGCCTCACTGGCCGACGAGACGCCTGAGGGCCGCTCCATCGTTATCCTGGCCAAGCAGAAATTCAATCTGCGCGGCCGTGAAGTGCAGGGGGCGGAAACGATTGCCTTCAGCGCCCATACCCGCATGAGCGGCATCAATATCGACGATCACCAGATCCGCAAGGGAGCGGCGAGCGCGATCCGCACTCATGTCGAATCGCTGGGCGGCATCTTCCCGCCGGAGCTCGTCAAGCTTGTCGATGAGGTTGCCAGACGTGGCAGCACCCCCCTGGTCGTCTCGGACGGCAGCAAGGTGCTGGGCATCGTTGAACTGAAGGACATCGTCAAGGGCGGCATCAAGGAGCGCTTCGCCGAACTGCGTGCCATGGGCATCAGGACGGTGATGATCACGGGTGACAACAAGCTCACCGCGGCGGCCATTGCCGCCGAGGCAGGGGTCGACGACTACCTGGCGGAGGCCACACCCGAGGACAAGCTGCGGCTGATCCGCAAGTACCAGGAGGAAGGCCGGCTGGTCGCCATGACGGGTGACGGTACCAATGATGCGCCAGCGCTGGCGCAAGCGGATGTCGCCGTCGCCATGAACAGCGGCACCCAGGCTGCCAAGGAAGCCGGCAACATGGTGGACCTCGACAGCAATCCTACCAAGCTGCTGCGTGTCGTCGAAGTCGGCAAGCAAATGATCATGACGCGCGGTGCGCTGACGACCTTCAGTGTCGCCAACGATCTCGCCAAGTACTTTGCCATCATCCCTGCCGCGTTTGTCGCCACCTATCCGGCGCTGGGGGCGTTGAACATCATGCATCTGCACAGCCCGGGCTCGGCGATCCTGTCCGCGGTGATCTTCAATGCCCTGATCATCGTCGTGCTGATTCCCCTCGCCCTGCGTGGCGTGAAGTACCGGGCGGAGCCGGCAAGCCGCCTGCTGACGCGGAACCTGCTCATCTATGGCCTGGGCGGACTGATTGCGCCGTTTATCGGCATCAAGCTGATCGACCTCATGCTGACGCCCTTCTTCTGATCCCGGTGTGATAGCGGCATGAACCCTGCGGAAAGGAAAACGGAATAGATGATGACCGAGGACCGCCCGGACCCCGACGCACTCCTGCAGGTCATTGGCGACGACCCGCACCGTCCTCGTCGAGGCCAGCTGAAGATCTTCTTCGGCGCCTGCGCGGGGGTGGGCAAGACATACGCCATGCTCCAGGCTGCGCACCAGCTCCGGGCCGAAGGCACGGCGGTGGCGATCGGCATCGTTGAGACGCACGGGCGGGAGGAGACGCTGGCACTCACGCAAGGCCTCCCCATGCTGCCGCGGCGGGAGATTCAGACGAATGGCCGGCTGGCGACGGAATTCGATCTGGACGGTGCGCTGACGGCCGGCTATCAGTTGCTGGTGGTCGACGAACTCGCCCACTCCAACCTGGCCGGCAGTCGCCACGCCAAGCGCTGGCAGGATGTCGAGGAGCTGCTGGATGCGGGCATTGACGTCTACACGGCCTTGAACGTGCAGCACCTCGACAGCCTGAACGACGTTGTCGGCGGGATCGTGGGCATACGGGTCCGGGAAACCGTGCCCGACCGGATTTTCGACCGCGCCGCAGACGTGGTGCTGGTCGATCTTCCCCCGGACGACCTCCTGGCGCGCCTGAGTGCCGGAAAGGTGTATCTGCCGCCCTCCGCCATGCAGGCGCGTCAGCATTTTTTCCGTCGCGGCAATCTGATTGCCCTGCGCGAGCTTGCCCTGCGCCGCGTGGCGGACCGGGTCAACGCGGATGTCCGGGTGTACCGGATCTCGCATGCGATCCGCACGGTCTGGCCTACCCGGGAACTGCTGATGGTGTGCGTGAGCGCCGACAGCGCCCAGGAAGCGCTGATCCGGGAAGGGGCAAGGCTTGCCCAGCAGCTTCAGACCCAATGGGTCGTTCTGCATGTGGACCCGCCCCATGAGAGCGGCGACCCCAAGGCACAGGCCGCACTGCTGCGTCTGGCAGCCTGTGCGCAGCATGCCGGCGCCGATTTCGTGAATATCGCGGGACAGGATGTGGCGCATGCGATCCTGAGCTACGCCAGACAGCGCAACGCGACCAAGCTCATCATGGGCAATACGGCGGCACGGTCTTTCCTGCCGTTTCAGTCGCGGCTGGCGGAACGCATCGCCCGAACCAACCCCGAGATGGGCCTGGTTCTGCTGCGCATCGACGCGGCGCAGCGGCCGATCCGGCGCTGGGAGCTGGAAAAGCCGGCAGGGCATGTCAAGGCGCTGTCGATTGCGACGCTGGCCTGCATCCTGATCGTGGCGGTCGCCAGTCAGCTGCTGCGGTTTTTCGATCTCTCGAACGTGGTCATGCTGTTTCTGATCACGGTGGTGTTCACCTCCCTGCGGCTGGGGCGTCTTGCCGGGGTATGGGTCTCCCTGCTGTCGGTCGCATTTTTCGACTTCTTCTTTGTCGAGCCCCGCTTCTCTTTTGCCGTTACCGACACGCAGTACGTATTCACTCTTGGATTGATGCTGGCGGTGGCGATCATCATCGGCCAGCTTGCGGCCAGGCTGCAGCGGGAGGCGAAGGGGGCGCGGGAAGGCGAACGGCGCGCTTCGGCACTGGTGCGCGTGACGCGTGACCTTGCCGGCGCCATCGCGGTCGAGCAGGTCGTGGAGGTTTGCCGGGAGACGGTCGAGCCGCTTTTCGGGACGCAGGTGGTCCTGATCCTGCCCGACAGCGACGGCCAGCTCGTCGCGACCCGTCATGCGGACTTCGTCGAGCTGTCGGTCGCCCAGTGGGCATTCGATCACGCCGAGGAGGCCGGACACGGTACGCAGACACTGAATGGCGCACTGGCGCTGTATCTGCCGCTGGAAGGGCCGATGGCGCCGCGGGGCGTGCTCGCCGTGGAACCCGGTGACACGCTGTTGTCGGGCACGCCCGACAGCAGGCGGCTGCTGGATGCCTGCTGTTTTGCCATCGCCCAGGCGCTGGAGCGCATCCACTTCGTTGACATTGCCCAGGACACCATCGTCCGCATGGAGGGCGAGAAGATGCGAAACACGCTGCTGTCCGCCGTTTCACATGACCTCAAGACCCCCCTCACCGCGATTCGCGGGCTGGCCGAGACCCTGGAACATCCGGGGGGACTGGCGGAGTCCGAACGAACGGACATCGCCAGATCCATCCGCATCGAGTCGGACGAGTTGCGACGGCTGGTCTCCAATCTGCTGGATCTTGCGCGCATACAGAGCGAAGGGGTCAGACTGCACAGGGAATGGCATGCGCTCAGCGAGATCGTGGGCTGTGCGCTGGCACGATGCACCACGGCGCTGCAGCCCCGGACGCTGGTGACCGACCTGCCGCCCGACCTGCCGCTGGTGGAGCTCGATGCCGTACTCATGGAGCGCGTGCTCGCCAACCTTCTGGACAATGCCGCAAAGTACACGCCGCCAGACAGCACGATCAGGATCCGGGGCCTGTCTTCCGGCGACTCGATGTACCTGCTGGTCTCCGACGATGGCCCCGGACTGCCGGCCGGTGATCCCGAGCGGCTGTTCGAGTCTTTTACCCGCGGGCAGAAAGAGTCTTCCATCGCCGGCGTCGGCCTGGGCCTTGGGCTGTGCCGCACGATCATCGCTGCGCATGGGGGCAGCATCAGCGCAAAGCCGCGCAAGCCGCATGGCGTCACTTTCGAAATCCGCCTGCCGTTGCGCATTCCGCCCGCGGTCGACAGCGATGAGGTCAATGCATGAGCAAGCCGAAGATACTGATTGTCGAGGACGAAGCGAATATCCGGCGCTTTGTCCGGATTGCGCTGGAGCAGGAGGGAATGAGCGTTTTCGAGGTGCCCTCGGGGGCGCAGGCCCGGATGGACGCCGTGACGCGCAGGCCCGATCTGATCATCGTGGACCTTGGTCTTCCGGACGGGGACGGAAAGGACCTGATCCGCGAGTTGAGGAACTGGGTTTTTTCTCCCATCCTCGTGCTTTCGGCCCGGGAGCGCGAAGACGAAAAGGTAGAGGCGCTCAATGCCGGTGCGGACGACTATCTTGTCAAACCGTTTGGCGTGCCGGAGCTGGTCGCGCGGATTCGCGCGCTGTTGCGCCGTTCGCAGGTCGTGTCCAATACCGATGTGGCCTCGTCGCGCATCCGGTTCGGCAATGTCGCGGTCGATCTCGCCACCCATGAAGTGATTCGCGATGGCAAACCGGTGCATCTGACGCCCATCGAGTTCCGCTTGCTGACGTCGCTGATACGCGGGCATGGCAAAGTGCTGACCCACAAGCAGCTTCTGCGCGACACCTGGGGCGCGCCGTATACCAACCGTCCCCACTACCTCCGCGTTTACATGATGCAGCTGCGGCAAAAGCTTGAAAACGATCTCTCCCAGCCAGAATTCCTGCTTACCGAACTGCAGGTCGGCTACCGGCTGTCCGGCATGACGATCGAAGGCGAAATCCCGGCGAACGCCCCCGGCTCCAGCCCATGGCCCCCCGGACTTCAGCCGTAAGCACGGGCTCCGCGCCGGGCGGGTCCTTGCCTGCGCATGCTCAAGACACACCGGTCACCGGCCCGTACAATCCGCGCCATGTCCGATCTTCCCTACCTGGCCGGCTATGCACCGGCCCTGCTTGAGCGCGTGCGCGACCTGCGTGATGGCGGCAAGCTGCGCGCCTGGATCGAGCAGCGTCACCCCGACCGGCATGCGGTGCAGACCGACAAGGCGCTGTACCAGTACGTCGATGCGCTGCGCCAGCGCCATATGCGCAATGCGCCGCTGCTGTCCCGGGTCCAGTTCGACAGCCAGCAGCACCCGATGCGCGGCACGCTGGGCACCCATACCTTCGTGTCGCGCACCCAGGGCGGCAAGCTGAAGGCCAAGCACGAAATCCGCATTGCCGCGCTGTTTCGTGATGCGCCAGCGGCCTTTCTGCAGATGATTGTCGTGCACGAGCTGGCGCACATGAAGGAGAAGGACCACAACAAGGCCTTCTACCAGCTGTGCTGCCATATGGAGCCTGACTACCACCAGCTGGAATTCGACATGCGGGTGTGGCTGACCGTGCGCGAGGGCTGAGCGGGCTCAGTCGCCCTGCAGGAAGCCGGCAATGCGCCGGTAGACGGCGGCGCATTCATCGGCGACCAGGTTCTCCAGGTTCAGGAACGCATGCACCATGTCGTCGAAGTGCAGCCGTTCGCAGACAATGCCGGCCTGTTGCAGCCGCGCCTGGTAGGCGATGGCTTCGTCGCGCAGCGGGTCGAAGCCGGCGCTGACGATCAGCGTGCGCGGCAGGCGCTCGATAAATGGCGCGTGCAGTGGCGAGGCGTCGCGGCGGTTCTCGCTGTGCTGGAAATAGTTGTCGAAATACCAGCTGACCCGGCTGCTGTGCAGCAGGTATCCCTCGGCATTTTCCTGTATCGACGGCAGGCTCAGCGTGTAGTCCAGGCTCGGATAGATCAGTACCTGGTTGCTGATGCGCAGTGCCGGATCGAACTGCGCCAGTGTGCTGATGCTGGCGCACAGCGCGCCGCCGCCCGAGTCGCCGATCAGGGTCAGCTCGTGCCGGTACGGCAGCTGGCGCCGTTCCAGTGCCGCCCAGACACCACGCGCCACGGTGTGGCCGTCGTTCAGGCCGGCCGGGTACGGGTTTTCCGGCGCGAGCCGGTACTCGGCCGAGACCACCACCTGGCCGGTTGCGGCGGCCAGCCGGCGGCAGACCGGATCGTAGACGCTGACACCACCGGCCATATGGCCGCCGCCATGCAGGAACACGATCACGGCGCGTTCCTCGGTCGGTGCCGGGTGATAGATGCGCACCGGCACGGTGTAGCCCGGACCGGGAATCAGCTCGTCATTGACCCAGGCCAGCGGCGGGCCGGGCTGGACCTGCAGGAAGGTCATCCCGGCCAGTCCTTCACGCGCGCTGATTGCGGTCGGCAGATAGCCATTGGCGATCAGCGCGGCGTTGCGCTGGTTCAGATCGGCAAGCCACGGGACGAGTTTGGGGCTGACTGCATGCATGGCGGTTTCCGTTAGTCGGATGGAATAATCCTGACTATAGCCCGGATCCCGTTCACTGGGTCTGCCGCTCGCCCCACTGGCTGATCAGCACGCTGACCACCACCAGTGCCGCCCCGGTGATCACCAGCGGTGTCAGCGTCTCGCCGGCCAGCCAGCCGATCCAGCCGGCCCAGACCGGTTCCATTGCATAGATGATGGTGGCGCGGGTGGCCGGCACGGTCTTCTGCGCCCAGTTCATCGCCACCTGGATCAGCGCGGTGGCCAGCCCGATGCCGGCGACGCAGGCAATCAGGCCCGGATGCGGCTGCGGCAGCGGTTCGCCGGACACCAGCATGCCGGTGGTCGCCAGCAGCGACACCACCAGCAGCTGCACCGTCGCCACCCGGCGCGGTTCGCAGGCGTTCGCATAACGGCTGATCAGGCAGATCTCGAACGCGATGACGGCGGCGCCAGCCAGGGTCAGCCATTCGCCCGGTCCGAAACCGAAATCGAGCCCGCTCGGATCGGACAGCAGCGCCAGACCGGTGAAGGCGATGACGATGCCGGCCCAGGACCAGCGGCTCGGATAGCGCTTGAACAGCAGCCATTGCATCAGCGGTACCAATGGCACGTACAGCGCGGTCAGAAAGGCGGATTTGCTGCTGGTGATGCTGCTCAGCCCCGAGGTCTGCAGGCTGTAGCTGAGGAACAGCACGCTGCCGATCAGGATGCCGGAACGCAGCTCGATGCGGGTCAGCCCGCCGAGCAGCCGCCATGACAGCAGCAGCGCCACCAGCCCGGCGACACCGAAGCGCAGGGCAACAAAACCGAACGGGCCGGACCATTGCAGTGCGGTCTGCACGGTCAGGAAGGTGCCGCCCCACAGCAGGGTGATGCCGACCAGGGTGGCATCGGGCAGCAGGGAGCGGGGCGGGGCCAGCGGAGCGGCCGGGCTGGAGGCGGTCATCGGTAGTGGGCGTTTGTCTGACAACAGGACTGGGCAATATACTGCGCATTTGTTCTGCGGCGCAATATATTGCACAATCCGGCCGATGAATACCGACTCCGTGCTCGCCAATGTGTCCCGCAATGTTCGCCATGCCCGCCGTCTGCGCGGCTGGAGCCAGGAGCGGCTGGCTGGTGCCGCCAGCGTCAGCCGGCGCATGCTGGTCGGCATCGAGACCGGCGACAGCAATGTCAGCCTGGCAACGCTGGACCGGCTGGCGGCCGCACTCGGCCTGAGCTTTGCCGAGCTGGTGCGGCCGGCGGACGGCGAGGGTCCGCCACGGGCCGCGCCGCTGCAGGTCTGGCAGGGCGCCCTGCCAGACAGCAAGGGCATCCTGATGGAGAGCCTGACCCACAACGGGCAGACGGTCGAACTGTGGGTCTGGCGGGTGGCGCCGGGCGATCGCTATGACGCCGAGGCCGATGCGCCGGGCAGCCACGAAATGGTCTGGGTGACCGATGGCGAGCTGGTGCTGCAGCAGGGCGAGCGGGTCTGGCGACTGGCGGCCGGCCAGTCGCTGACCTTTCATTCCGACATCGACTACAGCTACCGGAACGAGGGGACGGAGACGGTGCGTTTCAGCAAGAACGTGATCGTCGCTGCCCCGCCGGTCCCTTACTCCGGGTCGTAGCCGAGGTTCGGCGCCAGGTCGCGTTCGGCCTGCTGCAGCGTGACGCCGCGGCGGGCGGCATAACTTTCCACCTGATCACGCCCGAGCTTGCCGACGCCGAAATACTGGCTGTCCGGATGACTCAGATAGAAGCCGCTGACCGCTGCCGCCGGCGTCATTGCATAGCCATCGGTCAGGTCCATGCCGATGGCGCGTGCATCGAGCAGGTCGAACAGCGCGGTCTTGACCGTATGGTCCGGGCAGGCCGGATAGCCTGGCGCCGGGCGGATGCCGCGGTACTGCTCGTCGATCAGCGCTTCATTGCTCAACTGTTCGTCGGCGGCATAGCCCCAGAACTCGCGGCGCACCCGCTCGTGCATCAGCTCGGCGAACGCTTCGGCAAAGCGGTCGGCCAGCGCCTTCAGCAGAATGGCCGAGTAGTCGTCGCCGGCTTCCTCGAAACGGCGCACGTGCTCGTCGATGCCCAGGCCGGCGGTCACGGCAAACGCGCCGACATAGTCGGTGACGCCGCTGGCCTTGTCGGCGACGAAGTCGGACAGGCACCAGTTCGGTTTCACGTCGTTGCGCGGCATCTGCTGGCGCAGTCCGTGCCAGGTCAGCAGGCGTTCGCCCGTGTCCGGGTGATACAGCGCGATATCATCGTGATCGACGCGGTTGGCCGGGAACAGGCCGATCACGGCATTGGCGGTCAGCCAGTCGCCGGCGATGATCTCCTTCAGCATCGCCTGGGCATCGGCGAACAGCGCGCGCGCCGATTCACCGACGATCTCGTCACTGAGAATGCGCGGATAACGGCCGGCCAGCTCCCAGCTCTGGAAGAACGGCGTCCAGTCGATATGGCCGGCGATCTCCGCCAGCGGATAGTGGCGGAATTCGCGCACGCCGAGCCAGGCCGGCTTCGGTGGCGTGTAGTGGGCGAGGTCGAGCTTGTAATCGTTGGCGCGCGCGGCGGCGATCGAGGCCAGCCGGCCTTCGCGGCGGTTGGCGTGGCCGTCGCGGGCGCGCTGGTATTCGGCGGCGATTTCGGCCACGAACGGTTCGCACAGCGTGTCCGACAGCAGGTTCGAGCACACGCCGACCGCGCGGCTGGCGTCGGCGACGTAGATGACCGGATGCGCGTAGTGCGGGGCGATCTTCACCGCCGTATGCACCTTGGACGTGGTCGCGCCGCCGATCAGCAGCGGCAGGCTGAAACCCTGGCGCTGCATTTCCCTGGCGACGTGGCTCATTTCCTCCAGCGACGGCGTAATCAGGCCGGACAGGCCGATGATGTCGGCCCTGTGTTCGATGGCGGCGTCGAGAATCTTCTGGCACGGCACCATCACGCCGAGGTCGATGACCTGATAGTTGTTGCAGCGCAGGACCACGCCGACGATGTTCTTGCCGATATCGTGGACGTCGCCCTTGACCGTGGCCATGATGATCACGCCCTTGGCCGGCGCGTCGGCCAGCCCCATGCGGATCTTTTCTTCTTCGATGAACGGTTCGAGGTGGGCGACCGCGGCCTTCATGACCCGGGCCGACTTCACCACCTGCGGCAGGAACATCTTGCCGGCGCCGAACAGGTCGCCGACCACGTTCATGCCGTCCATCAGCGGGCCCTCGATCACATGGATCGGGCGCTCGCAGGTCAGCCGGACCTGTTCGGTATCCTCGACAATAAAGGTGGTGATGCCCTTGACCAGCGCGTGCTCCAGTCGTTTGGCGACCGGCCATTCACGCCAGCTCAGGTCCTCGCCCCTGGCTTCCTTCGCGTCGCCCCGGAATTTCTCCGCCAGGGTGATCAGGTGCTCGGTCGCGTCGCCGCCGTCCTTCGGCGTGCGCATCAGCACGACGTCCTCGATGCGTTCGCGCAGGGCCGGGTCGACCTCGTCGTAGACCTCCAGCGCCCCGGCATTGACGATGCCCATGGTCATGCCGCGCTGGATGGCGTGGTACAGGAACACGGCGTGGATCGCCTCGCGCACCTTGTTGTTGCCACGGAACGAGAACGACACATTGGACACGCCGCCGGAAATCTTGGCATGCGGCAGGTTCTGCTTGATCCAGCCGGTGGCCTCGATGAAATCGAGACCGTAGCGCGCGTGTTCCTCGATGCCGGTGGCAACGGCGAACACGTTCGGGTCGAAGATGATGTCCTCGGCCGGGAAACCGACCTCGTCGACCAGGATGCGGTAACTTTCGGCGCAGATCTCGACCTTGCGCGCATAGGTGTCGGCCTGACCGCTCTCGTCGAAGGCCATGACGATGACCGCTGCGCCATAGGCGCGCAGCAGGCGTGCCTGCTCGACGAACTTGTCGCGGCCTTCCTTCATCGAGATCGAGTTGACGATGCCCTTGCCCTGGATGCACTTCAGCCCGGCCTCGATCACGTCCCACTTCGACGAGTCGATCATGATCGGCACGCGGGCGATGTCCGGCTCGGCGGCGATCAGGTTCAGGAAGCGGACCATGGCGGCATGCGCATCGAGCATGCCCTCGTCCATATTGATGTCGATGACCTGGGCGCCGTTTGCTACCTGCTGGCGCGCCACATCGAGCGCCGTCGGGTAGTCACCGGCCAGGATCAGCCGGGCAAAGGCCCTGGAGCCGGTGACGTTGGTGCGTTCGCCCACGTTCACGAACAGGTCGCGGTCGCCGATATTGAACGGTTCCAGACCGGACAGCCGGCATTTCGGCTCGATGACGGGCCGCTGCCGCGGCGGCAGGCCGTCGACCGCGCGCGCCATGGCGGCAATGTGGTCAGGGGTGGTGCCGCAACAGCCGCCGACGATATTGATCAGCCCGGACTCGGCCCATTCGCGCACCGACGTCGCCATGTCGGACGGTTCCAGATCGTAGCCGCCGAATGCATTCGGCAGACCGGCGTTCGCATGGACCGACACGAAGCTTTCGTTGATCCGCGACAGCTCCTCGACATACGGCCGCAGCAGGTCCGGGCCCAGCGCACAGTTCAGGCCCATGCTCAGCGGGCTGGCGTGGCGCAGGCTGTTGTAGAACGCCTCGGTGGTCTGGCCGGTCAGTGTGCGGCCGCTCTGGTCGGTAATGGTGCCGGAGATCATTACCGGCAGCCGTTCGAGCGTCGGGCGGGCGTCGAAATAGCGGCGGATGGCGAACACCGCCGCCTTGGCATTCAGCGTATCGAAGATGGTTTCGACCAGCAGCAGGTCGGCGCCGCCGGCTACCAGGCCATCGATGGCCTCGGTGTAGGCCACCACCAGCTCGTCGAAACTCACATTGCGGTAGCCGGGATCGTTGACGTCCGGGCTGATGCTGCAGGTGCGGTTGGTCGGGCCGAGCACGCCGGCGACAAAGCGCGGTCTGGCCGGATTGCGTGCCGTTTCGGCATCGCACAGCCCGCGTACCAGCACTGCCGCACTGCGGTTCATCTCGTGGACCAGCGCTTCCATGCCGTAATCGGCCATGGCGATCGACGTCGCATTGAAAGTGTTGGTCTCGATAATGTCGGCGCCGGCATCGAGATAGGCCTGGTGAATGCCGCCGATCACGTCCGGGCGCGTCAGCACCAGCAGGTCGTTGTTGCCTTTTACGTCGCTGGGCCAGTCGGCAAAGCGCTCGCCACGATAGTCGGCTTCCTCCAGCTGGTGGCGCTGGATCATGGTGCCCATGCCGCCGTCGAGAATCAGGATGCGTTCGGCAAGCAGGGCGGACAGGCGGGCGGATCTATCGGGCATGGCGGGGCGGCTGACGGCAACGGAGACTGGGTTGGCGAGTCTACCATGCACGCCGCGCGCGCTCAGGACGACGGTCTTTTATCGATATAACGATTTGCATCGGTATTTTTATAACCAAAAGAAATTAACAAGCCGACTAACAGTATTTAAAAACATAAAAAAACTTGCTTTCATCGATAGCGAACCCGGCGGAAAACCCGGCGGGCAACCTGATGCCAGGCCCTGAACAGGCCTTTGCGGGAGTCGCTACATGAACAGCAGAACTGCAGGAAACCGGGCCGCGCCGACGCGGACGTGGCTGGGCGCCGTACTGGCGCTGACCCTGATGCTGCCACTGGCGGGACAGGCGAAAGACGCGCCGATCCGGCTCGGCGTGACGCCGACGCCGCAGGTCGAATCGCTGCGGATTGCGGCGCGCGAGGCCAAAGCACAGGGGCTGGAGGTCGAACTGGTCGAGTTCAACGACTGGAATACCCCGAATGCCGCACTCGCCAACGGTGATATCGACGTCAACTATTTCCAGCACATCCCGTTCCTGGAAAACGCGAAGAAACAGGGCGGCTACCGGCTGGTCGCCATCGCCCCGGGCACGCTGACCCAGATCGGGCTGTACTCGAACAAGTACAAATCGTTCAGCCAGATCCCGACCGGCGGCACGGTGGCGATTGCCAGCGACCCGGTCAACGGCGGCCGCGGGCTGCTGATGCTGCAGAAGTCCGGCCTGATCCGGCTGAAGCCCGGCGTCAGCTACAACGCCAGCGTGCAGGACATCGTCAGCAATCCGAAGAAGCTGAAAATCATCGCGCTGGAAGCGACCCAGCTGGCACGCTCGCTCGACGATGTCGACCTGGCCCAGGGCTACCCGATCTTCCTGAAGCTTGCCGGCCGCAATCCGGACAATGCACTGCTGTTCGACGGCATCGACAACAAGCTGTACGCACTGCAGTTCGTGGTGCAGCCGAAGGATGCGAACAACCCGCGCATCCGCAAGTTCATCGACATCTACCAGCACTCGAAGGCCGTGCGCGCGTCGCTGGATCAGGTGTTCGGCAAGCTGTACGTACCGGCCTGGTAAGGGAGACGTCATGACTTCGCTGACCGATCTGCCGCCGGACCTGCATGCGCTGCTGCAGCCGGCACAGGCCGAAGCCGCCTCGACGGCACGGGTGGCGTTCGAGCATGTCGGCCGCCGCTTCGATACGCCGGCCGGTGCGGTCGACGCGCTGCACGATATCGACTTCACCATTCATGCCGGCGAAATCTTCGGCATCATCGGCCGCAGCGGTGCCGGCAAGTCGACGCTGGTGCGGACCATCAACCAGCTGGAACGGCCGACGTCCGGCCGGGTGCTGGTCAATGGCGTCGACCTGGCCACGCTGGGCGAGGATGCACTGGCGCAGGCACGTCGGCGCATCGGCATGATCTTCCAGCATTTCAATCTGCTGTCGTCCGGCACAGTGGCCGAGAACATCGGCCTGCCGCTGCGTATCGCCGGCGTGCCGAAGCGCGATATCGCGGCGCGGGTCGACAGCCTGCTGGAACTGGTCGGCCTCAGCGCCAGGCGCGATGCCTACCCGGCCACGCTGTCCGGCGGGCAGAAACAGCGGGTCGGCATTGCCCGCGCGCTGGTCCACGACCCGGACATCCTGCTGTGCGACGAGGCGACCTCGGCGCTTGATCCGGAAACCACCCACTCGATCCTGGCCCTGCTGCGCGACATCAACCGCCGGCTCGGGCTGACCGTGGTGCTGATCACCCACGAAATGGAAGTCATCCGCGAGGTGTGCGACCGGGTCGCGGTGCTGGAAAAAGGCCGGGTGGTCGAGCTGGGGCCTGTGTGGCGCGTCTTCGGCGCGCCGCAGGCGGAGGCCACCGACGCCCTGCTGCGCCCGCTGGCGCACGACCTGCCGGATGACCTGCGCGATCGCATCACTGCCACGCCGTCCGCCGTCGATGACGATCTGCTGCTCGATGTCCGGCTGGATGGCGCCAGCGGCGACGATCCTGACCTGGCTCGCGTCGCCGCCGCCCTCGGCCGGCGGGTTCGGCTGCTGCACGGCGGGATCGAACGCATCCAGGGCCGGCCACTGGGCCGGCTGGTGCTGGCGCTGGACCCGGCCGGCCTGTCCTCACCGGCGTCGGCACTGGCCGCGAGCCTCGGGCTCGGCGCGGAGCGCGTGCGCGTTCTCGGATACCTGAATCATGCTTGAACTCTATCTGGAAGCTTTCTGGCAGACCCTGCAGATGGTCGGGGTGTCGGCACTGGTGTCCGGTGTGCTCGGCATCGTACTGGCACTGGTGCTGGTGACCACCGGCCCCGGCGACCTGTACCCGTCCCGGGGGCTGAACCGGGTGATCGGCACCGTGGTCAATGTGTTCCGTTCCATTCCGTTCATCATCTTGCTGGTGGTGCTGCTGCCGTTCACCCGATTGCTGGTTGGCACCACCATTGGCGTGTGGGCGGCGGCGGTGCCGCTGTCGGTGGCCGGCATTCCGTTCTTCGCCCGCATTGCCGAAGTCAGTCTGCGCGAGGTCGACCGCGGCCTGATCGAGGCCGTGCAGGCGATGGGTGGCAAGCGCCTGCACGTGATCCGCCATGTGCTGCTGCCGGAGGCCCTGCCCGGCATCGTCAGCGGCCTGACCATCACGCTGGTGGCGATGATCGGCTCATCGGCCATGGCTGGTGCGGTCGGCGCCGGCGGACTCGGCGATCTGGCCATCCGCTACGGCTACCAGCGCTTCGACAGCGAGGTGATGTTCTCGGTGCTGGCCGGTCTGGTCGCCCTGGTCTGCCTGGTCCAGGCCAGCGGCGATTTCTGGGCCCGGCGGCTGAATCATCGGCTGTAACGACTTCTTTCCTTCCCTGACATCCTGCGCCGCCGTCACGGTGGCGCCCGAGGAACTCCCATGTCCGTACCGCTTCATCCCCCCGTTCCCGGCGTCGTCTCGACCCGACTGCCGACCGTGCCGGACCCCGCCGGCGTTCACCGCATCACCAGCGATGCCGAGGCGATCGAGGTCGCCCGTGCGCTGGCCGCCGTCTTCGCCGATGGCGCTTCCGACCGCGACCGTCACCGCCGGCTGCCGTGGGAGGAACTCGACCGCTACTCGGCCAGCGGGCTGGGCGGCATCACCGTGCCGCGCGAATACGGCGGGGCGGCGGTGTCGCATGTGACGCTGGCCGAGGTGTTCCGCATCCTGTGCGCCGCCGATCCGGCACTGGGCCAGATCCCGCAGAACCAGTTCGGCGTACTCGCCGTGGTGGCCGAGCTGGCCAGCGACGCGCAGAAGCGGCGGATCTACGCCGACGTGCTGGCCGGCAAGCGGCTCGGCAATGCCGGTCCGGAGCGTGGCACCCGGACCATCGCGGTCCAGACCACGCGCCTGAGCCGGACCCCGCTCGGTTTGCGGCTCAGCGGCACGCGTGCCTACTCGACCGGCGCCCTGTTCGCGCACTGGATTCCGACCCGGGCGCTGGACGACGACGACCGGCCGATTCTGGTGCTGGTGCCGCGCGAACGCGCCGGCGTCAGCGTGATCGACGACTGGTCGGCCTTCGGCCAGCGCACCACCGCCAGTGGCACCGTGGTGTTCGATGGCGTGGCCATCGACGACGAGCTGGTGCTGCCGGCCTGGCAGCTGGCCGACCGGCCGGGCCTGACCGGGCCGGTGTCGCAACTGATCCAGGCCGCCATCGACGCCGGCATTGCCCATGCGGCGCTGGAGGATGCCAAGACCTTCGTGCGCGAGCATTCGCGGCCGTGGGTGGATGCCAGTGTGGCGCGCGCCAGCGACGACCCGCACCTGATTCATGACGTCGGCCGGCTGACCATCGACCTGCATGCGGCCGAGGCGCTGCTGGCCGATGCCGGCGAAACCCTGGACCGGATCGCGGCCGGCCCGGTGACGGCCGACAGCAGCGCCCGCGCCTCGGTCGCTGTGGCCGAAGCCAAGATCCTGACCACCGAAATCGCGCTGGCCGCCAGTGAAAAGCTGTTCGAGCTGGCCGGCTCGGCCGCGTCGCGCAGCACGCACAACCTCGACCGGCACTGGCGCAACGCCCGCACTCACACGCTGCACGACCCGGTGCGCTGGAAATACCACCTGGTCGGCAATTACTACCTGAACCGGGCACTGCCTGCCCGTCATCAATGGAACTAAGGCGAGGGCTCACGACATGACACACACTGCATCCCTCCAGACGCCGCTGCAGCCGGCTCCGGCCCCGCTGACACCCGCGCAACGGATTCGCGACGATGCCGAGGCGGTGGCGGTCGCCATCGAACTGGCCAGCGTTTTCGCCGTCGGCGCATCCGATCGCGACCGTGACCGGCTGCTGCCGTGGAATGAACTCGAACGCTTTTCCCGCAGCGGGTTGTGGGGCATTACCGTGCCGCGCGAATACGGCGGCGCCGGTGTCTCCAGCGTGACGCTGGCCGAGGTAGTGGCCACCCTGTCTGCCGCCGACGGCTCGCTGGCGCAGATTCCGCAGAACCATTACTACGCGCTGGAAGTGCTGCGCGTCGGCGGCAGTGAGGCGCAGAAGCGCTTTTTCTACCAGCAGGCGCTGGCCGGCTACCGCTTCGGCAATGCGCTGGCCGAAATCGGCCACAAGGATTTCCGCCGCCGCACCCGGCTGATCGCCGACGGTGACGGTTTCCGCGTCGACGGACGGAAGTTCTATTGCACCGGGGCGCTGTACGCGCACTGGATTCCGACCCTGGTGGTCGCCGACGACGATACCCAGTACCTGGCCTTCGTGCCGCGCGAGGCGGATGGCGTGTCCATCGTCGACGACTGGGACGGTATCGGCCAGCGCGTGACCGGCAGCGGTTCGGTGGCTTTCGAGCAGGTGCGGGTCGAGGCCGACTGGGTGGTGCCGTTCTCGGCATCGTTCACCCGGCCGACGCCGATCGGGCCGTTCGCCCAGTTGCTGCATGCCGCCATCGATACCGGCACGGCGCGCGGCGCATGGGCGGCGACGCTGGACTTTGTCCGCACCCGCGCCCGGCCATGGATCGACGCCGGTGTCGATCGTGCCAGTGACGATCCGCTGGCCATCGTCCAGGTCGGCGACCTGGCCGTGCGCCTGCATGCGGCCGAGGCACTGCTGCGGCGCGGCGGCCGCTTCGTCGATGCGGCCCAGGCGCAGGCCAGCGACGACAGCGTGGCCGAAGCGTCGGTGGCGGTGGCCGAGGCGCGCGTGCTCAGCACCGAAATTGCGCTGAAGGCCGGCAACCGCCTGTTCGAGCTGTCCGGCACCGCGGCGACTTTCGGCGAGCACAACTACGACCGCTTCTGGCGCAACGCCCGCACCCACACGCTGCACGATCCGGTGCGCTGGAAATTCCACGCCGTCGGCAACTTCCACCTGAACGGCGCGCGTCCGCCGCGTCACGGAGCCCTGTAATGAGCAAGAAACAGTTGCTGATCAACGCGTTCAACATGAACTGCGTGGGGCATATCAATCACGGGCTGTGGACGCATCCGCGCGATGACTCGGTCGATTTCAATACGCTGGGCTACTGGACCCGGCTGGCGGCCACGCTGGAGCGCGGGCTGTTTGACGGCCTGTTTATCGCCGACATCATCGGTGTCTACGACGTGTACCAGCAGTCGGTCGACCTGACGCTGAAGGAATCGATCCAGCTGCCGGTCAACGATCCGCTGCTGCTGGTGCCGGCGATGGCCGCCGTGACGCAGCACCTGGGTTTTGGCGTGACCGCCAACCTGAGCTACGAACCGCCGTATCTGTTCGCCCGCCGCATGTCCACGCTCGACCACCTGACCGGCGGCCGCGCCGGCTGGAATATCGTCACCGGTTATCTGGACAGCGGCGCACGGGCGATGGGCCTGCCGGCCATGGATGCACACGACCAGCGCTACGAGCGTGCCGACGACTACCTCGAACTGCTGTACAAGCTGTGGGAGGGCAGCTGGGAGGACGGCGCGGTACGCCGCGACAAGGCGGCGCGGATCTATGCCGATCCGGCCCGGGTGCATCGCGTCCGGCACGAGGGACCGTTCTACCGGCTCGATGGCTATCACCTGTCCGAACCGTCGCGGCAACGCACGCCGGTACTGTTCCAGGCCGGCGCGTCCGACCGCGGCCAGCGCTTCTCCGCCCGTCACGCCGAAGGCATCTTTATCGCCGCGACCGACAAGGCGGAGACGCGCAAGCTGGTCGACAGCCTGCGCGCGCAGGCCGTCCGTGCCGGCCGCCGTGCCGAGGACCTGAAAATCTTCATCGGGGTGTCGGTGGTGGTCGGCAGGACCGCGCACGAGGCACAGCAGAAATTCGACGAGTACTGGCAGTACGCCAGCGCCGAGGCCGGGCTGGCCCACTTCGCCAGCAGCACCGGGGTCGACTTCGCCCGCTACGGGCTCGACGATCCGATCGACTACGGCAACAGCAACGCCATCGAGTCGGCTGCGCAGACCGCGCAGGCCAGCGCGCTGACCAGACGCAAGCTGCTGGAACGCTTCCGCCTCGGCAGCCGTTATCCGACCCTGGTCGGCGATGCGGCCAGCGTGGCCGACGAACTGGAATCCTGGCTGGAGGAAACCGGTATCGACGGCATCAACCTGACGCGGACGGTGACGCCGGAAAGCTACGAGGACTTTATCGAACTGGTAATCCCCGAACTGCAGCAGCGCGGCCGCTTCAAGACCGCGTATGCCGAAGGCAGCCTGCGCCACAAGCTGTTCGGTGACGGCGACCGGCTGCCGGCGCGGCATGTCGGGGCATCGTATCGGTGGGGGTGAGTCAAGGAGAAGGCCATCGCCTGGCCGTATGCAGGATGCGCAATACCCGTATTTGGGCATCAACGACGCCATAAATCAGTATGCAGCCTGGATGAATGACAAATTCCCGCGTTCCTTCGGCGGGTGGTCTCGGCGATCAAACTGTCCAGCAACAGCGCAGCGCGGGGATTGTCTGCTTCTCGGCATCGACGTGGATGACAACGGTCGTTTCGGACATGTTCAGCCCTCCTGCGCTGATCGCCCGCTTCAGTACAGGGCGTGCCCGGTGGCGAAGAAAACCGGCCGCCGGCGCGTGCGGCCGCACGACATGAAATTTGTCAGGCGCTACAATCGACAGGTCAACCCTATTGATTCGGAGTGCCCGATGAGTCATGCCATCCGCTTCCACACCGTGGGCGGCGCCGACGTGCTGCGCTGGGAAACCGTCGACGTGCCCGCGCCGGGCGCAGGCGAAGTCACCGTCCGGCACACTGCCATCGGGGTCAATTTCATTGATACCTATATCCGCAGCGGGCTGTACCCGGCCCCGCTGCCGTCCGGTCTCGGCACCGAGGCTGCCGGGGTGGTCGAGGCGATCGGCCCCGGCGTCGACGGTATCGCCATCGGCGACCGCGTCGGCTATGTCGGCGGGCCGCTCGGCGCCTACAGCGAGCGGCGCAACCTTGCCGCCGACAAGCTGGTCCCGCTGCCGGACGGCATCAGCGACGAGATCGCCGCCGCCAGCATGCTGGCCGGCATGACCGCCCGTTACCTGCTGAAGTGCACCCGGCCGGTCCGGCCTGGCGACACGCTGCTGTGGCATGCCGCCGCCGGCGGCGTCGGCCAGATCGCGGTGCAGTGGGCGAAGGCGCTCGGCGCGACCGTGATCGGCACCGTCGGTTCGGACGCCAAGGCCGACATCGCCCGCGCGCTCGGCGCCGGCCACGTCATCAATTACCGGCGCGAAAACTTCGCCGAGCGGGTGCGCGACATCACTGGCGGCCACGGGGTGCCGGTGGTGTTCGACTCGGTCGGCAAGGACACCTTCGCCGGCTCGATCGACAGTCTGGCGCTGCGCGGGATGCTGGTCAGCTTCGGCAATGCGTCCGGTGCGGTGCCGCCGTTCAGCCCATTGCTGCTGTCGCAGAAGGGCTCGCTGTACCTGACCCGGCCGACGCTCGGCCATTACACTGCCACCCGCGCCGAACTGCTGGAAACCGCCGCCGACCTGTTCGACGTGCTGCTGTCCGGCCAGGTCCGGGTCCAGCCCGGTCAGCGCTATGCGCTGAAGGACGCGGCGCAGGCGCACGCGGACCTGGAAGCGCGACTGACCACCGGTTCGACCATTCTGGTGCCCTGAACCACAGCCGATTGAATCCTGTCCCTTTTGCCCCCACGCTGGGGGAGACCCCGTTCACGCTCGTCTGTGGCGTTGACGGGGGTTCCGAACCCTCTGCCCCCGCCGGCCCGGCCGGTTTTTTCGGAGATAGTAGTGAGTTTTCAGCCCGACCCGCTCTGGCAATCCATCCGCGACGAGGTCGAACGCGCGGCCAGACAAGAACCGTTGCTGGCCAGTTTCCTGCACATGACCGTGCTGCGGCACGCGTGTTTCGAGGACATGCTGGCCTTCCACCTGTCGAGCAAGCTGGCGTGCAATGTCATGGACGGCCGGGCACTGTACGAGCTGCTGTGCGAAGGCTTCGATGCCGACCCGCATCTGGCCGATGCCGCCCGGGCCGACCTGACCGCCTGCTTTGACCGCGACCCGGCCTGCGACGCGTACTCGACGCCGCTGCTGTACTTCAAGGGCTATCACGCATTGCAGAGCTACCGGGTCACGCACTGGCTGTGGAATGCCGGCCGCGTGTCGCTGGCGCTGTTCCTGCAGAACCGGGTCTCGGAAAGCATGGGGGTCGACATCCATCCGGCCGCCCGTTTCGGCCGTGGCATCCTGCTCGACCACGCGACCGGCTTTGTCGCCGGCGAGACGGCGGTGGTTGGCGACAATGTGTCGATCCTGCAGGGCGTGACGCTCGGCGGGACCGGCAAGGAGTGCGGTGACCGCCACCCGAAGATCGGTGCCGGCGTGCTGCTTGGCGCTGGGGCCAAGGTGCTTGGCAATATCCGCATCGGCGAAGGCGTGAAGGTCGGTGCCGGCAGCGTGGTGCTGGATGACGTGCCGCCACACGTGACCGTGGCCGGCGTGCCGGCCCGCATCGTCGGCCAGTCGGCCGAGGACATGCCGGCGCTGGAGATGAATCACAAGCTGGGCTGAGGCCCTCTTCCTGGCGGGCCTGTGCTTCGTGCAGGCCCGTGCCGGATTGCCCGGTTATCCAGAACAGGCGTACCTTGCCATCCAGGGCCGCCAGACCGCTGTGCACGGGGCACGTTATTGCTTTCATGATGTCAGAAACTGGAGTACTGTTTCTGACAAATGAGGTGCCCTGTGAATACGTTGCCCGAAACCATCATGCAACAAGCCCGCTCTCTCCCCGAGGGGGGCGTCCTGTCGCCAAAGGCATTCCTGCACCTGGGCAGCCGGGCCGCCATTGACCAGGCGTTTTCCCGGCTGGCAAGGGCCGGCCGGCTGCTGCGCGTGGCCCGTGGTGCCTACGTTGCTCCTGTATCCAGCCGGTTCGGCGTGCGTGCACCTGCTCCTGAAAAGATCGTTCTGGCCCTGGCCACGCAAAGTGGCGAGATCGTCGTGCCGCATGGCGCCAGTGCTGCCAATGCGCTGGGGCTGACACAACAGGTGCCTGTCCGGGAGGTTTACCTGACGTCCGGCCGGACGCGCAAACTGGTGCTTGGTCGCTCGGAAGTGCTGGTCAAGCATGCTCCGCACTGGATGCTGGCCCTGGGCGCACGCCCGGCGGGCGCAGCGGTGCGTGCCCTGGCATGGATGGGGCAAACGCATGCCAGTGAGTCCCTGGCTTTACTGCATCGCACACTTTCCAGTACCGAGTGGCATGCCCTGACCACGGCACGGGCAACCTTGCCGGGCTGGATGGCGGCGGCCATCGGCCAGGAGGCAATGCGTGGCTGAACACTTTTTCAGCCTCAGCCAGGAAGACCGGCGTGAAGCGCTGGAACATGCCCGCGCCCGATCAGGCCGCCCGGCTCACCTGCTGGAAAAGGACATCTGGGTGGTCTGGGCGCTATGCGCTCTCTTCGACTCGCCCTCAGCAAGTGACCTGACCTTCAAGGGCGGTACTTCGCTCTCCAAGGTCTACAGGATTATCGACCGCTTCTCGGAAGACATCGACCTTACCTGCGACATCCGAAAGCTGATCCCGGATCTGCTTGCTCACCATGGAGAACTGCCGGCCAGCCGCAGCCAGGCCGACAAATGGACCAGGGCCGTCCGGGATCGCCTGCCCTGCTGGATCACAAAAGACATATTGCCCGTCCTTCAGCAAGCACGTGAGCGTGATCACCTTGACGTGCAGATCGAGCCCGGCGGCCAGGATAATGACAAACTGCTGCTGCGCTATCCTGCCTTGACGCAGGGTACGGGCTATGTGGCGCCGGTCGTCACGCTGGAGTTCGGCGGTCGTGCTACCGGAGAACCCCACCAGATACATCACGTTACCTGCGATATGGCCGAATGCCTGCCGGATCTCACCTTTCCGGTCGCTTTCCCGCAGGTGATGAGTGTCAGCCGGACCTTCTGGGAAAAGGCGACCGCAGCGCATGTGTTCTGCGCACAAGGGCGTATTCGAGGCGGACGGTATGCCCGGCATTGGCACGATCTGGCTGCGATTGCGCGAAGTTCCCATTTCACGGCAGCCATTGCCGATCATGAGGTGGCAATCGCTGTTGCCCGCCATAAATCGCACTTTTTTATTGAAAAAGATGCCAGCGGCCAGATCATTGACTATGTCGCAGCAGCTACAGGGAAGCTGAGCATCGTCCCCGAAAAAAACGCCCGGGCCGCTCTTGCCGAGGATTATGCGGCCATGCTTGCTGACGAGATCATGCTGGGCGACGCATTGCCTTTTGACGAGCTGCTAGAGGCATGCGCCGACCTGGAAGCAAAGGCAAACGAGGAAGCTTGCAAGCTCGCCAGCGGGAAATGAAAGCGCAGAAAAAAGCTGATGCAGGCGTCCGGGGTGGGAGCCGTTTTCCGCATGCCGTCGCCTCGCCGCTTGTGTATGCTTTACAGCATGAATACCCACATCCTCTACCTGCACGGCTTCCTGTCCAGCCCCGCGTCCGAAAAGGCGATGATGCTGGCCGGGCACATGGCTGACCGTGGACTCGGTCACCTGTTCCACGCCCCGCTGCTGCCGTCCGAACCGCTGGCGGCCATGCTGGCCATCGAAGCGGAGATTATCGACTTCGAGTTCGAGCCGTTCATCATGGTCGGGTCGAGCCTGGGCGGCTATCTGGCCCAGATCATGGCGGAGAAGTGGAATGCGCGCGCGGTGCTGGTCAATCCGGCCGCCTATCCGTACCGGCATGCGGATGAATATGTCGGCATCCACACCCACCATCACACCGGCGAGCAGGTCGTGGTGCGGCGCGAGTACTTCGACATCCTGCGCCAGGCGGAGCCTGCACGGGTCACGCCGTCGCGCTACTGGCTGCTGACATGCACCGGCGACGAAGTGCTCGACTACCGTGATGGCGTCGAGCGCTTCGCCGGTTGCCGCCAGACCCTGCTGGACGGCGGCGACCACAGTTTCCCGCAGTTCGGCGACTACCTGGACCAGATCCTCGCCTTCGCCGCCGAGGAAGGCTGACGGTCAGAAGTCCTTCAGCCCTTTCAGCATCACCAGGGCGATCAGCACCGGCGACACCCAGCGCAGCAGGAATACCACCACCCTGACCACGCCGGCATTGGCCAGCACGCCGCCGTTCGACAGCGCGTCGATGGTCTGGTTCTTGCCGAGCACCCAGCCGACGAAGATCGCCAGGCCGATGCCGCCCAGCGGCAGCATGATGTTCGAGCTGAGGAAGTCGTACAGGTCGAAGAAGGTCATGCCGAACGGCTTCACGTCGGCCAGCAGGCTGTGTGACAGCGCGGCGGTCGAGCCCAGCGCCGCCAGCAGCAGCACGCTGACCACCACGGCACGGATGCGCGACCAGCCGAACTTCTCGCTCAGCACGGCGACCGGGACTTCCAGCAGCGACAGCATCGCCCCGGTCGAGGCGATCGCGGTCAGCACGAAGAACACCACCAGGAACACGCTGCCACCCGGCATGTTGGCGAACACGGCCGGGATGGTGATGAACAGCAGCGACGGGCCGGCTTCCGGCTTGAAGCCCAGCGCGAACACGGCCGGGAAGATGGCGATGCCGGCGAGGATCGAGACGGTCAGGTCGGCCAGCATGACCCGGGTCGCGGTGGCCGGGATATTCTGGTCGTCACGGAAATAGCTGCCGTAGGTCATCATCGTGCCCATGCCGATCGACAGCTTGAAGAACGCCAGCCCCAGTGCGGTCAGCACGGTGGCGGTGGTGATCTTGGAGAAGTCCGGCGCGAACAGGAAGTGCAGACCGGCCATCGCGCCCGGCAGCGTCATGCTGCGGATGCCGATGGCGATCAGCAGCAGGAACAGCACCGGCATCAGCCGTTTGGTGACGGCTTCGATGCCCTTGGACACGCCCATCAGGATGATGGCACCGATAAACACCAGCACCGCCCATTGCCACAGCAGCGCCTCGAACGGGCTGTTGATCATGTGCTCGAACGCGGCGCCGGCCACGGCCGGGTCGGTCGTCAGCACATGGCCGGCCGCCGACTTGAATACGTAGGCGAACACCCAGCCGGCCACTTCGGAATAGAAAGCCAGGATCAGGAAGGCAGCAAGCCCGCCCATCGCCCCGATCAGCCACCACGGCTGTCCGCGCGGCGCGAGGCGTTCCAGCGTGGTCACGGCATTGGCCTTGGCGCGCCGGCCGAGCATGATTTCGACGATCATCACCGGCAGGCCGACCAGCAATGTCGCCAGCAGGTAGACGACCAGGAAGCTGGCGCCGCCATTGGCACCGGTCAGGTAGGGAAATTTCCAGATATTGCCGAGACCGACGGCCGAGCCGAGGGTCGCGGCCAGCACGCCGAACGAAGACGTGAAACCGTCGCGCTGAGTAGAGGGGGTAGACATACTGGTTGGCACAATCTGCGAGCGATCCGGGTCGCGAAGGCGCGATTGTGCTGAGATCGCGGCATGCCGGCAAGAATCTGGCGCAAGGAAACGTGAAATTTTCGCCGGACGGCGCCATTCGCGCCGCGCCGACGCTCAGTTCGACATCAGGACCACGTCGAATTGTTCCTGAGGATACTCGGTTTCCACCTGCAGCGTGACCGGCTTGCCGACGAAATCGGCCAGCATGGCGAGGCTTTGCGACTCCTCGTCGAGGAACAGGTCGATGACCGGCTGGGCGGCGAGAATGCGGAAGCCGCGGGCCGAGAACTGGCGGTTTTCCCGCACCACCTCGCGCAGGATTTCATAGCACACCGTCTGCGCGGTCTTGATCTCGCCCCGGCCCTGGCAGGTCGGGCAGGATTCGCACAGCACGTGGGCAAGGCTTTCCCGCGTGCGCTTGCGGGTGATTTCGACCAGCCCGAGGCTGGTGAAGCCGTTCAGCGTGACCCGGGTGCGGTCGCGCGCCAGCGCACGCGCCAGTTCGGTCAGCACCGCTTCCCGGTGCTGCTCGCTGTCCATGTCGATAAAGTCGACGATGATGATGCCGCCCAGATTGCGCAGCCGCAGTTGCCGGGCGATGGCGTGGGTGGCTTCCAGATTGGTCTTGAAGATGGTGTCGTCAAAGCTCTTTACCCCGACGAAGCCGCCGGTGTTGACGTCGATGGTGGTCATCGCCTCGGTCTGGTCGATGATCAGGTAGCCGCCGAACTTCAGGTTCACCCGCCGCGACAGCGACTTGTCGATCTCGCTTTCGATGCCGTGCAGCTCGAACAGCGGTCGCTCTCCGGCATAGCGCTCGATCTTGCGCAGCGACTGCGACACGTACTGGGCGGCGAACTCGACCATGCGGCCATGGTTTTCCGTCGAGTCGACAACGACCTTCTCGGTGGCTTCGCTGACCATGTCGCGCAGCACGCGCAGCGATAGCGGCAGGTCCTGGTACAGCAGCGACTGCGCCGGCTGCGTTTCGGCCCGGGCGCGGATGTCGGTCCACAGCTTGCTCAGGTAGCCGATATCGGCCGCCAGTTCGTCGTCGCTGGCGGTTTCCGCGCTGGTGCGGATGATGTAGCCGCGCGGCGAGCCTTCCGGCAGCAGCGATTCCAGCCGGGTTTTCAGGCTGGTCCGGTCGGTTTCGGCTTCGATCTTCTGCGAAACGCCGATATGTTCTTCCTGCGGCAGGTGGACCAGGAAACGTCCGGCCAGGCTGACCTGGGTGCTGAGACGCGCGCCCTTGCTGCCGATCGGGTCCTTGATCACCTGCACCAGCACGGTCTGGCCTTCAAACAGCATCTTTTCGATGCGCTGCGGTTCGCTCGGGTGCTGGCGCTGCTCGAGAATGTCGGCGATATGCAGGAACGCCGCGCGTTCCAGACCGATCTCGATAAAGGCCGACTGCATGCCGGGCAGCACGCGCTTGACGCGGCCGAGATAGATATTGCCGACGATGCCGCGGCTGGCCTCGCGCTCGATGTGCAGTTCCTGCACCACATTGTCTTCCAGCACCGCCACGCGGGTTTCCTGCGGGGTGATGTTGACCAGGATCTTTTCCGCCAGTCGCATGCTGTCGCGCGTCGGCAGCGGAATCGGCTGTGAAGTGGGGTGGTCTTTCAACGACATGTCGGCCTCCGGCAATGGCAATCAGCTGCGTCCGCCGGATGCGGGCGGTCGCTGGAAATAAGGGAGCGGTGCGTTCAGGCCGCCAGCACGTCGATACCGAAGGTGGCCAGCAGACGTCCGGTTTCATGGACCGGCAGCCCCATCACCCCGGAATAGCTGCCTTCCAGATAGGCGACGAACAGTCCGGCCCGACCCTGGATGCCGTAGGCGCCGGCCTTGTCCATCGGCTCGCCGCTGGCGACGTAGGCGTCGATCTGCCGCTCGCTCAGCACCGAGAACGTGACCTTGCTGACCGAGGTGGCGACCTCGACCCGGCCGCCCAGCCGCACCGCCACCGAGGTGAACACCTCGTGCACCGTGCCCGACAGGCGGCGCAGCATCCTGCGCGCCTCGTCGGCATCGGCCGGCTTGCCGAAGATCTCGTCGCCGAGCGCCACCGTGGTGTCCGCCGCCAGCAGCGGCCGTGCCGGCAGGCCCTCGGCCTCGACCACCGCCCAGCCTGCTGCGGCCTTTTCCCGCGCCAGCCTCACCACGTACTCGCGCGGGCTTTCGCCGTAATGGCGCGACTCGTCGATGTCGGCGCGAATGCGCGCCGTCATCAGGCCGAGCTGATTGAGGATTTTCTTTCGTCGCGGGCTGGCGCTGGCGAGGTACAGAGTGTGCACGGCAGTCATGATGTCGGGGTGGGAAGCAGAACGCAGTTGGACAAGGAGATTACCACGCCGGGCGTTGCCGGGCCGGGGTGATACGCGCTGAAACGACGCTCGCGTGCCATTGCCGGCGCCGTCAGGCGTTGTCTGTGATCAAGGGGGGTGTGCGTTTGTCGCCGGCAAGGCAGAATGATGGCATATCAGCCTTTCTCCGGACCTCCGGGCAACTGGCAAGGAGCCGCATCATGAAGCTGGACCAACTGGACCATGTGGTTCTCACCGTCGCCGATATCGAGCAGACCTGCCGTTTCTATTCGATCGTACTGGGCATGGACATCGTTACCTTCGCCGAGCGGCGCAAGGGGCTCAGTTTCGGCACGCAGAAAATCGACCTGCACCTGCACGGGCACGAATTCGAACCCAAGGCGGACCATCCGCTGCCGGGCTCGGCCGATTTGTGTTTCCTGACCTCGGTGCCGATCCACGATGTCATCGCCCATCTCGACGCCTGCGGCGTGACGGTGGTGGAAGGCCCGGTCCATCGGACCGGGGCGACCGGCATGCTGCTGTCGGTGTACTTCCGCGATCCGGACAACAACCTGATCGAGGTCGCCAACCGCGACCCGTCGCTGTAAGTCAGGCCGGACGGCACATGTCCCGGTGCAGGATGCCGCCGTCGTCATAGGCGTCGCCCTGGTCGACGAAACCGAACTGGCGGTACAGGCCGATCTTGTCGACCTGTGCCGACAGCCACAGCGGCGTGCCCGGAAAGTGGCGGGCAGCAGTGTCGAGTGCAAGCTGCATCAGCTGTTTGCCCAGTCCCTGGCCCCGGCCGGCCGGGGCGATGACCACGCGACCGATGGCGACTTCGCCGTCGCGCTTGCTGCCGGGCGGCAACAGGCGTGCATAGGCCACCAGCGCGCCGCTGCCATCGCGACCGAGCAGGTGCAGCGCCGGGCGGTCGAGGCCGTCGAGGTCGCCGTAGATCGACGCCTGTTCGACGACGAATACCTGGTCGCGCAATTGCAGCAGGTCGTACAGGTTGTCGACGCCGAGTTGCGGAAAAGTCAGAACGGTCCAGTCAGTCTGCATGATCGTGCTTTCGTGCCAAGGCGGAAGAATCCGCCATGATAGTCGCCGGATCCCGGTCCGCGTACCCGGTCCATGACCTGCGGGCGCGACGGACCGGGTCGTAACCGATAGAATCCGCGACGAGATGAACTTCCTGACCGCATTGCGATGAACGATCTGTTCGAACCGGCCGGCACCGTCCCGCCGGCACCGCCGGCGCCGGTAGCCGACGAGGCCGCCGACCACCTGCCTCTCGACACCTACGCCGAGCGCGCCTACCTGGAATACGCGATGAGCGTGGTCAAGGGGCGTGCGCTGCCCGAAGTGGCCGACGGCCAGAAGCCGGTGCAGCGTCGCATCCTGTACGCGATGAAGGAAATGGGCCTGTCCACCGGCGCCAAGCCGGTCAAGTCGGCGCGCGTCGTCGGTGAAATCCTCGGCAAATACCACCCGCACGGCGACAGCTCGGCCTACGAGGCACTGGTGCGGATGGCGCAGGACTTCACGCTGCGCTACCCGCTGATCGACGGCCAGGGCAACTTCGGCAGCCGCGACGGCGACGGGGCTGCCGCGATGCGTTACACCGAGGCGCGGCTGACGCCGATCGCCGATCTGCTGCTGTCGGAAATCGACCAGGGCACGGTGGATTTCATCCCGAACTACGACGGCGCCTTCGAAGAACCGCAACTGCTGCCGGCGCGACTGCCGATGGTGCTGCTGAACGGCGCCTCCGGCATCGCCGTCGGGCTGGCGACGGAAATTCCGCCGCACAACCTGACCGAAGTCGCCGCCGCCGCCGTGGCGCTGCTGAAGCAGCCGGATCTGGATACCGCCGCGCTGATGGCCTACGTGCCGGGCCCGGACTTTCCGGGCGGCGGGCGCATCATCACCCCGCCGGAAGACATCCGCGCCGCCTATGAACACGGCCGCGGCTCGGTCCGCGTCCGCGCGTGCTGGGAGGTCGAGAAGCTGGCCCGCGGCCAGTGGCGGATCATCGTCGGCCAGCTGCCGCCGGGCAGCTCGGCGCAGAAAGTGCTGGCGGAGATCGAGGACGCGACCAATCCGAAGGTCAAGACCGGCAAGAAAACCCTGTCCCAGGACCAGCAGAACCTGAAGGCGCTGATGCTGAGCCAGCTCGACCGCGTGCGCGACGAGTCGGACAACAAGCATCCGGTGCGGCTGGTGTTCGAGCCGAAGTCCAGCCGGCAGAACCCGGATGACTTCATGACCCTGCTGCTGGCGCAGACCAGCATGGAACAGAACGTTTCGCTGAACCTGGTGATGATCGGGCTGGACGGCCGTCCGCGCCAGAAGGGGCTGCGTGCCATTCTGAGCGAGTGGCTGAGCTTCCGCGTCGATACCGTCACCCGCCGCCTGCGCCACCGGCTCGGCAAGGTCGACCAGCGCATCCACATTCTCGAAGGCCGGCTGCTGGTCTTCCTGCGCATCGATGAAGTGATCCACGTCATCCGCGAATCGGACGAGCCGAAGTCCGAACTGATGGCCGCATTCGGCCTCAGCGAGATCCAGGCCGAGGACATTCTCGAAATCCGCCTGCGTCAGCTGGCGCGGCTGGAAGGCTTCAAGCTGGAGAAGGAACTCGATGCGCTGCGCGAGGAAGGCGCGCGTCTGTCGCACCTGCTCGGCGACGAGGAGGCCAAGCGGGCACTGGTCATTGCCGAAATCGAGGCCGATGCGGCCAGGTACGGCGACAAGCGCCGCAGCCTGCTGCAGCCGGCGGAGAAGGCAGTACTGACCCAGACCGTGGCCGACGAGCCGATCACGCTGATCCTGTCGCGCAAGGGCTGGATCCGTGCCCGGGTCGGCCACAGCGTCGACCTGGAATCGCTGTCGTTCAAGGATGGCGACGGGCTGCATACCGTGGTCGAGACGCGCACGGTATGGCCGGTGGTGGTGCTGGACAGCCAGGGCCGCGCGTATACCGTGGATGCGGCCGAAGTGCCGACCGGCCGGGGCGACGGCGTGCCGGTCACGTCGCTGATCGAAGTGCAGGACGGGGCGCAGGTGGCCGAGCTGGTTGCCGCGCCGGAGGATGCCCGCTTCGTCATCGCCGGTTCCGGTGGCTATGGTTTTGTCGCCCGGATGGGCGACATGGTCAGCCGCAACAAGTCCGGCAAGGGCTTCCTGTCGCTGGACGGAAAGGAAACCCCGCTGCGGCCGCTGCCGCTGCCTGCCGCGACGCCTGCCGGCGCCCTGCTGGCGGTCGGGACCAGCGAGGCGCGGGTGCTGGCCTTCCCGCTGGCCGAGCTCAAGCCGCTGGCCAAGGGCCGTGGCCTGATGCTGGTACAGCTCGACGACGGCGAGACCACGACTGCCGTCGGCATCGTCAGCGGTGCCAAGGCGACGCTGACCGGCACGTTGCGGACCGGGCGCGAGGACAGCTTCAACATCATGCTGGCCGACTATATCGGCAAGCGTGCGCGGCGCGGCAAGCTGCTGCCGAAGCGCTGGCAGATCAGCTCGATCCGGGACTGCTGACGACGGCTGATGCCGGTGGGCTGTGGCCTGCCGGCTTTTGTCGTTCCCGAGTGACGGCGATGGACTACAACGGATAAGTAGCCGATCAGCCGACGCGGGGACGACCGATGCGCGCAATATACTTGCTGGCCCTGCTGCCCATGCTGCCTCCGGCGCTGGCAGCGCTGCCGCCTGGCGTTATCGAACGTGCCGGCTCGGACGTGTCGTGGCGCATGGCGACCCGGGCGATGCCGAAGGGCGCGCTGGTCACGGCGCTGCAGGGCAACCCGGAGCGGGCCGGCACCTACTCGGTGTGGCTGATGCTGCCGGCCGGCTACCGGATCGGCCCGCACTGGCATTCGCTGGCGACCAATTTCGTCGTGCTGTCCGGCGGGCTGTATGTCGGTTACGGCAATACGGTCAAGGCCGGCGCCGCCGACGAGCATCGCAGCGGCGCCTATCTGTACCTGCCACCGGCCACCCACCACTATCTGTACACCCGGCAGATGACCGTGCTGCAGCTGTATGGCGACGGGCCGTTCGACATCCACTATCTCGATCTGGCCGACGACCCGCGACTGGGCAAGTGAGGCGGGGCTACCCGGCGCCGTCCTGGCGCGCTACCCTGCCGGTTTTATTTGCTAGCGCCTGCTCATGAGTCCCCTTGCCTTTCTCTATGTCGGCATCGGCGCCGCCGTCGGTGCCTGGTGTCGCTGGGTGTTGAGCCTGCTGCTCAATCCGCTGCTGGCCAGCCTGCCGCTCGGCACGCTGGCCGCCAACTGGATCGGCGCGCTGCTGATGGGCGTGATCATGGGGCTGTTCAGTCATTTCGGTGACTGGCCCGATGCGATGCGACTGGCGCTGACGACCGGTTTTCTCGGCGGTTTGACGACATTTTCAACATTTTCCGCGGAAATGTCGGGCTTTATTCTGGCCGGCCAATGGGCCAGCGTCATGATTGGCATCGGTCTGCACGTCTTCGGCTCCCTGCTGCTGACACTGACCGGTCTGTTGCTGGTGCGGGTGCTGGCATAGCGCGCACGACGGCATGCCGGCTTGCCAGCGGCGGGGGCAAGGGACTTTAATGGTCACACTGTGTAACGGAGTGTGACCATGTACCGAACACTGATTTCCGTGGACGAACTCGCGGTGTTGCCACCCGAATCCGTCCTGCTGATCGACTGCCGGCACCAACTGGCCGACCCCGATTACGGCCGCGGTGCCTATGCGGCCGGACACCTGCCCGATGCGCATCACCTGCACCTGGACTATCACCTGTCCGGACCGACCTCCGGCAGCAACGGCCGTCACCCGCTGCCGGACCGGCAACGGCTGGCAGTGGTATTCGGTGCGCTGGGACTGGCACCCGGCATCCAGTGCGTGGCCTATGACGACGCCGGCGGCATGTTTGCCGCGCGGCTGTGGTGGCTGGCGCAATGGCTGGGCCATCACGAGGTGGCCGTGCTCGATGGCGGTATCCAGGCCTGGACCGCCGCCGGCCATCCGCTGACCCGGGCGGAAGCCGGCTCGCACCCGCCGGTGCGTTTCCTGCCGCGCGATGGCGGCATGCGCACGGTGACGGCCGACGAGGTGCTGGCCAATATCGACCGGGCGCAGTTCCAGCTGGTCGATGCGCGCGGTGCCGACCGCTTCCGTGGCGAGAATGAAACCATCGACCCGGTCGGCGGGCATATTCCCGGTGCGATCAATCATCCGTTTGCCGGCAATCTGGCCAGCGACGGCCGCTTCAAGCCGGCGGCCGCGCTGCGTGACGAGTGGGAGACGCAGCTTGGCGGACGCCCGCCGCAGCAGGTCGTCCACCAGTGCGGTTCCGGCGTGACCGCCTGCCACAACCTGCTGTCGATGGAGTATGCGGGCCTGAACGGCAGCCGCCTGTATCCGGGCTCGTGGAGCGAATGGGTGGCCGCGCCGGGCCGGCCCTGCGCGACCGGCGCCTGAGCGCCGAAGCCCCCTGTTGCCGGGTCCGGACGGGGGGCTGGTTATTCTCAGACAATATAAAACTATCGCTAAACAGTATTTATTGTAATTAAGGCGAATTGCGTAAGCTCTCTGGCATTGTCCGAAATCAGCCCAGGAGTTGCCGCATGGTCAGCCGCCTTTTGTCCCGCCTCGTTGTCGCCGCCGCACTGGCCGGCAGCAGTGTTGCCGCCATCGCCGATGTCACGCTGCTGAACGTCAGCTACGACGTGATGCGCGACTTCTACAAGGACTACAACCCGGCATTCCAGAAGGCATACAAGGCCCGGACCGGCGAGACGGTCACCATCCAGCAGTCGCACGGCGGCTCCAGCAAGCAGGCGATGAGCGTGGTCAACGGCCTGGCGGCCGACGTGATCACCATGAACCAGGCACCGGACATCGACATCCTGGCCGAACGCGGCAAGCTGGTGCCGGACAACTGGCAGAAACGCCTGCCGGATCACGCCGCGCCGTTCAGCTCGACCATGATCTTCCTGGTGCGCAAGGGCAACCCGAAGCAGATCAGGGACTGGAACGATCTGGTCAAGCCGGGCGTGCAGGTCGTGATCCCGAACCCGAAGATTACCGGCAACGGCCGCTATACCTATCTGGCTGCCTGGGGCCAGGCGAAGCGCCACGGCGGTGATGCCGCCGCGCGCGACTACGTGAAGAAACTGTTCGCCAACGTGCCGGTGCTCGATGCCGGCGGCCGTGCCGCTACCACCACCTTCATGCAGCGCCAGATCGGTGACGTGCTGGTCACGTTCGAGAACGAGGCGGAAATGGTCGCGCGCGAATTCGGCCGCGGCAGCTTCGACGTTGTCTACCCGGCCGTGTCCATCCTGGCCGAAAGCCCGGTGTCGGTGGTCGACAAGGTGGTCGACAAGAAGGGCACCCGCAAGGAAGCCACCGCCTACCTGGAATACCTGTGGAGTCCGGAAGGTCAGGAAATCGCGGCGCAGAACTACCTGCGCCCGCGCAACAAGCAGGTGCTGGCCAGACATGCGGCCCAGTTCCCGGCGATCAGGACCTTTACCGTCGAGGAAACCTTCGGTTCGTGGAAGCGGGCGATGGACGTCCACTTCAAGGACGGTGGCGTGTTCGACCAGATCTACAGCAGCAAGTAAAAGGCGTTATCCGGTGGCCATCTCCGTCGATCTGCTCAATCTGCTGAACCAGCGCTTCGCCAGCGACGACACCCCGGTGTTCGTCGCCCGCCATGGCGTGGTGGAAGCGGACAGCAACGGTCTGCGTCTGACCAGTGCGTTCCAGCCCATCCTCCGCGCGACCGACAACAGCGTGCTGGGCTGGGAAGGACTGCTGCGGGCCTTCGACGAGCACGGCGCACCGCTGGCGCCGGAAGCAGCCTTCGACCGGCTCGGCGTCGGCGAGGCCATGGCGCGTTTCGACCGCATCTGCCGCAGCCTGCACCTGGCCAACTTCGTCGCCCAGCAGCCGAAGGACGCTTACCTGTTCCTGAATCTGCACCCGCGTCACCTGCAAAGCGTGTCCGGCGAGTACGGCCGGACCTTCGAGTGCATCGTGCGCGAGGCCGGTCTCGAACCGGGCCGCGTGGTGCTGGAGATCCTCGAACACGCGACGACGGACGAGGTGCGCCTGAGCCACGCAGTCAGCAACTTCAAGACCCGCGGTTTCCTGATCGCGCTGGACGACTTCGGCGGCGATGACAACGGGGTGTCGGAGCGGCGGCTGTTCAGCCTGCGTCCGCATATCGTCAAGCTTGACCGCCGGCTGCTTGACGGCAGCCGTGCCAGTCCGAGCTACCTGCTGCCGAAGCTGGTGCGGGTGGTCAACGGACTCGGCGCGCATGTCGTCGCCGAGGGCATCGAGACGGCGTCGCAGCGCGCGCTGGCCGAGGAAGCCGGCATTCCGTTCCTGCAGGGCTATCTGTTCGGGCGCCCGGCGCCGGGACTCGACGGCGCGGTGGACGCCCTGGCCGCCTGACTTCAACCTCTAGCCCGAGTACATACATGTCGTTCAAAAAACACAGTGTCCTGCCCGGCTTCGGCCTCGGTCTCGGCTACAGCCTGTTCTGGCTGTGCCTGATCGTGCTGCTGCCGATCGCCGCGCTGGTGCTGAAAACCACCGACCTGGGCCTGGCCGGCTTCTGGAGCACGGTCACCACCGACCGGGTGCTGGCCTCGCTGCGGCTGTCGTTCGGCGCCTCGCTGATTGCTGCCAGCATCAACGGCGTCATGGGCCTGCTGGTGGCGTGGGTGCTGGTCCGCTATCCGTTCCCCGGCAAGCGGATCATCGACGCCCTGGTCGACCTGCCGTTTGCGCTGCCGACTGCGGTGGCCGGCATCGCGCTGACCACCATCTATGCGCCCAATGGCTGGTTCGGCCAGTGGCTGGAGCCGCTCGGACTGAAAGTCGCGTTTACCCCGCTGGGCATCGTCGTGGCGCTGACCTTTATCGGCCTGCCGTTCGTGGTGCGGACCGTGCAGCCGGTGCTGGAGGATCTCGAGGCCGAACTGGAAGAGGCGGCGACCTGTCTCGGCGCCAGCCGGCTGCAGATCTTCACCCGGGTGATCCTGCCGACCATCCTGCCGGCGCTGCTGACCGGTTTTGCGCTGGCCTTTGCCCGCGCCACCGGCGAGTTCGGCTCGGTGATCTTCATTGCCGGCAATATTCCGATGGTGTCGGAAATCACGCCGCTGCTGATCATCGGCAAGCTCGAGCAGTACGACTATATCGGCGCGACCGCCATTGCCGTGGTGATGCTGGTCATTTCGTTCCTGATGCTGTTTTCCATCAACGGCATCCAGTGGTGGGCCAGCCGCCGCCACGCCGCGCGCTAACCGGAGAGAACCATGTCCAATTCCGCTTCGAAGCGCACCCGGGCCACGACCGAGCCGCTTGCCGTCCGCTGGGCACTGATCCTGCTTGCGCTGCTGTTCCTGACCCTGTTCCTGTTCGTGCCGCTGATCAGCGTGTTCTGGGAAGCGCTGTCCAGGGGCTGGGACCTGTACCTGGCCGCGCTGACCGACCCCGAAGCCGTCGACGCGATCAAGCTGACGCTGATCGCCGCGCTGATCTCGGTGCCGCTGAACCTGGTGTTCGGTGTCGCCGCTGCCTGGTCGATCGCCAAGTTCGAGTTTCGCGGCAAGAGCTTCCTGACCACGCTGATCGACCTGCCGTTCTCGATCAGCCCGGTGGTCGCCGGCCTGATCTACGTGCTGCTGTTCGGCGCGCAGGGCTGGCTGGGCCCGTGGCTGGCCGAGCACGACATCAAGATCATCTTCGCCGTGCCGGGCATCGTGCTCGCCACCGTGTTCGTCACCTTCCCGTTTGTCGCCCGCGAACTGATCCCGCTGATGCAGGCCCAGGGTACCGACGAGGAACAGGCGGCGATCGTGCTTGGCGCCTCGGGCTGGAAGACGTTCTGGAAGGTCACGCTGCCGAACATCAAGTGGGGTCTGCTGTACGGCGTGATCCTGACCAATGCCCGCGCGATGGGCGAGTTCGGTGCGGTGTCGGTGGTGTCCGGCCATATCCGCGGCGAAACCAACACCATCCCGCTGCATGTGGAGATTCTGTACAACGAATACAACTTCGTCGGCGCCTTCGCCTGCGCGTCCCTGCTGGCCCTGCTGGCCCTGGTCACGCTGGTGCTGAAGTCCATCGTCGAATGGCGCGCCACGCGCCAGCAAAGCGCGGACGTGCCGCTGGAAGCCCGCGCCCGTCTTGCCACCGCTCACTGAATTGAAAGAATGACGGGAAAGATCGCATGAGCATCGCCATCCGCCAGATCCAGAAGACATTCGGCGACTTCGTCGCCCTCGACAACGTCAACCTCGACATCGCCTCGGGCGAACTGCTCGCCCTGCTCGGGCCGTCCGGCTGTGGCAAGACCACGCTGCTGCGCATCGTCGCCGGCCTGGAAACGCCGGACAGCGGCCAGATCCTGTTCCATGGCGAGGATGCGACCGAACGCCATGTGCGCGAGCGCAAGGTCGGTTTCGTGTTCCAGCATTACGCGCTGTTCCGCCACATGACGGTGTTCGAGAATGTCGCCTTCGGCCTGTCGGTACGGCCGCGTGCGACCCGGCCGCCGAAGGAGGTGATCCGCGAGAAGGTCATGTCGCTGCTGAAACTGGTGCAGCTGGACTGGCTGGCCGACGCCTACCCGTCGCAGCTGTCCGGCGGCCAGCGGCAGCGGATCGCACTCGCCCGTTCGCTGGCGGTCGAGCCCAAGGTGCTGCTGCTCGACGAGCCGTTCGGCGCGCTCGACGCCAAGGTGCGCAAGGATCTGCGTCGCTGGCTGCGCCGCCTGCACGATGAAATGCACATCACCAGCGTGTTCGTGACCCATGACCAGGAAGAGGCGCTGGAAGTGTCCGACCGGGTGGTGGTGATGAACCACGGCCGCATCGAGCAGGTCGGCAGCCCGGCGTCGATCTATGACGATCCGGCCTCGCCGTTCGTCACCCAGTTCCTCGGCGACGTGAACCTGTTCCACGGCCGGGTCGAAGCCGGACGCGTGGCGATCGGCGACTACCAGCACAAGCTGGAAGACGCGACCCGCGATGGCGATGCGACCATCTACGTGCGGCCGCACGATCTTGAAGTCAGCCGCGACGAAGACCGCGCGCTGGCCAGCGGCACCGTCGAGCACATCCATGCAGTTGGCCCGGTGGTGCGGGTCGAGCTGAACAGCCTGAGCGGGCAGGTTATCGACGTGGCGCTGAACCGCGACGATTACCGCGCCCTTGGCCTGATGCTTGGTGACCAGGTGTTCGTCCGGCCGAAAAAAGTGGCGGTATTCGTCGACGAAGGCGCGAACATCTGAGTTGTCGCCGGGGGCAGGCCCCGCTTCGCGCGTCCGCGCTTCAGTCCGGCAGCCAGTCGGCGATGCGGGTGATGTCCAGGTTCTCCTCGATCAGGTTTGCCAGCCGTTCGATATGCGCCTCGCGGAGCGCAGGGTAGTCGACGGGCACCGCATCGGGCAGGCCGGCCCAGTGCAGCAGGGCGAGGCAGGCTTCCGGATGGTCGAACAGGCCGTGCAGATAGCTGCCCAGCACCTGGTCGTCGGCCGAGACCGCCCCCTCGTTGCCGTCGGCCAGCCGGATCGCCGGCCGGTCCAGCGCCGGGCCGGTCGACACGCCCATGTGGATCTCGTAGCCGGTGACGGCGGCATGGCCCGAGGCCAGCCATCCCTGCCGGCGTTCGAGCTGCTTGTGCGCATCCAGTGTCGTTTCCATGTCGAGCAGGCCGAGTCCCGGCGTGCTGCCGGCCGCACTTTCCAGCCCGAGCGGGTCGTGCAGCTGGCGGCCCAGCATCTGGAAGCCGCCGCAGATGCCGATCAGCCTGCCGCCGTAGCGCAGGTGACGGTCGATGGCGGCCTCCCAGCCATTGGCGCGCAGCCAGCCGAGATCGTCGCGGACGTTCTTGCTGCCCGGCAGCACGATCAGGTCGGCCGGCGGAATCGGCTGGCCGGCGGGGATCAGCTGGAATTCGACCTGCGGATGCAGGCGCAGCGGGTCGAAGTCGGTGTGGTTGCTGAGACGGGGCAAGGCCGGCGCGATCACGCGCAGTATCCGCTCGCCGCTGGCCGCCACGCCCTGCGTGCCCTGGCTCAGGCTGTCCTCGGCCTCGATATGCAGTCCCTGCAGGTACGGCAGGACGCCGAGCACCGGCTTGCCGGTTTCGCGCTCCAGCCAGTCCAGTCCCGGCTGCAGCAGGGCGATGTCGCCGCGGAAACGGTTGATGACCAGGCCGACCACGCGCCGGCGCTCGCTGTCCGACAGCAGCGCCAGCGTGCCGACCAGATGGGCGAACACGCCACCCCGGTCGATATCGGCCACCAGGATCACCGGGCAGTCGACCGCTTCGGCAAAGCCCATGTTGGCGATATCGCCATCGCGCAGATTGATCTCCGCCGGGCTGCCGGCGCCTTCGACCAGGACGCAGTCGCAGCTTGCCGCCACCCGGCTGTGGGCTTCGAGCACCACGCTCAGCGCCCTGGGCTTGAAGCGGTGATAGGCGGCGGCGTCCATATTGCCGATCGAATGGCCAAGGACGATGACCTGCGAGCCGGTATTGCTGTTCGGCTTCAGCAGGATCGGGTTCATGTCGGTATGCGGTTCGATGCCGCAGGCCAGCGCCTGCACCGCCTGCGAGCGGCCGATTTCGCCGCCATCGACGGTGACCGCGCTGTTCAGCGCCATGTTCTGCGGCTTGAACGGCATGACCCGGATGCCGCGCCGTATGAGAAAGCGGCACAGGCCGGTGACCAGGGTGCTTTTGCCGGCATCGGAGGTGGTGCCCTGGATCATGAGGGTTCTGGCTGGCATGGCGGCGGGGACGGGTGAATGAGGACGGCCATTATAGGGGTGTCGCCTGCGCCGGGCGTGGCGGACGGCCGATCGGGCACAAACGCGGTGCCCCGAAATCACGTATTATCCGGCGCTATTGCTGATGGTGCCCTTCGGGGTGAAACGGGAATGCGGTGAGAAACCGTGGCTGCCCCCGCAACTGTAAGTGACGAGCCCGCTTGACGATGCCACTGGATGACTCCGGGAAGGCCGCGCGGGTGATGACGCACGAGCCAGGAGACCGGCCATCGCCTTAGTCGACGTGAGTTGAAACCGGGCGGGGTGCACCGGGGGAAACCGCCAGCAGCCGTTCCGGCTGCGGCGCCTCGCTCGCGGCGACGCCCCCTGCACGAGGACGTCCTCCATGGCCCTGCCACCGCGCCGCTTCCGCCTTCCATTGTCGTTCTGCCCTGCCGCCGCGAGGGTGCCGTCATGAGACGCCACGACCGCCATGTCCTGATGTGCACTGGCCCGCGCTGCACCGGCAACGGCGTCGAGGCCGAGGCGATGTTCAAGGTGCTCGGGCAGGCGATCGACGCGCGCGACGGGCTGTGTGTCAAGCGTACCCGTTCGCACTGCTTTGCCGTGTGCAGGGAAGGCCCGATCGCCGTCGTCTATCCGGACGGCGTCTGGTATCGCCAGGTCGATGCCGCCGCCGTCGAACGCATCGTCGACGAACATCTGGTCAACGGTCGCCCGGTCGACGCGCTGGTGTTCCACCGGCTCGGAACCGGCGATGTCGGGCAGGAGGCGGGCCAGTGAACACTCCCGTTTCCCGCGGCATCGTGCTGTTGACCCACGCCGGCACCGACCTGACCGCGCTGCAGCGCGTGCGTGCCGAACTGCCGGACGGTTTCGTGCCAGTCTCCGGCGTCAACCTGCAGACCATCGTCTGCCCGGACGGCATGGCCGCCGTGCTGGCCGGTCCGGTGGCGACGGCGCGCGTCGTCATTGTCCGCGTGCTGGGCCGCACCAGTGCCATTCCCGGTTTCGACACCCTGTGGAAGGACGCCCGCGCCCACGGACGCGCCCTGATCGTGGTCAGCGGCACCGGCGAGCCGGACCCGGATCTGGCAGCACAGTCGACCGTCCCGCCGTCCCTGCAGCATGAAGTGACCGCCTACCTGCAGGCCGGTGGCACCGGCAATATGGCGCAGCTGCTGCGTTTCCTTGCCGACTACCTGCTGATGACCGGCTTCGGCTACCTGCCACCGACGCCGCTGCCCGAGCACGGCATCCACCATCCGGAACTGTCGGCCGACTGCTCGCTCGACGACTGGCTGGCGATCCGCCGGCCGGACTGGCCGACGGTCGGCATCACCTTCTATCGCGCGCACTGGGTCAGCGGCAACACCCGCTTTATCGACAGCCTGGTCGACGCCCTGGCCGCGCAGCAGCTGAATGCGCTGCCGGTCTATACCGCCTCGCTGCGCACGCTGGACGGTAACGGCATGCCGGCCGCCATGCAGTTTTTTGTCGGGGCGGACGGCACGAGCCGCATCGATGCGCTGATCAACACCACCTCGTTCGCCATGGGCGACGTGAACGCCGACGGGCCGACGCCGACCGGCTGGTCGGTGGCCGCTTTCGAGCGCCTCGACGTCCCGGTGGTGCAGGCAATCACCAGCAGCATGACCCGGGCGCAATGGGAGCAGTCGGAACGCGGGCTGAATCCGCTCGACACGGCGATGAACGTCGCACTGCCGGAGTTCGATGGCCGCATCGTCAGCGTGCCGATGTCGTTCAAGCATGCCAGCGACGGTGCGCCGGCCGAACAGACCGACTATGCGCCGCTGCCCGACCGGGTGCGGCGCGTGGCCGGCATCACCGCACGGCTGGTACGGCTGCGTCGGGTGCCAGCCGCCGACAAGCGCATCGCTTTCATCTTTACCAACTCTAACAGCAAGGCGTCGCAGATCGGCAATGCCGTCGGCCTCGACTCGCCGGCCTCGCTGTTTGCCATGCTGCATGCGATGCAGGCGCGCGGCTATCGCATCGACGGGCTGCCGGACAGCAGCGATGCCCTGATCCACGAACTGATCGACCGCGGCGCCTATGACGAGGCCTATCTCAGCGACGACCAGCTGCGGCGGGCCGTGGCGGCCGTACCGGCGGCGCGTTACGCCGAGTGGTTTGCCGAGCTGCCGGACGCACTGCGCGAGCGGATGAGCGCGCGCTGGGGTGCCGCTCCGGGCAGTGCCTATGTCCACCAGGGCCGGCTGGTGTTTGCCGGGCTGGAATACGGCAATGCATTCGTCGCCCTGCAGCCGCCGCGCGGCTACGGCATGGACCCGGACGCGATCTACCACACGCCGGACCTGCCGCCGACCCATCACTACCATGCACTGTACTGCTGGCTGCGCGACGACTGGCGGGCCGACGCCATCGTCCACGTCGGCAAGCACGGGACGCTGGAATGGCTGCCGGGCAAGGGCGTCGGCGTGTCGGAAAACTGCTTCCCGGACGCGCTGCTCGGCGACATGCCGCTGTTTTACCCGTTCATTCTCAATGACCCGGGCGAAGGTTCGCAGGCGAAGCGCCGCGCCCATGCCGTGGTCATCGACCACCTGACACCGCCGATGACCACCGCCGACACCTACGGGCCGCTGGCACAGCTGACACAGCTGGTCGACGAGTACTACCAGGTCGAGATGCTCGATCCGGGCAAGCTGCCGCTGCTGCAACAGCAGATCTGGGATCTGATCAAGGCCTCGAATCTCGATGCCGATCTGGCGGCGATGATGAAGCACGACCACGACCACGAGCCCGCCCCGGCACCGGCCGCGCCGACGGGCCTGTACCGGCCGAAGCCGGCGTCATCCGCCGCGCCCGGTGCCGGCAAGTACCGCATTGCCACGCCGGCAGCCGCGCACCCGCATGACCATGATCACGGCCATCACCACCACCATCATGATCATGACCATCACCACGATCATGACCACGATCATGACCACGACTGGGACGCCACGCTGAACGATGACGGCGTGCCGCTGACGCTGGCCGGCATGGACGGTGTCGATGTCGCCCACCTGATCGAGGATATCGACGGCTATCTGTGCGAGCTGGGTGCGGCGCAGATCCGCGACGGCCTGCATGTGCTGGGCCGCTCGCCGGATGGTGAGGCGCTGGTCGACATGATCTGCGCGCTGGTGCGCCTGCCGAACCTGGACGTGCCCGGCCTGCCGGCCGGGGTGGCGGCGGCGCTCGGGCTGGTGCTGGAGACGCTGCAGGCCGACAAGGGCCGGCGGCTGGAGCCGGTACCGCCCTTGCTGGCAGCGCTGGCCGATGCGCCGGTGGTGACCCGTGCCGATGCGCTGGATGTCATCGCCGCGCTGGGCCGCCGGCTGGTGGCCGGGCTGGCCGGACACGGTTTCGACCCGGCGGCGGTCAGTGCGGTGCTGGCGGCCGTGCTGCCCGGCGTCGTCGCCAGTGACGACATGGCGCGCACGCTGGCGTTTGTCTGCGCCGAACTGGTGCCAAACCTGGCGCGAACGCGCGAGGAAATCGACAACCTGCTGCACGGACTCGATGGCGGCTACGTGCCGGCCGGGCCAAGCGGCGCGCCGACGCGCGGCATGGCCCATGTGCTGCCGACCGGGCGCAATTTCTACTCGGTCGATCCGCGCGGATTGCCCTCGCAGGCCGCCTGGCGCATCGGCGCCGAGCTGGCCAGCGAGGTCATCGCCCGCCATCGCCAGGACACCGGGCATGATCCGGAGTCGGTCAGCATCAGCGTCTGGGGCACCAGCGCCATGCGTACCCATGGAGACGATATTGCCGAGATCCTGGCCTTGCTCGGTGTCCGGCCGACCTGGCAGGCCGAGAGCCGGCGCGTGTCCGGCATCGAGGTGATCGGACTGGCCGAACTGGGCCGGCCGCGCATCGACGTCACTGTGCGCATCAGCGGTTTCTTCCGCGATGCCTTTCCGCACCTGATCCAGCTGGTCGATGATGCGGTGCGGACGGTCGCGCTGCTCGATGAACCGGTCGATCGCAACTTTGTCCGCAAGCACTACCTGGCCGATCTGGCCGGCGAGCTGCTGGGCCGGCTGCCGCGTGACAGCGCCAACCGGCGCGCGCTGTACCGGGTATTCGGTTCAAGACCGGGCACCTATGGTGCCGGCATCCTGCCGCTGATCAACGAGCAGAACTGGCAGGACGATGCCGACTTCGCCACCGCCTACGTCAACTGGGGCGGCTATGCATACAGCCGCGATGACCAGGGCGTCGACGCCCGCGACGACTTCCGCCACCGGCTGTCCGGCATCGAGGTCGCGCTGCACAACCAGGACAACCGCGAACACGACATTTTCGACAGCGACGACTACCTGCAGTACCACGGCGGCATGATCGCCACCATCCGCAGCCTGACCGGCCGCCAGCCACGGCAGGACTTCGGCGACACCCACGATCCGGCCAGCCCGACCGTGCGCGGACTGAAGGAGGAAGTGCTGCGGGTATTCCGTTCGCGCGTCGCCAATCCCAAATGGATAGACGGCATCCGCAAACACGGCTACAAGGGCGGACTGGAACTGACCGCCACCGTCGACTACCTGTTTGGCTACGATGCCACCGCGCACGTGGTCGACGACTGGGTGTACCAGCAACTGGCCGAAACCTACGCGCTGGACGCCGACATGCAGGCCTTCTTTGCCGACAGCAATCCGTGGGCGCTGCATGCCATCACCGAACGCCTGCTGGAAGCCGCGCAGCGCCAGCTGTGGGCCGAACCGGCGCCGGACACGCTGGAGGCGCTGCGCGCGCTGCACCTGCGCAGCGAGGCAATGCTCGAAGCCCGCGGTGACATTCCGCGCATTGGAGTCGACAAGGCATGAAACACGCTTATCCGTTTGTCGCCATCGTCGGCCAGCCGCAACTGAAGCGGGCGCTGCTGCTGTGCGCGATCGACCCTTCGCTCGGCGGCGTGCTGATCCGTGGCGACAAGGGCACCGCCAAGAGCACCGCCGCGCGCGGGCTGGTCGATGTGCTGCCGCCGATCACCCGGGTGCCGGGCTGCGCGTACAACTGCGCGCCGGATGCGCCGCTGGCCGAGTGCCCGCATTGCGGCGATGGCGCCACCCCGGTTGCCGTGACCGTGCCGGTGCCGTTCATCAACCTGCCGCTCGGCGCCACCGAAGACCGCGTGCTTGGCAGCCTCGATTTCGAGCAGGCGCTGAAACACGGCCGGCAGGCCTTCAAGCCCGGCTTGCTGGCGGCTGCCCACCGCGGGTTGCTGTATATCGACGAGGTCAATCTGCTGGCCGACCACCTGGTCGACGTGCTGCTGGACGTGGCGGCGATGGGCGTCAATACCGTGCAGCGCGAGGGGCTGTCGGTCAGCCATCCGGCCCGCCTCACCCTGCTCGGCACCATGAATCTGGAAGAAGGCGACCTGCGTCCGCAATTGCTGGATCGCTTCGGCATGATGGTCGAAGTCAGCGCGCCGCGCGATGCGGCGGTGCGGGCTGAAGTGGTGCGGCGGCGGCTGGCGTTCGAGGCCGATCCGGCCGGCTTTGTCGCCGGCTGGCGCGCGGAAACCGATGCGCTGCGCGACACGATCCGTGTCGCGCAGGCCGGTCTGCGCCGGGTGACGCTGTCCGATGCGCTGTTCGATTTCGTCAGCCAGCTGTGCTGCGAATTCGAGGTCGCCAGCCTGCGTGCCGACATTGTCATGCACAAGGCGGCGCGGGCGATGGCAGCACTGGACGGTCGCGAGGTGGTCAGTGCCGAAGACGTGCGCGATGCCGCCGGGCTGGTGCTGCCGCATCGTCGCCGGCGCAAGCCGTTCGAGCAGGCCGGTCTCGACCACGACAAGCTGGAGTCGCTGACCCGGCAGGCAGCGGCGCCGCCACCGCCGCCGTCCGATGGCCAGGACGGCCCGCCGCCCGATGACGACGCCACCCCTGCTCCCGCCGCCGATGAGCCGGACGATGAGCATGACGGGGACGGCGGGTCCGGCGCGGCGCCGGAGCGGCAATTCGCTGCCGCCGGGGCAGACGATGTCGCCCGCATCGACCTGCTGGCCCGCCAGGCGCATGAGGCCAGCGGCCGGCGCAGCAGCGTGGTCGGCGCCCGTCGCGGTCACTATGTGCGTGCGGTGCCGGACGAGGCGCCGGACCAGCTGGCGGTCGATGCCACGCTGCGCCATGCGCTGCTGCGCGACCCGCAGGCTTTCGGCGTCACCCGTGCCGACCTGCATGCCAAAGTCCGCGTCGGCACCCAGGCCAGCCTGATCCTGCTGGTGGTCGACGCGTCCGGCTCGATGGCCGCGCGCCGGCGCATGGAAGCGGTCAAGGGCGCGGTGCTCGGCCTGCTGCGGGATGCGTACCAGCGCCGTGACCAGGTCGCGGTGATTGCCTTCCGCGGCGACGAGGCCGAGCTGGTGCTGCCGCCGACACGCCAGGTCGAACAGGCGGAACAGGCCCTGCACGAACTGCCGACCGGGGGCCGTACGCCGCTGTCGCATGCGCTGCGGCTGGCCGCCGACACCCTGGCCCGGCATGGCGACACGCTGACGCCGCTGCTGGTGGTGCTCAGCGACGGCCGTGCCAATGTGGCGCTGGATGTGCATCTCGATCCGTGGGCCGAGGCGCTCGGGCTGGCCGGCCGGCTGGCGGAGAGCGGCCTGCCGGCGCTGGTGCTGGATACCGAGCAGGGTTTTGTCCGGCTGGGCCGCGCGCGCGAACTCGCGCAGGCGCTGCAGGCCGACTATGTACCGATGGACCAGTTGTCGGCCGAGGTGCTGGCGCTGTCCATCCGTGAACGCCAGGGCCGGTAAGGCACGGCGATTCCACTCAAATCAGGAACTGACATGATCATTTGCATAGGCGCCGGCCCCGGCGATATCGGCTACCTGCCGCAACGCTCGGCCGGGCTGATCCGCGACGCGGACGTGATCGCCGGCTTCGACGCGGTCGTCAATGTGGTGCGGCCGCTGATTCCGGCCCGTGCCGAGGTGGTGCTGATGGGCTACAAGGACCAGGTCGCGCAACTGGAACACGTGGCGCGCCTGCACCACGCCGGCAAGCGCTGCGTGGTGGTGTTCATGGGCGACATTCATTTCAGCGGCTTCCAGTATCTGGAACGGGTCGAGCGCGCCTGCGGCCATCCGGTCGAGACCATGCCCGGCCTGTCGTCGGCGCAGGTGCTGGCATCGCGCGCCAGGGTGTGCTTCGACGAAACCACCTTTATCACCTTCCATCGCCGTGGCGACCTGACGCCGTTCAAGCGCCATCTGGTCCATGTGCTGGAAGACCAGCGCAACGCCATCGTCATTCCGTGCCCGTGGGATGCGGCGCGCTCGTTCATGCCGTGCCATATCGCGGCCTATCTGCTGGAAAACGGCATTTCGCCGGCGCAGCCGACCGAAGTCTGGGAAAACCTGACCCGCGGCGAAGCCGAATGGCATGGCACGCTGGCCGAATGCGCGGACAAGACCTTCTCCGACATGAGCATCATGCTGATCCGCACGCTGCAGCCGATGGCGAGCCAGATCGAACCGGCGGAGGCCGCATGAGTGACGGCAGCGACTACGCGATCGTGCTGGCCGGTCACGGCAGCCGCGATCCGGACGGCGTGCGCGAGTTCATGGCGCTGGTCGGGCTGTTGCGCGAGCGCGCCGCCGGCCGGCCGGTCACGCACGGTTTCCTGGAATTTGCCGCGCCGACCCTGGACCAGGCGGTCGAGGCGGCCATCGCCGACGGTGCGCGGCGACTGGTGATGGTACCCGGCGTGCTGCTGGCTGCCACCCATGCCAAGAACGACATGCCGAGCGAGCTGCTGGCGCTGCAGCGCGCCCATCCCGGTGTCGATTTCCACTTTGGCGCGGCAATGGACCTGCATCCGAAACTGCTGGAACTGTGCCGGCTGCGGCTGATCGAGGCAGAGGCGCGCACGGCGCGCACCGTGGCCCGTGCCGATACCTGTCTGGTGGTGGTCGGCCGCGGTACGTCCGACCCGGATGCGAACTCGGAAATCTCCAAGCTGACGCGCATGCTGGAGGAAGGCATGGGCTACGGCGCATCGTTCGTCTGCTATTCCGGCACGGCGCGGCCGCTGGTCGCCGACGGGCTCCGGGCCGCCGCGCTGCTCGGCTATTCGCGCATCATGGTGCTGCCGTACTTCCTGTTCGATGGCGTGCTGGTCAAGCGCATCTACGCGGCTGCCGCCGACCTCGCCGCCCGCCACCCGGAGATCGAAGTGCTGCCGGCCGGCTATCTCGGCGTGCATGCGCACGTGGCCGACGTATTCCTCGATCGCGCCCGCGAAGGCGTCGACGGGCGGGCGACGATGAACTGCGCACTGTGCAAGTACCGGGTGCAGATCGTCGGCTTCGAGGAACAGGTCGGTCTGCCGCAGCAGGGCCATCATGGCGGCGTGCGCGGGCTGCTGGCGCGCGACGATGCGCCGGCGGAGGCGGTGCCATGGCCCGCGTACCAGCCGCACCCGATCGAGGCGGAAAGCATGCGCCTCATCGACGCCGGTCGCGACTGGTCCGGTGTGCCGGACGACCACCGCATCGTGCTGCGGCGGCTGGTGCATACCAGCGGTGACTTCGACATTGTCGACGACCTGTATTTCTCGCCCGGCGCGGTCGAGATCGGCATGCGTGCGCTGCTGCGCTGCCGGCGCATCGTGACCGACGTCACCATGGTGCAGACCGGACTGAAGCGCGCGGTGCTGGATCAGCTTGGCGTCGACACCTGGTGCGGCGTGCACGATGCGGAAACCCGCTTGCTGGCCGACGCGCACGGCATCACCCGCTCGGCCGCCGGCATCCGCCGCGCGTGGGAGAAATTCGGCAACGAGGTGGTGGTGGCGATCGGCGACGCGCCGACCGCGATCATGGAACTGGTACGGCTGGTGCGCGAGCACGGCTGGCGGCCGCAGCTGGTGGTCGGACTGCCGGTCGGCTTCGTCGGCACGCGCGAATGCAAGGAGGCACTGCGCCGGCTGATGCAGGTGCCGCGCATCACCAATCGCGGTACGCGCGGTGGCTCGCCGTGGGCGGCGTCAGCAGTCAATGCGCTGATGATCGAGGCGATCGACCACGTGTATCGCCAGCAGGCGGACGCCGCACGATGAACGCCCCGGCGCGCCGTCCGTACGATCTGGCCACGCCGGCGCCGAACGGCCTGCGACGCGGCCGGACCACGGGCAGTTGCGCCACGGCAGCGGTCAAGGCCGCGTTGCTGCTGTTGCTGCGCGATGTCCGCGCCAGCGAGGTCGACATCAGCCTGCCGGACCCGGCGTTCTACCTGACCGTGCCGGTACAGGCGGTCGGGTTGCTGGACGGCGGCGCGGCTCGTGCCGAGGTACTGAAGTACGCTGGCGATGACCCGGACAACACCGATGGCGCGACAATTTTCGCCACGGTGACACCGAACGGCAGCGGTGAACTGCGTTTTCTCGCCGCCGCCGGCGTCGGCACCGTCACCCTGCCCGGCCTGCGCATTCCGCCCGGCGAGGCGGCGATCAATCCGGTGCCGCGCGAGATGATGCGGCGGGCGGTGGCCGAGGTGCTGGCCGGTGCGCCGGACCCCGGCTTCGACCTGGCGATCGGCTGCGTAGACGGCGAGAAGATCGCCCGTCGTACTTTCAATCCGATGCTCGGCATTGTCGGCGGCATTTCCATCCTCGGCACCAGCGGCATTGTTGAACCGATGTCGCTGGCGGCCTGGATGGCGTCGATCGAAATCTATATCCGCGTGGCGCTGGGCGAACTGCCGGACGCCATCGCCTTCACCCCGGGCAAGATCGGGCGCGGCCATGCGGCGCAGGTTCTGGGTCTGCCCGGCACCCGGGTGGTGCAGATCGCCAACTTTGTCGGCACGTCGCTGGACTATGTCGAGGCGACGCTGCAGGAACGACAGGCCCGGCTCGGTACCCTGTGGGTGCTCGGCCACCCGGGCAAGATTGCCAAACTGCTCGACGGCGTGTGGGACACGCATTCGGGCAAAAGCGGCATGGCCATGGGCGTCGTGGCCGCCGTGGCCGCCGAATCCGGTTTTCCCGCCGCGCTGGTGACGCGCATCGGGGCAGCCAATACCGTGGAGAATGCAGTGCAGATCATGGCCAATGATGCCGGCGACCGCGCCCGCGCGTTCTGGAGTGAAATCGAACAGCGGGTGGCAGCGCGGATGCAGACGCGGGTGCCGAGCGTCGACCGGGTTGCCGTGCGCCTGTTCAGCATGGATGGCACGCCGCTGGGTGAAGCGGCAGGGGAGGCGGCATGAGCCAGTGCGGACGTTTCTTCGGCGTTGGCGTCGGCCCCGGCCCGGCCGGGCTGGTGCCGGTTGCCGCCCTCGAGGCGCTGCGCGGCGTCGACCTGATCTACCTGCCGCGCGCGCGCGGCAGCGAGGTGTCGGTGGCGCGACAGTGCCTGGCCGGGCTCGGGCTGGCTGACGACCGCTTCCGCGAAATCGAATTCGAGATGGACCCGGACCGCCGGGTGCTGGCGACGCACTATGCGGCGCTGGCGGCAACGGTGGCTGGCGAGCTGCAGCAGGGACGTGACGTCGCCTACCTGACCATTGGCGATTCGATGACCTACTCGACCTACGGCTATCTGCTTGCCGCGCTGCGCGAGCGGCTGCCCGGGCTCGAGCACCGCACCTTTCCCGGCGTCACCAGCTTTGCCGCGACCGCGTCGGCACTGTCATGGCCGCTGGGCGAAGGCAAGGAACGCATCCTGATCCTGCCGTGCCCGGACGACATGACCGCGCTGCGCGCCGATATCGACAGCCACGACATCGTGGTGCTGATGAAAATCGGTGCCCGGCTGGGCGCGGTACTGGATCTGCTCGACGACATGGGCATTGCGCGGCATTGTGCCTTTGCCCGCCGTATCGGCCTGCCCGGCGAAGTGCTGTGCGATGACGTGAGCCGGCTCGATGCGTCGGCCAGCGGCTATCTGGCCACCCTGCTGATCCGCCGCGAGGCGAGAGAGAGACGACACGCATGAAAGTCTATTTCATCGGCGCCGGTCCCGGCGCCGCCGACCTGATCACCCTGCGCGGCAGCCGCCTGCTCGGCCGCGTGCCGATGGTGCTGTACGCCGGTTCGCTGGTGCCGGCCGAAATGCTGCAGCATTGCCGCGCCGATGCCGAGATCCTCGATACCGCCGAGCTGTCACTCGACCAGCAGGAAGCCTGCTATCGCCGCGCGCGTGATGCCGACCTGGACGTGGCGCGGCTGCATTCCGGCGATCCGGCCATCTACGGCGCGACCGCCGAGCAGATGCGCCGGCTGGAAGCGCTCGGCATCGACTACGAGATCGTGCCCGGCGTGTCGTCGTTTACCGCCGCCGCCGCCGTTCTCGGCAGCGAGCTGACCCGGCCGGCGGTGTCGCAGTCGGTCATCCTGACCCGGGTGTCCGGCCGGGCGTCGGCAGTGCCGGAGCGGGAGTCGATCGCCCGTTTTGCCGAGCACCAGGCGACCATGTGCATCTTCCTGTCCGGCCAGCGGCTGAAGCAGACCGTGGCCGACCTGCTGCTGCACTACCCGGCCGATACCCCGGTGGCGCTGGTGCGGCGCGCCAGCTGGCCGGACCAGACGATCCACCGCGCCACGCTGGCGACCCTGCTTGGCGGGGTGCGGCAGAAGGACTGGCTGCTGACCACGCTGCTGCTGGTCGGCCCGGCGCTGTCACGCGACGGCGGGGTCGAATCCAGCCTGTATGCGGCCGGTTTCACCCACCTGTTCCGCGACGGCAGCGACCGCAAGAAGCCGCGCGTGCGCCGTCGCACGGCGCCGGCAGCGGAGGACGCGAAATGAAGCCACCCGGACACACTTCTGCCATGACATCGCTGCGCCCCGCCGTGGTCGCCGGCAAGCTGAGCCCGTGCGCGGTCTGGCTGGTGCGGCCGGATGCGCAGCCGCTCGGCGAGCGACTGGCCACCGCACTTGATGCCGACTGCGTCCGGCCATGGCTGACACCCGGGCTGTCGCCACTGATCCAGTTCCGGCAGCAGTTTGCGTTGCGGCGGCAGTGGGTGCTGATCATGGCCAGCGGCATCGCCGTGCGCTATCTGGACGGTCTGACCGCCAGCAAGCATACCGACCCGGCGGTAGTGGTGCTCGATGAAGCAGCGCGCTTCGCCATCCCGCTGCTGTCCGGCCACGAGGGCGGCGCCAATGCCCTGGCCTACCGGCTGGCGCGACTGACCGGTGCCGTCCCGGTCGTGACCACCGCGACCGAGGCGCTGAAACCGCTGACGCTCGGCATCGGCTGCCGCCGCGGCAAGTCGGTCGACGAGATCGAACGTGCGGTGCTGCAGGTGCTGGATGGCCGTCCGCTGCGCATGGTGCGCGAGGTCGCCACCATCGACCTGAAAGCCGACGAACCCGGCCTGCTGGCGTTCTGCATCCGCTACGACCTGCCGTTGCGCGTCATCGACCGCGACGATGTCGCTGCCCGGGCATGGCTGAACCAGCCGTCCGACTGGGTGCGGCGCCATGTCGGCGTCGGCGGCGTGTGCGAGCCGTGCGCGCTGATCGCCAGCCCGCGCGGGCAACTGGTCGTGCCCAAGACCGCGGTCAATGGCGTGACCGTCGCCGTCGTCGACGATGGCCAGACCGCCGATACCGCCGGACCCTACCGGCCGCACTGGCGCCGCTGCCTGCCTGACGACTGCTAGGACGCCTTGCCGATGCAGCCTGTTTTCCTTCCCTTGCCGTGCTTCCGGCGCGGCAGCCTGAAAGCCATCCAATGAGCGGCAAACTTTATCTGGTCTCCGTCGGCCCGGGCAGTCATGAACTGATCCCGCCGATGGTGAAGACCGCCCTGCAGGCCAGCGACGTGGTCGTCGCCTACGAGCTGTATCTGACCTGGATCCGGCCATGGATTGCCGGCAAGGACATCCGCACCCTGCCGCTGACCCAGGAGCGCGACCGCGCGCAGCTGGCGATCGCCGAAGCCCGCGCCGGCCGGACCGTGGCGCTGGTGTCCAGCGGCGACATCGGCGTGTACGCCATGGCGGCGCTGGCATTCGAGGACATGGCCGACGATGACAGCTACGAGGTGCAGCTGATTCCCGGCATCACCTCGGCCAATGCCTGCGCATCCCTGCTCGGTTCGCCGCTGTCGCACGATTTCGCCACCCTGAGCCTGTCCGACCTGCTGTGCCCGTGGGACTGGATCGAAACCCGTGCCCGCCATATCGCCCAGGCCGACCTGGCGGCGGTGTTCTACAACGTGCAGAGCCGCCAGCGCCAGGAAGGCGTCTACCGCATTCTCGACATCATGCTCGAACACAAGCGGCCCGGGACCCTGTGCGGCATCGTCCGCAATGCCTACCGCGAGGGCCAGTCGGTCGAGATCGCCACCCTGGCCGAGCTGCGCACCCGCCAGTTCGACATGCTGACCACGCTGGTGATCGGCAACCGCTTTACCCGGCGCAAGCGCGACTGGATCTTCACCCCGCGCGGCTACGGCAACTGGGATGACACGCCGGACACGGTCACGGCGGACAGCCTGCCCGATGGCGCCGTGTGGGTGTTCTCCGGTACCGGTGACGGCAATGCGCTGGCACGCGAGATCGCCGGCCGCGGCCATGCGGTGGTGGTGTCCAGCGCCAGCGACTACGGTGCCGAACTGGTCGCGCAGGACTGCCCGGGCCTGACGCCGCTGGCCGGCCGGCTCGGCATCGAGCGCCGGCGCGAGCTGCTGGCCCGCAGCCGGGCGCGCTTCATCGTCGATGCAACCCACCCGTACGCGGCCGACATGTCACAGCAACTGATCGCGCTGGCAGCCGGGCAGAACCTGCCGTATCTGCGCTACGAGCGACCGGATGCGTGCGATCCGCACCCGGCCAGGCACTGCACCAGCATGGCCGGGGCGGCCGCACTGGCCATGGCGCACGGCCGGCGCATCTTTCTTGCCACCGGCAGCAAGGATCTGGCCGATTTCGTCCAGGCCGACGGTGCCGGCCAGCACGCCTGGTTCGTGCGCCTGGCACCGGACCCGCTGCACCTGCAGCGCGCGCTCGACCTCGGCATTCCGCGCTCCCGGCTGTGCGCGATGCAGGGGCCGTTCTCGCAGCAGGCCAACGAGACGCTGTGGCGCGACTGGGGCATCGACTGCGTGGTGACCAAGCAGTCCGGCGCGGCCGGCGGTTATCCGGCCAAGGCCGCGGCGGCGGCGGCGCTGGGCATTCCGCTGATCGTGGTCGACCGGCCGCAGGTCGATTACCCGGCCATGGCCACCGATTTCGGCGCCGTTCTGGCCGCTTTGCCGGAGATTGCCGCATGAACCGCATTCCGGTCACCCTCATCACCGGCTTTCTCGGCGCCGGCAAGACCACCTTGCTGTCGAACCTGATCCGCACCAGCCGCAACCGCCGGCTGGCCATCCTGGTCAACGAATTCGGCGAGGTGTCGATCGACGGCGCGCTGCTGCGCGACGATGGCCGCAGCGCGGACGCGGAAATCCACGACCTGCCGAACGGACTGATTGCCTATGGCGACGATCAGGACTTTCTGCCGACGCTGCAGGCCCTGTGGGCGCGGCGCGAGCAGATCGACCATATCCTGATAGAGACCTCCGGTCTGGCCCTGCCGACTGCGGTCATGGAGCGCCTGCAGGGCGACGACCTGGCGCCGTATTTCGTGCTCGACGCCACGCTGGCGGTGGTCGATACGCCATTGCTGCTGGCCGGCGATTTTGATCCGGCAACGGATGGCGATCCGGTCGCCAGCCTGTTCCGGCAGCAACTGGCCAGCGCCGACATTGTGGTGCTGAACAAGATTGGCGGGCTTGACGACGACGCGCTGCTCGACGCCGAAGCCCGCGTGCGCGGGCTGGCGCCGGCGATCCGCTTTATCGAGCTTGCGCATGATGCGCGGCTGGATACCCGGCTGACGCTCGGCCTGCACCTGCACGAAGTGGCCGGCAGCGGCCATCGCCACTACGGCCCGGTCGCCACCCTGCCGGGGCTGAACCTGCGCCCGCTGTCCGACCAGCGACCGCTCGACGGCCACAGCCATGGCGGCCTCGGCGCCCACAGCCACGGCCTTGCCACCCATCGCCATTTCCATGAGCAGGACCCGGGCTGGCAGTCGTTTACCGTCAGCAGCACCGAGGCGCAGGATGCCGACACGCTGCGCCGGGCGCTGATCGCCATCGCCCGCTGCGAGCCGCTGCTGCGCATCAAGGGCTTCGCCCCGGCAGCCGGCAGCCGGTTGCGCATCCAGGCGGTGCGCAGCCGGGTCGACGTGCAGCTGCAGGACGCCGACACCCCGGTGCGGCCGGCGCAACTGGTGTGCATCGGCTACCACCCGAGCCGTCCGCGCGTGATCGAACAACTGAACGAACTGACCGGCACCCGCTGGCGTTAGGAGATCTCCATGAAAACCGATCCGGCTTCCCACCAGCGCATGACCGAGCGACGCAAGGCCGGCTTCGACAAGAAGCAGGCTGCTGCTGCCGGCGAAAAAGGCCTGCTGATCGTCCATACCGGCATCGGCAAGGGCAAGAGCAGCGCCGCCTTCGGCATGGGGCTGCGCGTGGTCGGCCACGGCATGCGGCTCGGTGTGGTGCAGTTCATCAAGGGCGCGCTGCATACCGCCGAGCGCGATCTGCTCGGCGGCTTCGACAACTGCGATTTCCTGACCGTCGGCGACGGCTACACCTGGAACACCCAGGACCGCGACGCCGATATCGCCACCGCCCGCCGGGGCTGGGACGAGGCGCAGCGGATGATCGCCGGCGGCGACTACGACATGGTGATCCTCGACGAGCTGAACGTCGTGCTCAAGTATGACTACCTGCCGCTCGACGAAGTGCTGGCGACCTTCGCCGCTCGCCCGGCCGCGCTGCATGTGGTCGTGACCGGCCGCCATGCGCCGGACGCGCTGATCGAGGCGGCCGACCTGGTGACCGAGATGCGGCTGGTCAAGCACCCGTACCGCGAGCAGGGCATCAAGGCCCAGCAGGGTGTCGAGTTCTGAGCATGGACGAGCGCATTCGCCATTGCCCGGCGCTGTTTCTGACCGCGCCGGCGTCGCACCAGGGCAAGACCACGCTGTGTGCCGGGCTGGCCCGTCACCATCGTGACCAGGGACGTCGGGTACGGGTGTTCAAGACCGGGCCGGACTTTCTCGACCCGTACATTCTGGAACGCGCATCCGGCCTGCCGGTCCACGCGCTCGACCTGTGGATGACCGGCGAGCAGGACTGCCGCCAGCGGCTGTACCAGGCTGCCGGCGATGCCGATCTGATCCTGATCGAAGGCAGCATGGGACTGTTCGACGGCACGCCGTCGAGCGCCGACCTGGCGGCGACCTTCGGTGTGCCGGTGCTGGCGGTGATCGACACCACCGGCATGGCGCAGACCTTTGCCGCCGTGGCGCACGGGCTGGCGAGTTTCCGGCCCGACCTGCCGTTTTATGGCGTGCTGGCCAACCGCGTTGCCAGCGAGCGCCATGCCGAAATGCTGCTGCAGGCGCTGCCGCCCCATCTTCGCTGCGTCGGCTGCGTGCCGCGCGACGAGACAATGACCCTGCCCGAGCGCCATCTGGGACTGGTGCAGGCGCAGGAAATCGATGATCTGGAACACCGGCTGCAGGTTGCCGCCACGCAGATTGCCGCCACTGCGCTGACAACGCTGCCTCCGCCGGTTGTCTTCGCCCCGGTCGGGTGCCTGCCACTGGCGCCACGACTGGCCGGCGTGCGCATCGCCATTGCCCGCGATCGTGCGTTCTCGTTCCTGTATCCGGCCAATGTCGAGTGCCTGACCGCGCTGGGGGCCGAACTGGTGTTTTTCTCGCCGCTGGCCGACGAGCCACTGCCGGCAGCCGATGCGGTCTACCTGCCGGGCGGTTACCCGGAGCTGCACCTGGACGCACTGGCGGCGAACCGGATCAGCGCGGACACGCTGCGCGCGCATGTCGACGCCGGCAGGCCGCTGTATGCCGAATGTGGCGGCATGCTCTATCTGCTGGACCGGCTGACCGACGGCGCCGGCCACGGCGCGGCCCTGCTCGGCCTGCTGCCGGGACAGGCCCGGGTCCAGCGCCGGCTGGCCGGCCTCGGCCTGCAGGCGGTCGAGCTGGATGGCGGCACGCTGCGCGGGCACACCTTCCACTACTCGCGGCTGGACACGCCGCTGACGCCGCTGACCCATGCCCGGCGCGCAAGCGGCGGGGCGGCCGGCGAGGCGGTCTATCGCCATCGCGGCATTACCGCCAGCTATCTGCACGCCTACTTCCCGTCGCAGCCGGAGGCGGCCGCGCGGCTGTTCCTGTCCGCCGGGGCCTAGTCGACCCGCTTCCAGCGCATGGTTTCGCCGGCGCGGAACGGAACCAGCTGCTGATCGCCATACGGCAGACTGTCCGGCACGGTCCAGCTTTCGCGCGCCAGGGTCAGGGTGCCGGTGTTGCGCGGCAGGCGGTAGAAGTCCGGGCCGTGGTGGCTGGCAAAGGCTTCCAGCCGGTCCAGCGCGTCGGCATCCTCGAACACCTCGGCATACAGCGGCATCGCCGCCAGCGCGGTGTACATGCCGGCGCAGCCACAGGCGGTTTCCTTCGCGTGCCGGGCGTGCGGTGCGCTGTCGGTGCCAAGGAAGAACTTCGGCGACCCGCTGGTGACGGCGGCGACCAGCGCGCGGCGATGTTCCTCGCGCTTCAGGATCGGCAGACAGTACAGGTGCGGACGAATGCCGCCCTGGAAGATCGCATTGCGGTTCAGCAGCAGGTGATGGGCGGTGACGGTTGCCGCCAGATTGTCGCCGGCGGCGGCGACGAACTCGGCTGCCTGGCGGGTGGTGATGTGCTCCATGACCACCCGCAGCGTCGGCAGTTCGCGCAGCAGCGGCATCAGCACGGTGTCGATGAAGACCGCTTCGCGGTCGAAGATGTCGATCTGCGGATCGGTCACCTCGCCGTGAACCAGCAGTGGCACGCCGCGCTCGGCCATGCGCTCCAGCGTCTTCATGCACTTCTGCAGGCTGGTGACGCCGGCGTCGGAGTTGGTGGTCGCCCCGGCCGGGTACAGCTTCAGCGCGTGGACAAAGCCCGATTCCGCCACCCGGTCGATTTCGTCCGCCGGGGTGTTGTCGGTCAGGTACAGCGTCATCAGCGGCGTGAATGACAGGCCGGACGGCAGCAGCGCCGCGGTGATCCGGTCGCGGTAGGCGGCCGCCAGCGCGACGGTGGTGACCGGCGGCTTCAGGTTCGGCATGACGATGGCGCGGGCGAATTCGCTTGCGGTATGCGCAACGACGGCATGCAGTGCCGCTTCGTCGCGCAGGTGCAGGTGCCAGTCGTCGGGGCGGGTCAGGGTCAGGAATTGGGTCATCGGCAGGGCTTCCGTGATTACTTGCGACGCAGCACGAGACGGAACTTGCCGTCATCGGTCTGACCGGACTCGACCAGCACATTGCCGGTCTGGCGACAGAAGGCTTCGAAATCGGTCGGCGCGGCCGGGTCGGTGGCGATGACCTCCAGCGTCTGGCCGCTGGTCAGCGTGGCCAGGGCCTTCTTGGCGCGCAGCATTGGCAGCGGGCAGGACAGGCCGCTGACGTCGAGCTTGTGATCGGGGATCATGCGTTTCTCTAACGGGGAATCGGGCAGGAGCCCATGTTACCCGGCTGCCGCAAACGCTGAAAGTTGCGCCCGCGCTGGTCGCGGGCCGGCCGGGCCGGGTATCCTTCCGCCGTTGCGGCATTTCGCCGTCGGACAGGTTGACCATGTGCCTCATTGCTCTTGCCGTTCATGCCATTCCCGGTCAGTCGCTGGTAGTGCTCGCCAACCGTGACGAGTTCGTCGCGCGTGAATCCGCGGTGGCCGACTGGTGGGAAGATCGTCCCGACACGCTCGGTGGCCGCGATCTGGTCGCCGGGGGCTCGTGGCTGGCAATCCGTCGCGACGGCCGTTTCGCCGCCGTGACCAATGTCCGTCAGGGCCGTCCGGGCAGCGGCGAAAAAAGCCGTGGCGAGCTGGTCACGTCGTTCCTGGCGTCCGACCTGTCGCCGGCAGCCTATGCCCGTGAACTGAAAGACCTTGCGCCGGCCTATGCGCCGTTCAATCTGGTGTTCGGCCATGCCAACGAACTGCTGGTTTTCCACAGCCCGACCCGCGAGCTGAACCGGCTGACGCGCGGCGTGCACGGCATCAGCAACGGCCGTCCCGATGCGCCGTGGCCGAAAACGCGCCGGCTGGGCGAGCATCTGACCGGACTGAGCCGGCTGCCGTCGCAGGACACCCTGTTCGAGTGGCTGTCCGATACCGAGGAAGCCGGTATCCATGAATTGCCGAATACCGGCGTCGGCACGGCGCGCGAGCGCTTTCTGTCGCCGGTATGCATCCAGGGTGCCGATTACGCGACCCGCGCCAGTACCGTGGTCGCCGTCGACACCCGTGGCCGGGTCTCGTTCTGCGAACAGCCCTGGCATGCCGGCCGGCCGCTGGGCCGGCGCCCATTCACCTTTACCCTGGAGTCGCGTCCGTGAACGCCATTCGTTTTCTGCCCGTCATCGCGCTGGCCTTCGTCACCCTTGCCCATGCCGGCGACAACAGCGGCGAATACAACCGCAACTATGAATGGAAGCCGGACGAGGTCAAGCAGGACACTGCCGTCACCCTGCCGGCCTGGGTCGCCGACGACGGCTGGCTGCCGTACAACGCCGGCCGCATGCACAAGAACCGTTATTTTGTCGCGCCGTCGTCAATCTCGCTGGTGGCCGACGGCAGCGTGCGCTATGCGCTGAAGGTGGTCAGCCCGGAAGGCGCGCAGAACTATCTGTATGAAGGCATGCGCTGCGAAAACAGCCAGACCATCCGCTATGCGACCGGCCGGCCGGAATCGAAAAGCTGGCGGATGAGCCCGAAGTCCGAATGGCGCAAGCTGATTCCCGGCGACGTGCCGCAAGTGCAACTGAAGTATGACGTGTTCTGCCCGGACCAGGACCGGCCGGTGGTGTCGGTCGAGCAGGCGGTCAAGCTGCTGCAGAACAACCGCTGACCGGTGGCGCTGGACATCCTGTACCGCGATGACGATCTGGTCGCGGTCCACAAGCCGTCCGGGCTGCTGGTTCACCGCTCGGACATCGACCGTCACGAAACGCGCTTCGCCGTGCAGAGCGTGCGCGACCAGCTCGGCTGCCGGGTCTACCCGGCCCACCGGCTCGACAAGCCGACTTCCGGCGTGCTGCTGTTCGGGCTGACGCCGGCGGCGGGCCGGGCGCTGTCGCAGGCGTTCGAGGCGCAGACCGTCGACAAGCGCTATCTGGCGGTAGTGCGTGGCTGGCCGGACGAGGGCGGGGAAATCGATCATCCGCTGCGGCGCATCGTCGATCACTACGCGCCGGGCGAAGTCCACGACGACAGCCCGCCGCAGGCGGCGCTGACGCGGTTTCGCCGGCTGGTGACCATCGAGCTGCCATGGGCGGTCGACCGCTATCCGAGTTCGCGCTACGCGCTGGTCGAACTCGATCCGCAGACCGGCCGGCGCCACCAGCTGCGCCGGCACCTGAAGCACGTCAGCCACCCGATCATCGGTGATGCGACCTATGGCAAGGGCCGGCACAACCGTGCGTTTGCCGAGGCATTCGGCGTGTCGCGGCTGCTGCTGGCCTGCACGCGGATGTCATTCGCCCATCCGGTCGATGGCCGGCCGCTGACCGTGGCGTGTCCGCTGGCCGCGGATTTCCTGCAGGTGGTCGACGCGCTCGGCTGGCGCGACGCGCTGCCGGACTGAGGACTCAGTCCGGGTTGTACACGTACGGCTTCTGCGCCACGGCCGAGGCGCGGAAACGGCGCTGCTCGTCGATATCCAGGTTGCGGTCCCACAGCGTCAGGCGGAATGCCTGCCGGTCGGCGACGACCTGCGGGTTCTTTTCCAGGAAGGCGTTCATGAACTGGGTCAGGTCGGACTGGTAAGCGGCCATGGCGGGGATCTCGTGTTGGGGACGGCTGACGGAAGCGGCATTGTACCGCAGCGCCGCCGTGTCGCGGCCCGACCGGCGCCACAACTGCCGTATACTCTGGGCTTTCCGTTCCATCGGGTTTCAAGGGGTTGTCATGAGCGATAACAAGGCGTGGTCGGGCCGCTTTGCCGAGCCGGTTGCCGAACTGGTGAAAACGTATACCGCCTCGGTGGGCTTCGACAAGCGCATGGCCGAGTTCGACATTCAGGGCTCGCTGGCCCACGCGACCATGCTCGCCCGCGCCGGCGTGCTGTCCGACGCTGATCTGGCCGCGATCCGCGACGGCATGGAAGCCATCCTGGCCGATATCCGCGCCGGTCGTTTCGACTGGTCGGTCGACCTCGAAGACGTGCACATGAACGTCGAAAAGCGTCTGACCGACAGGATCGGTGATGCCGGCAAGCGCCTGCATACCGGCCGCAGCCGCAATGACCAGGTCGCGACCGACATCCGCCTGTACATGCGCGACGCCATCGACCGCATCGTCACCCATATCCGCGAACTGCAGACCTCGCTGCTGGATCTGGCCGAGCCGAATGCCGCCACGGTGATGCCGGGCTTCACCCACTTGCAGGTCGCGCAGCCGGTCACCTTCGGCCATCACCTGCTGGCCTATGTGGAAATGCTCGGCCGTGACGCCGAACGCATGATCGACGCCCGTCGCCGCGTGAACCGTCTGCCGCTCGGCGCTGCCGCCCTGGCCGGTACCACCTACCCGATCGACCGCCACTACACCGCCGAACTGCTCGGTTTCGACGATGTGTGCCAGAACTCGCTCGACGCCGTGTCCGACCGTGACTTCGCCATCGAAGTCACGGCGGCCGGCAGCCTGGTCATGCTGCACCTGTCGCGGCTGTCCGAGGAACTGATCCTGTGGATGAGCCCGCGCGTCGGCTTCATCGATATCGCTGACCGCTTCTGCACCGGCAGCTCGATCATGCCGCAGAAGAAAAACCCGGACGTGCCGGAACTGGTGCGCGGCAAGACCGGTCGCGTCACCGGTCACCTGATGGGGCTGCTGATGCTGATGAAGGCGCAGCCGCTGGCCTACAACAAGGACAACCAGGAAGACAAGGAACCGCTGTTCGACACCGTCGACACCCTGGTTGATACCCTGCGCATCTACGCCGACATGATGCGCGGCATCACCGTCAAGCCGGAAGCGATGCGCGCTGCCGTGCTGCAGGGCTTCGCCACCGCGACCGACCTGGCCGACTATCTGGTCAAGAAGGGCGTGCCGTTCCGCGACAGCCATGAAGTGGTCGCCCGTGCGGTCAAGCTGGCCGATACCCGGGGCTGCGATCTGGCCGACCTGTCGCTCGACGTGCTGAAGGAGTTCTCGCCGCTGATCGAGCAGGACGTGTACGCGGTACTGACGCCGGAAGGCTCGCTGGCCCAGCGTGACCACGTCGGCGGCACCGCCCCGGCCCAGGTCCGGGCGCAGATCGCGCGCTGGCGCGGATTGCTGGCGTAACGGCCGCGCATGAACAAAGAGGGCGCCTTCCGGGGCGCCCTCAGGCTGTCCATCCACCCCGCCCACGAAGAACGGACGAGCGAAGCGGGGTTTCCCCGCGGCGGCGGGGACGGAAGAGGCCGGGTTCAATCAGGCAGACTGCCGTGCTCACGGCAGATCCTGTCAGTCGGGCATGCACCGACGCCACTGTGAATGTCGGTGCTCACCTTTATGAGCAGTCTGAGGGCGCCTTCCGGGGCGCCCTCTTTGCTGGTGGGCAGGACCTAACCGCTGTTGCGCAGTCCGGCGGCCAGACCGTTGATGGTCTGGTGGATTGCATGCAGGTGGCCGTCGTGCTCCGGCGCTTCGCGCAGCGCGCGCAGGAACTCGATCTGCAGCAGGTTCAGCGTGGTGAAGTACGGCAGGCGTGAAGCCAGGCTGCGTGCCAGCGTCGGGTTGTCGGCCAGCAGGTGGTCGGCGCCGGTGATGGCGAAGTACATGTCGCGCGACAGCTCGAATTCCTTGCGGATCATGCCGAACACCCGGTTGCCGAGCTCGGCGTCCGGCACCAGTCGTGCGTACTCGGCGGCGATGGTCATGTCGGCCTTGGCCAGCACCATTTCCATGTTCGACAGCGTGACGCGGAAGAAGGCCGAATCGCGGTACAGCGCCTTCAGGCGAACGATGCCCTGCTCGCCGTGGCGCTCGATAAACGCGGCCACCGCGCTGCCGACGCCGTACCAGCCCGGCAGCATCACCCGCGACTGCATCCAGCTGAACACCCACGGAATCGCGCGCAGATCGGTAATCGACGACAGCGTCTTGCGCGATGCCGGCCGGCTGCCGATGTTGAGCTTGGCGATCTCGTTGATCGGGGTGGCAGTCAGGAAATAGTCGATGAAGCCGTCGGTGTCGATCAGCCGCCGGTAGGCGTCATAGCTGTCGCGCGCCAGCTCGGCGAAGATCGACTCGTCGGTCGGGCAGGCCGGCACCGGCGCCAGACTGGCTTCCAGCGTCGCGGCGAGGATGGATTCCAGATTGCGCAGGCCGATGTCGCGGTCGGCATACTTCGACGCGATGACCTCGCCCTGCTCGGTGATGCGGATCTGGCCCTGCACGGTCCCGGCCGGCTGGGCGACGATGGCCTCGAAGCTCGGACCACCCCCACGGCCGACCGAACCGCCCCGGCCATGGAACAGGCGCATGCGCACGCCGGCCGTGTTGAAGACGGCGACAAGCTGTTTCTCGGCCGCATACAGGCCCCACTGGCTCATCAGGTAGCCGCCGTCCTTGTTGCTGTCCGAGTAGCCGAGCATGACTTCCTGCACATGCTGGCGGCTGGCGAGCAGCGCACGGTAGAACGGCAGCGCAAACAGCGACTGCATCACTTCGGCGGCGTTTTCGAGGTCGGTAATGGTCTCGAACAGCGGAATGATGTTGGCGCGCGCCTGCGGGGCGCCACTGGCGTCCAGCGGCAGCAGGCCGGATTCCTTCATCAGCAACGCCACTTCGAGCAGGTCACTGGCCTCGGCACAGTTGGAAATGATCAGGTTCGGCAGCGCGCCCTCGCCATAGCGGTCCTGCATGTCGCGGGTGGCGGCAAACAGGTCGAGTTCGCGGCGGGTGCCGTCCGAATAGTCGACGAACGGCGACATCAGCGGCCGGGCATGGGCCAGCTCGGCCAGCAGCCATTCGCGCTTGCCGGTTTCGTCGAGTCCGGCATAGCCGGGCTGGCCGGCGGCGGTGAACAGCTCGGCAACCGCGCCGCCGTACAGGTCGGCGTGCTGGCGCTGGTCGAGCGGCATCAGGAAGAAACCGAACACGCCCACCGCGCGGCGCAGCCGGCGCAGGCGGCCGTCGGCCAGCAGGCCGCTGCCGTGCGAGGTCAGCGAGTCGGCCAGCGCCTTCAGGTCGGTGGCGAAGGCATGGCGGTTCGGGTACGGCTCGCCATCGCCGAAGCGCGAGCGGAAGGCGACCTCGCGCTCATGGGCGGTGGCGGACAGCCGGGCGATGATGGTGGCGATCGCGCGGCGATACGGTTCCTCGTCGCGGCTGACGGCGGTATCGGGCGAGATCGCCGCCAGTTCGGCCACGGTGTCGCTGACCGCGACCAGCCGGTCCGACAGCGACAGTTCGCGGTACAGCCCTTCCAGCTCGTAGCCGTAGTGGTCGAACACCACCTCGGCCTGGCGGCCGAGCGCGTAGCGCAGCAGGCCGGCATTGACGTTCGGGTTGCCGTCGCGGTCACCGCCGATCCAGCTGCCGATGCGATAGAAGTTCGGCAGATCGAGCCGCACGCCATACGCGCGCTCGATGGTGTCCTCGGTCTGCGCGTACAGCGCCGGCAACGCATCGAGGAAGGTCAGCGGGTGATAGGCGATGCCGTTTTCGATCTCGTCCTTGACCGTCAGCTTGAACGGGCGGATTTCCGCCGTCTGCCACAGGGTCAGCAGTACGCGCTTGAGCTTGATTTCGAGTTCGGCGACTTCATCGTGGTCGAGCTCGGGCTGGCCGAGCTGGATCAGGAACTTGCGGATGGCACGCTGGCAGTCGAGCGTGGTCTGGCGCTGGACCTCGGTCGGGTGCGCGGTCAGCACCGGCACGATCTGGGCATGCTGCAGCAGCGACTCGACGTCGGCGGCGCGCACGCCGCGCTGCTTGAGCACGACCAGCGCCCGCTCCAGGCTGCCGGCCTGCGGCGGTGAGCCGGCACGCTTGTGGGCCAGCCGGCGCCGGTTGTGGTGCAGGTCCTCGGCCAGATTCTCCAGCTGGGCCAGCAGTCCACAGGCGCGCAGCAGCGTGTCGGTGACTTCCGGCGACAGCGTGGCCAGGTGGGCGCGACAGTCGGCCAGACTGTCGACATGGCTGGCCAGATCCGGCACGCTTTCGACTTCGTCCCAGATCGCGTCACCGGTCTGCTCTCGCACGACATCGGCCAGCAAACGGGCCAGACGCCCCCGGTCCCGCGTCAGCGGGACATCCTTGTCAAGTTCAACACTCATCGGTCTGCGTTATCCTTGCGGGTGATCGGTCGCCGTGCATGTTCCCTATCGAACATCCGGACGGCCATGATGTTGGATTGGAAACACGTTAACACAGGAAAAACCCTCATGACGCAACTCGTGATCGCCAGCCGCGAGAGCCCCCTGGCGATGTGGCAGGCCGAGCATATCCGCGACCGCCTGACCGGGCTGTATCCGGACCTGCAGGTGTCGATTCTCGGCATGACCACCCAGGGCGACCAGATTCTCGACAAGACGCTGAACAAGATCGGCGGCAAGGGGCTGTTCGTCAAGGAGCTGGAACAGGCGCTGGCCGACGGCCGTGCCGACCTGGCCGTGCACTCGATCAAGGACGTGCCGATGGAGCTGCCGGACGGTTTTGCGCTGGCGGCGATCTGCGAGCGCGAAGACCCGCGTGATGCCTTCGTGTCCAACACCTACGCCAGCCTGGCCGAACTGCCGCCGGGCAGCGTGGTCGGCACGTCGAGCCTGCGGCGCGAATGCCAGTTGCGCGCGCGTTTCCCGCAACTGGACGTCCGGCCGCTGCGTGGCAATGTGCAGACCCGGCTGCGCAAGCTCGACGAGGGCGAGTACGACGCGATCCTGCTGGCTGCGGCCGGCCTCAAGCGGCTGAAACTGGACGCCCGCATCCGCGCCGAACTGTCACCGGCGGACAGCCTGCCGGCCGTGGGCCAGGGGGCACTCGGCATCGAGATCCGTGCCGGCCGGCCGGACCTGATGGCCTTGCTGGCGCCGCTGAATCACCCGGTCACCTACGCCTGCGTCAGTGCCGAGCGGGCCATGAGCCGGGCGCTGGGCGGCAGCTGCCAGGTGCCGCTGGGCGGCTACGCGACCCAGGACGGCGACCAGCTGACGCTGCGCGGCTTTGTCGCCACCACCGACGGCCGCACCATGCTGACTGCCGAAGTCAGCGCGCCGGCCGAGTATGCCGATGCGCTGGGTCGTGCCGTGGCCAGGAAGCTGCTGGACCAGGGCGCGGACGACATCATGGCGGCGCTGCTGGACTGAACCCCCGCGCCAGCGGCCCGGGAAACGCCGCCGACGGCGGTTTTCCGGGCCGGCGGCGCGGCGGGAATGTGCGGAAATGTCAATAAATGTGACATTCGATAGCGGTTTTTGCCGATTTCGACCCGGCGGGTTTCGCATGTAACAGGCACGAGCGCCGGCTTTTGCTATCATGACGCTTCTCGATCGATCCAGAATCGCGTTTTCAGTCCATGCTCAATCGCCGTCCCCGCCGTTCCATGAACCAGATCAATGTCGTCCCGTATATCGACGTCATGCTGGTCCTGTTGGTGATCTTCATGGTGACCGCGCCCATGTTCGCCCCCGGTGTCGTCAATCTGCCCTCGGTCGGCAAGGCGGCGCAGGTGGAAACCGAACCGCTGCAGGTCACCGTCGACAAGGACGGCCGCTTCGGACTGGCCGACAAGGGCGACAGCAGCCAGTTCGACGATCTGGCCGGGCTGACCTCGGATATTCAGGGCCGTCTGGCCGACGGCACCAACCGCCCGGTGGTGATCTCCGCCGACAAGACGGTCGCCTATGAAAAAGTCATGGAAGTGATGAGCGCGCTGCAGAAGGCCAAGGTCGAACGCGTGGGTCTGCTGGTCAAATCGGAGCAATAGCGCCGATGACGGCTGCCAATACCCGCAGCACGAGCTTTGCTGTTTCGCTCGGGCTGCATCTTTTCATTCTGCTGCTGCTGACGCTGTCATTCCACCCGGAAACCCGGACGGTGAATGCACCGCCGGCTGCGGTTGAACTGTGGAGCGCGCCGCCGATGACGCGCGGCGTCGTCATGCCCGACCCGACCCCGGCGCCGGTGGTCGCGCCCGAGCCGACCCCGACCCCCGAACCCGATGTGACGCCGGAAGTCCGGACGCCGGACATCGCCGTGGCCAAGAAAAAACCGGAACCGCCGAAGCCCGAGCCCAAGCCGGAAAAGAAGCCGGAACCCAAGCCGGAAAAGAAACCCGAGCCGAAGCCGGAGAAAAAACCGGAACCGAAGCCCGAGGCCAAACCGGAAAAGAAAGCCGACGCCAAAAAGGCGACCCCGGCCGAGCCGGCGAAAAAGCCGGCGGCGAAGAACGCCCGTCAGGGCAGCTTCGACGTCGATGACGAGCTGGCCGACCTCGGCAGCACCAATACCAAAGTCCGGCCGAACAGCAACCGCACCCAGGCCGGCAGCAAGGATGGCGTGCCCGGCGGCAGTGCCGGTGGCATCGGCGCCGGCGGCAGTGGCGGCAAGGGCTACGAAGGACTGGTGGTGGCCCGCGTGCGGCCGCTGGTCCAGGTGCCTGACGGTCTGAACGGCAACCCGACGGCGGTGGTGCAGGTGACCCTGCTGCCGTCGCTGGAAGTCCGCGACGTCAAGCTGGTGCAGTCGTCCGGCAACCCGCAATACGATGAGGCCGTGCAACGCGCGGTCATGGCAGCCCGTACCTTCCCGGCGCTGCCCGCCGGCATGTCCTTCTCGGACGTGCGGGTGATGAAGCTGAAATTCCGACCGAAATAAGGATGACGATGCGCACTCACTGGCTGACCCGACTGTTCGTTCCCGTGCTGATGCTGTTGGCTGCGGGCGTTGCCCGTGCCGAAATGACGGTGGAAATCGTCGGCGGCGGTACCAACCAGCACCCGATCGCGCTGCCGGTGTTTGCCGGCGAAAACCTTGCCCCGGGTGGGCTGACCCCGATCATCCGCAATGACCTGGCGCGCACCGGCGTGTTCCGCTTCATCGATCCGAACAGCGTCGCCAACAAGCCGACCGAACCGGGCCAGATCGCCTATCCGGACTGGAAGACCGCTGGCGCGTTCTCGATCTCGGTCGGCAAGGTCCAGCAGCAGGGCGACAAGCTCGCCGTCAGCTTCTGGCTGATGGACGTCGCGCAGAAAAAACAGCTGACCGGCGGCAGTTTCTCGATTACGCCGCGGCAGAGCCGCCAGCTCGCCCATACCATCGCCGACATGATCTACCAGGCGATTACCGGCGAGCGCGGCATCTTCGGCACCCAGATCACCTATGTCAGCAAGTCGGGCCGCGACCACTACGAACTGCGGGTGGCCGATGCCGACGGTGCCAATGAACAGACCATCCTGCGCTCGAAGGAACCGATCCTGTCGCCGTCGTGGTCGCCGGACGGCGGGCGCATCGCCTATGTGTCGTTCGAGACGCGCAAGGCGGTGGTGTACGTGCACAACCTGGCTGCCGGCACCCGCCGCGCCGTGGCGAATTTCAAGGGGTCGAACTCCGCGCCGTCGTGGGCGCCGGACGGTTCCCGCCTGGCCGTCGCGCTGACGCTGCCGGGCAACACCCAGATCTACCAGATCAACGCTGACGGTTCCGGCATGCGCCGGCTGAGCCAGAACGCGTCGATCGATACCGAGCCGACCTATACCCCGGACGGCAGCCGCATCCTGTTCACCTCGGACCGCGCGGGCGGCCCGCAGATTTTCAGCATGCCGGCGGGTGGCGGCGCGGCGACGCGCCTCACCTACGAAGGCAACTACAATGTGTCGCCGAGCGTCAGCCCGGACGGCAAGAGCTTCACCTTTGTCCGCCGCGAAGGCGGCCGCTACCGGGTGATGCTCCAGGATTTCGGCAGCAGCCAGGCCAACTACGTGTCGACCACGCAGTACGACGAGTCCCCCAGTTTTGCCCCCAACGGCAAGATGATCCTCTATGCGACCGATCAGGGTGGTCGCGGCGTCCTCTATACGGTGACCCGCGACGGCAGTACCAAGACGCGCCTGGGGGCCACGGGGGACGTGCAAGAGCCTGACTGGGGACCCTTCCCGCGTTGACACCGGCCCCAGGCCGGCATGACTGACACGAGAATCGCCCTTCTACCGAATTCCTCGTCACATAACCAAAGCATAAAGGAGCCCTAGCGATGCTGAAGCAAACCCTCACCGCTGTTGCCGTTGCCGCCCTGCTCGCCGCCTGCGCAAGCACCAAGCCGGCCGATTCCACCAACGCCAATGCCGGCGCCAACGCCGGCAACGGCGGCGCTGTCGCCGGCGGCACTGCCGGTCAGCAGATCGATCCGCTGAAGGACCCGAACAACGTGCTGTCCAAGCGCAGCGTGTTCTTCGGCTTTGACAGCTCGGCCGTCAGCAACGAGTACAAGCCGGTGGTCCAGGCCCACGCCGAGTACCTGAAGCAGAACAGCAACCGCAAGGTGCAGATCCAGGGCAACACTGACGCCCGCGGCAGCCGCGAATACAACCTGGCACTGGGTCAGCGCCGTTCGGAAGCCGTCAAGCAGATGATGCGCGTGATCGGCGTGCCGGAAGCCCAGCTGGAAGCCGTCAGCTTCGGCAAGGAAAAGCCGCGCGCCACGGGTAACACCGACGCCGACTTCGCCGCCAACCGTCGCGCCGACGTCGTTTACGACGGCGAGTGATCGCGTGCCGGCATCCTGATGCCGGCTGTGTTGCTGCCGGTCCCGCCCGCCGTTCGCGGCCCGGGACCGGCCGGCAATTCCCCGACCCGGATGCGGCTGTGGCAACATCCGGGTTGTTCGTTTTTACAGCGACCCTATCCGCCCATGATCCGACGCCTCCCTATTGCCCTCCTGCCGGTGCTGTTGGCCGCCGGCTGCGCCTCGACCACCGATCTCGACGTGACCCGCGCACAGATCGTGCAGCAGCAGCAGCGGCTGTCGCAGATCGAAACCAAGATTTCCAACGACAAGCTGCTCGACATGATCAATCAGGTCGGTTCCCTGCAGGCCGAAGTGGCCAAGCTCAAGGGGGACGTCGAGGTGCTGAACTACAATCTGCAGACCACGCAGAAACGTCAGAACGACCTGTACAACGACCTCGACCAGCGTCTGACGCCGCTGGAAGGCAAGACCGCCGCCACGCCGGCGCCGGGTGCCGACAGTGCCGCGCGCACTGACGACGGTGAGGCCGCCGCCGCACCGACGCCGACCGCCGATCCGGTCGGGGCCGAATACGACAAGGCGCTGGCGCAGCTGCGCAACCGCAATTTCAAGCAGGCGATTCCGGCGCTGAAGACCTTCATCAACGCCAATCCGACCGCGAAGCAGACACCGGACGCCCGTTACTGGCTTGGTGTCGCCTATAACGCCGAGCGCCAGTTCCAGCCGGCGATCGATACCTACCAGCGCTTTATCGAACTGAGCCCGACCCATGCCAGGGTGCCGGATGCCATGCGCAATATCGGCGGCTGCCAGCGGGATCTTGGCGACACGGCACGGGCGAAGTCAACCTGGCAGCAGCTGATCAAGAAATATCCGAACAGCGATGCCGCCCAGAAGGCGAAGCAGCAGCTGTCGGCACTGAAATAGACCGATGACGGCGTACGTGCGCGACGAGACGCCGGCTGATGCCGGTGCCATTGCCGCCGTGGTGACGGCCGCGTTCGACGGCCACCCGTACAGCGATGGCACCGAGGCAGCGCTGGTGACCCGGCTGCGTGCGGCCGGCGCACTGAGTGCCAGCCTGGTGGCGGTGGATGAGTCCGGCGAGGTGATCGGTCATGTGTCCAGCTCGCCGGTGGTGCTCGATGCCGATACCGGCGGCTGGGAAGGACTGGCGCCGCTGTCGGTGCATCCCGACCACCAGCGGCGCGGTGTCGGCAGCGCGCTGGTGCAGGCGCTGTTCGGGCGCTTGCGCGCGCAGGGTGCCGCCGGCGTGGTGGTGCTGGGCGATCCGGCCTACTACCACCGCTTCGGCTTTGCCGCCCGCGACGGGCTGCGCTGCGAATTCGACGTACCGGCCGGTCACTTCATGGCCATGGCGCTGACGGCGAGCGTCGTGCCGGCGGCCATCGTTCACTTCCATCCCGTGATTGCCGCCAGTTGATGCGCCTGCTGCGTGCGCTGGCCGAGTTCGTCGTGCTGTTCGTCGGCCTGCTGCTGTATATCGTGATCGGCGTGCCGCGCGCGCTGTGGCAGGGCTGGCGCCGACGCTAGACGTCGCCGTCCTGCGCCTTCGGCAAGCGGGTGACCAGCAACTGGTCGATCTTGTAATTGTCGATGTCGACCACTTCGAACTTGTAGCCGGCGAAACTGACGCAGTCGGTCCGTTTCGGGATCTTGCGCAGCATGTACATCATGAAACCGGCCACCGTTTCGTAATGCTCGTCATCGGGGAAGGCATCGATGTCGAGCACGCGCATCACGTCGTCGATCGGCGTCACACCATCGACCAGCCATGACAGCTCGTCACGCTGGACGATCTGCTCTTCCTCGACGCTGACCAGATCGCCCATCACCGTGCTCATCACGTCGTTCAGCGTGATGATGCCGACCACCAGCGCATATTCGTTCAGGATCACGGCGAAATCCTCGCGCGCGCTCTTGAAGCGCGACAGGATCTCCGACAGCGTCAGCGTGTCCGGGATAAGCAGGGCCTGACGCACGGTCGGTTCGGTCTTCAGCGAAATGCTCTGGCCGTTCAGCGCGCGCACCAGCAGATCCTTGGTATCGACATAGCCGACCACATTGTCGATTGCATCGTCGCAGACCAGGAACTTCGAATGCGGATTGGCGGCGATGGTGCGGCGGATCAGATCGTTGTCGGCCAGCAGCGGCAGCCAGACGATGCTTTCGCGTGCGGTCATCGATGACGACACGGTCCGGCTTTCCAGCTCGAACACGTTTTCAATCAACTGGTGCTCGCCGGCGTGCAGCACGCCGGCCTCGGCGCCGGCCGCCATCACGGCGATGATATCGTCCGAGGTGATGTCGTCGGAGCGGGCCATCGGCACCTTCAGCAGGCGGAAAATCAGGTTGGCCAGGCCGTTGAACAGCCAGACCAGCGGCATGCACCCCTTCACGCAAGTCAGCATCGGCCCGACAATGCGCACCGCGATCAGTTCGGGGAACAGCAGGCCGAGCCGTTTCGGCAGCAGGTCGGCGATCAGGATGAACAGGCTGGTCACGGTCAGGAACGACAGCACGAAGCCGATGGCGGCGACTTCCGGCCCCTGATAGAACAGGCTGACCAGCCGGGCGTAATACGGCGTGAATGCCGGTTCGCCGACGATACCGCCGAGAATCGCTACCGCATTGACGCCAATCTGCACCACGGTAAAGAAATGGCCCGGCTTTGCCTGCAGGTCCAGCACGCGCTGGGCATTGACCATTCCTTCATCCGCCCACTGGCGCAGCCGGATCTTGCGTGCCGCCGCGAGCGAGATTTCCGAAATGGAAAAAAACATGCTGACGGCAATAAGGGCGGCGATAAGGAGAAGTTGCTGCAGAAAGCTCATAGGTAAGTCCGGGTCCTGTCCGACAGGGGGTCAATACCCATTCGGGAGTGCGTTGGAGACGACTACAGCATAACGTCGGATAGCCGGGTGCAGTCAATTTTCGGATGCCTGTCCGTGCCGTCGCTGGGTATCATCCGGGTTCGATCTTCCTGTCTGCGGATGCGCCATGTCCTGTGTCCTGTGTGAAACCCCGTCCTCGCCATTGCTGTTCGAAGACGCCCGGCTGCGCGTCATCCTGGTCGACGACGAGCCCGATTACCCCGGCTTCTGCCGGGTGCTGTGGAAGGCGCACGTGCGCGAGATGACCGACCTGGCCGCTGCCGACCGTGCCCACCTGCTCGACTGGGTGCTGCGGGTCGAGGCCGCGCTGCGCGCCGAGCTGAATCCGGACAAGATCAATCTGGCCAGCCTCGGCAATGTGGTGCCGCACCTGCACTGGCATGTGATTCCGCGCTTTGCTGATGACGCCCATTTCCCGGCACCGGTCTGGGCCGCACGCCAGCGTGATGGCGTTGCCCATGACGTCGACGGGCTGGCGGCGCGGCTGCGCGCAAGACTGTCTGCAACGGAATAAGTTCGTCAGCGTCTACAATAGCGAACTTTCCGCTGTCGACAGTCCGGTTTCTGATGTCCAAATCGTTATTTCTGTTCGCGGCCTGTTGCGTCGCGACGCTTGCCGCCTGTTCCGAACAGCAGGCGCGCGACCTGGCCCATGGTGCAATCGAGGAAGGCTCACGCCTGATCAGCGAACAGGTCGGCGAGTGGCTCGGCAAGACGCTGGACGGCGCGCTGACACCCGCCGCCGATCCGTCCGAACCGCAGGCGGTCGAGCTGGTGTCCGGCAACAAGGCCGTCGGCCATCGCAACTTCGTCAATGCCAAGAAAATCCTGCCGCGCATCTATGCCGGCATGGAAGAAGATTTCTACTGCGGCTGTCGCTACAGCGGCAAGGAAGTCGATGCCACCAGCTGCGGCTACCGGCCGCGCAAGAATGCCGAACGCGGCCAGCGCATCGAATGGGAACACGTGGTGCCGGCCTGGGTGCTGGGCCACCAGCGGCAATGCTGGCAGAACGGCGGTCGCAAGCAGTGCACGAGCAGTGACCCGCTGTTCCGGATGGCCGAGGGTGACCTGGTCAATCTGGTACCGGCGGTCGGTGAAGTCAACGGCGACCGCAGCAACTTCCCGTACAGCGTCTGGGCGCGCAACCCTGCGCCGGTGTACGGCAGTTGCCGGACGGTAGTCGACTTCCGCCTGCGCCGCGTGCAGCCGCGCGAGGAAGTGCGCGGGCGCATTGCGCGCATCCAGCTGTACATGCACCAGCGCTACCGGCTGCGCCTGTCCAGCCAGGACCGGAAACTGTTCTGTGCGTGGGCGAACGCGTATCCGGTCGATGACTGGGAGCTGCGCCGCAACGAGCGGCTGGTGCGCTGGCAGGGGGAAGGCAACCCGCTGGTCGGCGACACCACCCGTCTGGCGGCGCTGTGCGCGGCAGGCTGATCAGTCGGCCAGCAGGGCATCCCAGCGCGGGCCGAGCAGGCTGCGCTTGATGGTCGCATAGGCACGGCGGTTCTTCTTGGCCAGCTCTGCGGCCATGGCCAGCGAGGCCGGCTGCAATACGTCCGGCGCATGGGCGGCTTCGACCAGGCCGAGGCGGGCAGCTTCCTCGCCGCCGATGCGGGCGCCGGTCAGCGCCAGACGGCGGCGTACCGCCTCGCCGGGCAGATTATTCACGCAGGCGACCATGGTCGGCGACAGCGCCAGGCCGAGATCGACCTCCGGGAAACACAGGAAGCCCCGGTCGGCGCGCATGGTACGGAAATCGCAGGCCGAGGCAATCAGCGCACCACCGCCAAAGGCGTGGCCGTTGATGGCCGCCAGCGTCGGGCAGCCGAAGCGGGCCAGACGCTGCAGCAGCTGGTCAAGCCGCGGCACGAAGGTGTTCAGCAGGAACGGCATGCCGCCCTGACTCTGGATATAGTCGAGATTGATGCCGTTGCTGAAGAATTTCTCGTCGTCCGCCGTGATCAGCAGCGCGACATTGCCGCTTGCCGCTTCGACCGTATCGAGATGGGCGTTGAACTCGTCGAGCGTGCTGTCATCGAGCATGTTTGACGCGTCGGCGTTCTGGAACGTGAGGACAAAAACGTCGCCGGTGCGGTCGAGGCGGAGTTGCGGCATCGGGGAATCTCCTTTGTGGATATCGATCCATCATGCCTCAAACGGTCGTTTGAATACAAGCGCAGCGCGTCGGAGGGCAATCGCTTGATAGAATGGGCCCAAATTACCTAATCCATGGCTAAGCAGACAGATGAACTCCGAATTTCTGGCCGGTCTGAACCCGGCGCAGCGCGAAGCGGTGACGACCCCGCATTCCGCACTGGTGCTGGCCGGCGCGGGCAGCGGCAAGACCCGTGTCCTGACCACGCGGATCGCCTGGCTGATCCGCGAGGGACTGGCCAGTCCGGCCGGCATTCTCGGCGTGACCTTTACCAACAAGGCCGCGCGGGAAATGCAGACCCGTCTGACTGCCATGCTGCCGGTCAACCCGAAACAGATGTGGATCGGCACCTTTCACGGGCTGGCCAATCGCCTGCTGCGCCTGCATCACCGCGACGTTGGCCTGCCGGCGACCTTCCAGATCCTCGACAGCCAGGACCAGCTCGCGGCAATCAAGCGGTTGCTGAAGACGCTGCAGCTGTCGGATGAGACCTACCCGCCGCGCCAGGTGATGTCGTTCATCAACGGCAGCAAGGAAAAGGGGCTGCGGGCGGACCGCTTTGCGCCGGCCGATCACTTCGAGGTCAAACTGACGGAAATCTGGCGGGAATACGACCGCCAGTGCCGGCGCGAAGGCGTGGTCGACTTTGCCGAGCTGCTGCTGGCCTCGTACGAACTGCTGTCCGGCAACACCGCACTGCGCCAGCATTACCAGAGCCGCTTCCGTCATATTCTGGTCGATGAATTCCAGGATACCAACCGCCTGCAGTACGCGTGGCTGAAATGTTTTGCCGGCGACGACAACACCGTGTTTGCCGTCGGTGACGACGACCAGTCGATCTACGCGTTCCGCGGCGCCGAAGTCGGCAATATGCGCGACTTCCTGAGCGACTACGCGGCCGGCGAGCCGATCCGGCTTGAACAGAACTACCGCTCGACATCGCGCATCCTGGCCGCCGCCAATGCGGTGATCGCCAACAACCGGGGCCGGCTCGGCAAGACGCTGTGGACCGATGCCGGCGAAGGCGAGCAGATCCGCGTCTACCGCGGCTGGAGTGATGGCGAGGAAGCCGAATTCATCGCCGAGGAGGCGCGGGCGCTGAAGCGCGAAGGCGTGTCGCTGGCCGACGTGGCGGTGCTGTATCGCAGCAACGCCCAAAGCCGGGCGCTCGAGCACGCGCTGTTCCAGGCCGGGCTGTCGTACCGGGTCTATGGCGGGCTGCGTTTCTTCGAGCGCCAGGAAATCAAGCATGCGCTGGCCTACCTGCGCCTGCTGGCCAACCCGGCTGACGACAATGCGCTGCTGCGCATCATCAACCTGCCGGCGCGCGGTATCGGTGCCCGCACGGTGGACGGCATCCAGATGGCGGCCCGCGACAGCGGCGACAGCCTGTGGCAGGCCGCCTGTCAGGTCGGGGGCCGTGCGGCGGCCAGCGTTGGCCGTTTTGTGCTGCTGATCGAAGAACTGCGCACCGCGGCCGACACACTGGGCTTTGCGGAGCTGGTCAGCCACGTGATCGACGCCAGCGGCCTGACCGCGATGTACCAGGCGGACAAGGACGGTAGCGAACGGCTGGAAAACCTGAGCGAACTGGTCAATGCCGCCGTGTCCTTCGTCCCGGACGATCCGGCACAGGCGATGGTCGAATTCCTTGCCCACGCGTCGCTCGAATCGGGTGACCACGAGGCCGCCGCCGGCGAGGAGGCGATCACGCTGATGACCGTGCATGCGGCCAAGGGGCTGGAGTTCGACAGCGTGTTCCTGACCGGGCTGGAAGAGGGACTGTTCCCGCACGAGCAGAGCTTTGCCGATCCGGACGGGCTGGAGGAAGAGCGAAGGCTGTTGTATGTCGCCATTACCCGCGCCCGCCGCCGGCTGACCTTGAGTTATGCTCAGACCCGCATGCTGCACGGACAGACACGCTATCCGCTGCCATCGCGCTTTCTGGACGAATTGCCCCCCGAACTGCTGCATCCGATCAATATCGAACCGGTCGTGCGCAAGCCGGTCGAAACGGCCGCCCCGTGGGCACCGACCGGGCGCAAGACGCGCACACCGGTCAGGACAGCCGCCCCCGAATGGGTCGGCGGTTTCCGGGTCGGCCAGACCGTGACTCATCCGAAATTCGGCCTGGGTGTCATTACCGACGCCGAGGCTGGCGGTGGCGAGTCGCGGGTAGAAGTGAATTTTCAGGACGCAGGACGTAAATGGCTCGATCTGCGCTACGCCAAACTGTCCGCTGTGTGAGATCCCTATGACCGATGACAAGCCCAACCGAAACAACGCCAGCTACCAGTCCATTTCCAGCGTCAAGGCGGCCAAGATCGCGCCGCGCGACGACAATCTGTACGCGAAGAAGCTGTTCCTGATTATCGACAACGTGCCCGAGATGCAGCGGGCGGTGTCGATGACCCTGTCGACCTTCGGCGCCAACAAGGTCGAGTACGCGACGCGGATCTCGGATGCATTCAACAAGCTCGGCCGCTTCGACTTCGATGTGGTGCTGTGCGACTACGACCTCGGCAACGGCTATGACGGCCTGCACCTGCTGGAGGAAATCCGCGAGCGCAACCTGATCAAGCAGTCTTGTGTGTTCATGATCGTGACCGCCGAGGCCCGCATCGAGCGGGTGGTCAGCGCGGCGGAACTGTCGCCGGATGCCTATCTGCTGAAGCCGTTTACCGGCGAGCAGTTGCGGGTGCGGCTCGAACGGGCGATGCGTCGCCGCGATGCGCTGCGCGTGGTCGACCAGTCGATCATGAAGGACGAGTACCTGAGCGCGATTTCCGAATGCGACAAGCGCATTGCCGCGCGCGATGAATTCCTGCTCGACTTCATGAAGCTGAAGGGCTCGCTGGAACTGAAGATCGGCGACTATCTCGGCGCGCAGAGCCTGTATCGCGACGTGCTGAAGATCAAGGCGCTGCCGTGGGCCAAGCTGGGTCTGGGCAAGACGCTGGTGTCGACCCGGCAGTACGACCAGGCGCGCGAGCTGTTCGAGGAAGTGCTCGAGGAAAACTCGCGCGTGATGGAGGCCTACGACTGGCTGGCGCGCATCTACGAAGCCAAGCACGACACGGCCAACGCCAAGAATACGCTGGCGACCGCGACCGACCTGTCGCCGGTGGTGGTGCGCCGGCAGAAGAAGCTTGGCGAGGCGGCGATGCAGGATGGCGACTTCGCCACCGCGCAGCAGGCGTTTACCCGCACCATCGACCTGGCCAAGTATTCGACCTACCGCTGTCCCGAGGATTATGCCGCGCTGGCGCGGGCGCAACTGGCGTCGAACGACGGCAAGGCCGCGCAACAGACCGTTGCCAATCTGCGGCGCGAATTCCGCAATGACCCGGTTGCGAACTGGGTTTCGACCGTGGTCGAGAGCGAAGTGGCGACCCAGGCCGGCCAGCCGCATCGCGGTCGCGAACTTCTTGATGACGCAATCGAAAAATATCGCGATCTGTCGCCTATGCTGAATGAAAACGCGCGTCTGGAACTGGTTCACGCCTGCTACAAGAGCGGGCGGGAAGACGCTGCGGTTCACGTGGTGCAGCAGATGGTGAAGAACAACCATGACGACGAGTTGCTGCTGGAACGGATCGAACAGGTTTTCAATCAGGTTGGTCGTCCGGAAGCAGGCAAGCAGCTGATTGCAGAGAATGTCCAGTCGGTCGTTGATCTCAACAACGAAGCAGTCCGGCTGGCGCAGTCCGGTGAAATCGAGGAAGCGGTGGCCCTGTTCAACAAGGCGGTGGACGAATTGCCGTCCAATTCGCAAATCATGCTGAACGCGGTCAACGCCATTCTCGCTTTCGTTCACCGCAAGGGCTGGCACGAAAGTCATGTGGCGAGGGCGCACGAATTACTCGAACGCGCCCGCCGGGCCGACCCCGCAAACGTCAAGTTCCAGCGCCTGCTTGTTGCCTATCGAAATCTCATCGAAAAGCACGGCAAAACCCAATGGATGCTCTGACCGCAATCGTTATTGACGATGAACCCCAGGCCCGCGAGCGGTTGACCCTGCTGTTGGCGGAGGCCGGTGTCGATGTGGTGGCGACACTGGCCGACGCCGGCGCGGCGCTTGACTGGCTGGGCAGCAACGGCAATCGCGCCGATGCCGCCTTTGTCAATGTCCAGATGCCACGAATGGATGGCGTCACCCTGGCCGGCAAACTGGCGGCGCTCCCCCATCCCCCCGCGATTGTGTTCGCGTCTTCCCAGCCACAGCCGCCTGCGTTCGCTGTCGACGGCCTGACCGTCGACCATCTGCTGAAGCCGGTGCGGCGCGACCGCCTGGCCGCCGTGCTGGCGCGGCTGATGTCGCGCCCGTCGTCCCCGGCGGGCGGCGCACCGGGGCACTTCAGCGTGATCGAGCGTGGTCATGTCAGACTGGTGCCGATCGAATCGGCGCTGTATCTGAAAGCCGAGCTCAAATACGTGACCCTGCGCACCCTGACCGGCGAGCACCTGCTCGACATGCCGCTGACCCAGCTCGAGGAAGAGTATGGTGACGCCGTGGTGCGCGTGCATCGCAACTGCCTGGTACTGCGGCACGCCATTGCCGGATTCGAGCGCAATACCGACGGCGCCTGGTATGTGATGCTGAACGGCTCGCCCGAGCGCGTGCCGGTCAGTCGCCGGCAGCAGTTCGTGGTCAAGCTGTTCCGCTGATCCGTTCCGGCTCTAAGTGTGACTTAAGCGCCCGGATCAAGAATCAGGAGCCGGCAGATCCGGTTTCCGGCAGGGCGTTCCGCTCCGCAGCCCGGGACCGGGGCTTGAAATCCTGCCCGGTCGACAGCATTCAATACCGGAGATATCCGGCACGGAGAAAAGTCCACAATGAGCAACAACTGGTTGAAAACCACCATTCTGATGGCAGGGATCATGGCACTGTTCATGGTCGTCGGCGGCGCCATCGGCGGCCGGGGCGGCATGCTGATTGCCTTCCTGGTCGGCGGCGGCATGAACCTGTTCGCCTACTGGAATTCCGACAAGATGGTGCTGCGCATGTACAACGCGCACCAGGTCGACGCCAGCACCGCGCCCGAATTTTACGGCATGGTGGCGGAACTGGCGCAGCGCGCCGGGCTGCCGATGCCCAAGGTCTACATCATCGACGAGGAGCAGCCGAACGCGTTCGCGACCGGCCGCAATCCGGAGAACGCCGCCGTGGCGGCCACCACCGGCATCCTGCGCCTGCTCGACTATCGCGAACTGCGCGGGGTGATGGCCCATGAACTGGCTCACGTCCGCAACCGCGACACGCTGATTTCGACCCTGTCCGCCTCGGTGGCCGGTGCGATCTCCGCCCTGGCCAATATGGCGATGTTCGCGTCGATCTTCGGCGGCCGTGACGACGAGCGCGGTTCCAACCCGATCGTGATGCTGCTGGTGTCGATCCTGGCGCCGATCGCCGCATCGCTGATCCAGATGGCAATTTCCCGTACCCGCGAGTTTGGCGCCGACCGCGGTGGTGCCGAAATTTCCGGCGATCCGCTGGCGCTGGCTGCCGCGCTGCGCAAGATCGAGTACTACGCGCAGGGGCGCTTCATGCCGGCGGCGGAGGCCCATCCGGAAACCGCGCAGATGATGATCATCAACCCGCTGGCCGGTGGCAGCAGCATCAGCGAGCTGTTCCGTACCCACCCGCAGACCGACGAGCGCATTGCCCGCCTGGAAGCGATCGCGCGCGGCGACTGGTCGTGACTGCCATCGCGCCGTATAATCCAAACTATTGATTATGAAAGCAGCCACGGGCAACCGTGGCTGTCAGACTGCTGATGGAGATGAGCACCGACGGCGACAGTGGCGTCGGTGCATGCCCGACTGACAGAAAAAGTCGTGACTGCGGCAGTCTGCCCGATTGGGTCCGGCTCCCTCCGCCCTCGCCGCCGCGAGGGGACCTCGCTACGCTCGTCCGTTCTTCGTGGCGAGGCTTAATGAACAACCTGGCAGCCACGGGCAACCGTGGCTGTTTCTTTTGCCATGTACCAGAATCAGCTGCTCGCCGCCCGGATCCTCGACACGACCCTGGACGGTCACAATCTCAACGACGTGCTCGGCCGGCTTGCCGCCGGGGTCGACGGGCCCGAACGCGCCCAGTTGATCGACCTGACCCATGGCGCGCTGCGCCGTTACGGCAGTCTGCGCGCCCGCCTCGACCGGCTGCTGTCGCGACCGCTGACCGAGCCGCTGATCGACCGGCTGCTGATCGTCGCGCTGTACCAGCTGGAAGCGACGCGGGCGGCGCCGTACGCCGTGGTCGACCATGCGGTCCGTGCCGCCGAGAAACTCTCGCCGCGGCTCAAGTCGCTGGTCAACGCGGTCCTGCGCAATGCGCAACGGCGCAAGGACGAGCTGGATGCCGAGCTGACGCGCGACCCGGTCGCCTTCTGGAACCACCCTGAATGGTGGATTGCCCTGGTGCGCCAGGCCTGGCCGCGTGACTGGAAGAAAGTGCTCGACGCCGCCAACCAGCATCCGCCGATGACGCTGCGGGTCAACCGGCGCCAGATCAGTGCCGATGGCTACCTGCATGAACTGGCCGATGCCGGTATCGAGGCCGAGTCGCTGGGCGGCGATGCCGTGCGCCTGCTGCGGCCGGTGCCGGTGGACCGCCTGCCGGGTTTCCAGAGCGGACGGGCCTCGGTACAGGACGCGGGCGCCCAGCGTGCCGGCAGCTGGCTGGACGTGACCGACGGCATGCGCGTGCTCGATGCCTGCGCCGCGCCGGGCGGCAAGACCGGTCAGTTGCTGGAATGCCACACCCTGGATCTGGTGGCGCTGGACCACGACAGCGAGCGCCTGCGCCGGGTGACCCAGAACCTCGAACGGCTGTCGCTGCAGGCGACGCTGGCGACCGGTGACGCGGGTGCGCCGCAGGGCTGGTGGGATGGCCGGCCGTTCGACCGCATCCTGGCCGATGTGCCGTGCTCGGCCTCCGGCGTGGCACGCCGTCATCCGGACATCAAGTGGAACCGCCGCTCGAACGATATCCGCGCCTTTGCCGCAACGCAGCGCCGCATCATGGACGCGCTGTGGGGTCTGCTCGCCCCGGGTGGTAAAATGCTTTACGCTACCTGTTCGATTTTCCCGGGGGAAAACCGCGAACAGATCGACGCGTTCCTTGCCCGTCATGACGACGCCGGCCTGGAGGGCGACGAGCAACTGCTGCCCGACTCCGACCATGACGGTTTCTATTACGCCAGGATCGCCAAGCGCTGAAAGGCTTTGCATGTCCCGTGGCCTTGCGCTACTCCTGACCCTGTTTCTTTCGCTCGCGGCGCTGATGCCGCTGGCGGTTCACGCCGCCGATCCGGCGCCGGTCGAATCCAGGATCGCGCAACTGGTCATCAGCGATGGCGCACTGGCCGTCAACAGCCGTTTTGCCCTGCACCTGAACCCGACCCTGTCCGATGCGCTCGAACAGGGTGTCATGCTGACCTTTCGCCTCGATTTCGAACTGACCCGCCCACGGACCACCGCCTGGTGGCGCTCGCTGGGCGACTGGTTCGAGCCGACCGCCACCCAGCGCTACCGGCTGTCCTGGCACCCGCTGACCCGGCAGTACCGCGTCGGCATCGGCCAGGGCAACCTGTACCTGAGTTTTGCCCGGCTTGACGACGCCCTGGCCATCATCGGCTCGGCGCGCAGCTGGCGTGTGCTGCCACGCTCGGTCGTCGGTCGCTCGCCGCTGAAAGACTTCGCCGGTCGCATCCGGCTGACGCTCGACACCACCCGGCTGCCGAAGCCGTTCCAGCTGAACATCATCAAGTCGAACGACTGGGCGCTGGATTCGGACTGGATTCCGCTGACCAGCGGGCAGGGCGAAGGAGACGACTGATGCGCCCCTGGCTGATTGCGCTCGGCGTACTCGGGCTGGGCCTGCTGTACCTGCTGGCCATTGCGTCCGGCAGCACGTCGAGCCTGACCGATTACTACTGGTGGATTTTTGCGCTGAACGGGCTGCTGGTGCTGGGGCTGGTGGCGGTGCTGGGGCGCGAGCTGTGGCGCATGCGCCGTGCCGTGCGCGAACGCGTGTTCGGCGCCAAGCTGACGCTGCGCATGACCAGCATGTTCGCGCTGGTGGCGGTGCTGCCGGGCATTCTCGTGTTTACCATGTCGGTCCAGTTCCTGAACCGCAGCATCGAAAGCTGGTTCAACGTCCAGGTCGAAAGTGCGCTGGACCGCGGGCTGAACCTCGGCCGCTCGGCGCTGGATGCGCTTCTGGCCGATCTGGCCGCGCGCAACAGCGTGGCCGCCCGCGAACTGGCCAACGCCACGCCGGCCCTGCAGGCCGAACGGCTGGACCGCCTGCGCTCACAGCTGGGCATTCGCCAGCTGGCGCTGTTCGACAGCCGCGACCGGCTGATCGCCTATTCGTGTCCGGACAACAACATGTCGCCGCCTCCGCCGCCGGCGGCGAGTTTTGGCGGTGCGCTGGATGCGACCAGCGAGTGGCGCGGCATCGAGGGCGGCGGCGGGGCGACGCTGCTGCTGAAAGTGGCCCAGCGCATCAACCGCATCGGCTACGGCGATACGGTCACGCTGGTGGCCGTGCAGCCGGCGCCGCAGCAGCTGGCGGTCGATGCCGAGCAGGTCGAAGCGACCCGGGCCGATTACCGCAAGCTGGTGCTGGCGCGGGACGGGCTGAAGGAGTTCTACCGGCTGACGCTGTCGCTGACCCTGCTGCTGTCGCTGTTTGCGGCCGTCGGGCTGGGGGCATTGCTGTCGCGCCGGCTGTCGGCACCGCTGTCGGCGCTGGCTGCCGGCACGCGGGCGGTGGCCCAGGGCGACTTCTCGCGCCAGCATCCGATCTACCGCCGCGACGAGCTCGGCATCCTGACCGCGCTGTTCAACCGGATGACGCGGCAACTGGCCGATGCCAAGCAGGCGGAAGAGGCCGCGCGCGAACAGATCGAGGCCAACCGCGCCTATCTGGAACGCATCCTGGCCGCGCTGTCGAGCGGCGTGCTGGCCTTCGATGCCGACCTGCGGCTGACGGCTGCAAACCAGAGCGCGTCGCGCATTCTCGACTGGGACCTGAACATGCTGGCGCTGACGCCGCTGCCGGAATGGCTGGCGTGGGCACCGGCGCTGGAAGCCTTCGTGTCGTCGGTCTACTCGAGGCTGGACCGTGACGAAAGCGACTGGCAGCAGCAGATCGAACTCAGCGACGGCCGGCTGCTGCTGGTGCGCGGCGGCCTGCTGCCGGATGGCGCCGGGCGGGTGGTGGTCTTCGACGAAGTGACCGATCTGGTCCGTGCCCAGCGCGATGCGGCCTGGGGCGAGGTTGCCAAGCGGCTCGCCCACGAGATCCGCAACCCGCTGACACCGATCCAGCTGTCGGCCGAACGGCTGGCGATGAAGCTCGGCAACAAGCTCGATGCGCACGACGCCGATTTCCTGCAACGCTCGACCGATACCATCATCAAGCAGGTGGCGGCGCTGAAGGGCATGGTCGACGCCTTCCGCGACTACGCGCGCGCGCCGGCCAGCCGGATGGCGGCCACCGACCTGAATGCGATCGTGCGCGAAGTGATGATGCTGTACGAATCCAACCCGTCGGTACGGATGGATCTCCACGACGGCGAACTGCCGATCCTGGCCGATGCCGCCCTGCTGCGCCAGGTCATACACAATCTGGTCGTGAACGCGCAGGATGCCACGCTTGACGTTGCCGAGGCGATCATAGAAATTAGGACGTTCATTGCAGATCAACAAGTTGTGATGACGGTGACCGACAATGGCGCCGGCTTCCCGCCCGAAATCCTGCCGCGCGCATTCGATCCCTATGTCACCAGCAAAGCCAAAGGCAGCGGCCTGGGGCTGGCGGTGGTCAAACGAATCATTGAAGAGCATAAAGGCAGTATCAGTGCCGGCAATGTGTCGCCCCATGGCGCACAAATGCGGGTGATGCTGCCCCTATCGGAGACACCATGCGTAGCAGTGACATCCTGATCGTTGACGACGAGGTCGGCATTCGAGAGCTGCTTTCCGAGATCCTGCTCGACGAAGGCTATACCGCCGCCGTGGCCGAGAACGCCGAAATGGCCCGGCAGTTGCGCAACCAGGTGCGCCCGGCGGCCGTGCTGCTCGATATCTGGATGCCGGATTGTGACGGCGTCACCCTGCTGAAGGAGTGGGCCAAGTCCGGCCAGCTGAACATGCCGGTCATCATGATGTCCGGTCATGCCAGCATCGACACCGCGGTCGAGGCGACCCGCATCGGCGCGTTCGATTTCCTCGAGAAACCGATCGCGCTGGCCAAGCTGCTCAGCACCATCCAGCGTGCGCTGAAGTATGGCGACATGCAGGCGGCGCAGGCGCTGGACCTGAACAAGCTCGGCAAGAGCGCGCCGGTCCAGGAACTGAAAAAGAACCTCGAACGCGTTGCCGCGCTGAAGACGCCGGTGCTGCTGTCCGGCGAGCCGGGGGTCGGCTTCGAGCTGGTCGCGCGCTTCCTGCATGCGCAGAATACGCCGTGGGTCACGGTCGCCAAGCCGGAGACGCTGGCGGATGCGCCGCTCGACCTGCTGCAGAAAGCCAACAACGGCGTGCTGTGGCTGGGCGACATTGCCTACCTGAACAAGAAGGCGCAGCAGGGGCTGCTGTTCCTGCTGTCCAAGCTTGATCGCTACAACGCTCGCGTGGTCTGCGCCTGCAGCCGGCCGCTGTCCGACCTGCTGGTCGATCCCGAGTGCGACAACCGGCTGCTGACCACGCTGGCCAGCGTGATCGTGCCGATTCCGGCGCTGCGCGAGCATGCCGAGGATATTGTCGATCTGGCCAACCAGATCGTTGCCGAACTGGTCGAGAGCAAGCAGACCCCGCTGAAGCGCTTTACCACGGCGGCGCTGAACGCGTTGCGCCAGTACGAGTGGCCGGGCAACCTCGAACAGCTCAAGGGCATCGTCAAGAGCCTGGCGCTGACGGTCGAGGACGACGAGATCGACGCGCCCGACGTCCTGCGCGTGCTGTCGCAGTTCAAGGTCGAGAAGCCGATCGAGGAGCTGGGCTTTGACTTCAACCTGCCGCTGCGCGAGCTGCGCGAACAGATCGAGCGTCGCTACTTCGAGCATCACATCTCGCTGGAGAAGGGCAATATGAGCCGCGTGGCGCAGAAGGTCGGGCTGGAACGCACCCACCTGTACCGCAAGCTCAAGCAGCTCGGCGTGCGCTTCCAGCGCAAGGTGGTCGAGGAAGCCTGACCCTCCGCCGAATGGCGGACTGCGCCAGACGGCAAAACCCGGCACAATCCCGGCATGGACGACACGCAACTGATCCGCTATTCGCGGCATATCCTGCTGCCCGAGATCGACATCGATGGCCAGCAGCGCCTGCTCGACAGCCACGCCCTGATCGTCGGTGCCGGCGGCCTCGGCAGCCCGGTGGCGCTGTACCTGGCCGCCAGCGGCATCGGCACCCTTACCGTCTGCGATGACGACGATGTCGATCTGACCAATCTGCAGCGCCAGGTCGCGCATGCGACCGACCGCATCGGCGTCAACAAGGCCGCCAGCGCGCGCCAGCGCATGCTGGAGCTGAACCCGGACATCGTCGTGCACGACGTGGCCGAGCGGCTCGATGGTGCGGCGTTGCTGGCGCGGGTGGCGGCAGCCGACATCGTGCTCGACTGCTGCGACAATTTCGCCACCCGGCATGCAGTCAACCGTGCCTGCGTCGCCACCGGCACGCCGCTGGTTTCCGGCGCGGCGGTGCGCTTCGACGGCCAACTCGCAGTGTTCGACTACCGCCAGCCCGACATGCCGTGCTATCACTGCCTGTTCCCGGACGAGGGCGATGCCTCCGACGGCCCGTGTGCGCTGTTCGGCGTGCTGGCGCCGCTGGTCGGGGTCATCGGCAGCCTGCAGGCGATGGAGGCGATCAAGCTGCTGGCCGGCATTCCGTCGGAGGCCGTCGGCCGCCTGCAGCTGCTGGACGGCAAAAGCGGTGAATGGCGGCGCATGCGGCTGGTCCGCGACCCGGCCTGTCCGGTCTGCGGCACACAGGCTGCCGTTCCTTGATCTGGTGGCCTACAACCGGCGCGCCGAACGCGCGATAATCGGCACTTCATTGCGGCGGCTGGCTTGACCGGACCGCCGTTCGTCTTGTCTGGAGAATTACATGCAGTCGGTCATTCACGCCGCCACGCGCATCGTGGTCAAGGTCGGTTCGAGTCTGGTTACCAACGATGGCGCAGGGCTGGACCATGCCGCGCTGGATCGCTGGGCCGGGGAAATCGCCGACCTGATGCGGCGTGGCAAGGCGGTGGTGCTGGTCAGTTCCGGCGCGGTCGCCGAGGGGGTCAAACGCCTCGGCTGGAACGCCCGCCCGACGGCGCTGCACGAGAAGCAGGCCGCCGCCGCCGTGGGCCAGATGGGCCTGTGCCAGGCCTATGAACAGGCGTTTTCCGCCCACAACCTGAAAACCGCCCAGGTGCTGCTGACCCATGAGGACCTGACCCACCGTACCCGTTATCTGAACGCGCGCTCGACACTGAACACGCTGCTGGCGCTGAACGTGGTGCCGATCATCAACGAGAACGACACCGTGGTGACCAGCGAAATCCGCTTTGGCGACAATGACACGCTGGGCGCGCTGGTGACCAACCTGATCGAAGCCGATGCGCTGGTGATCCTGACCGACCAGCGCGGTCTGTACACCGCCGACCCGCGCAGCAACCCGGCGGCCGAGTTCGTCCATGAGGGGCAGGCCGGCGACCCGGCGCTGGAAGCCATGGCCGGCGGCGCCGGCAGCAGTGTCGGCACCGGTGGCATGCTGACCAAGATCCTCGCCGCCAAGCGCGCCGCGCGCAGCGGCGCCGCGACCGTGATCGCCAGCGGGCGCGAAGCGAACGTGCTGTCGCGGCTGGCCGATGGCGAATCCATCGGCAGCCAGCTGGTGGCGACCTCGGACCGGATGATCGCCCGCAAGCAGTGGCTGGCCGACCACCTGCGGCTGGCCGGTGCGCTGGTGCTTGACCGTGGCGCCGTGCGCGCGGTGGGCGAGCAGCACACCAGCCTGCTGTCGATCGGCGTCAGCGAGGTGCAGGGCGACTTCCTGCGCGGCGATGCCGTGGCCTGCGTCGACGAGGACGGCAACGAAGTGGCGCGCGGGCTGGTCAACTACTCGTCTGACGAGTCGCGGCTGATCATGCGCCATCCGACCCGCGATATCGAGGCGCTGCTCGGCTATGTCGGTGAACCGGAACTGATCCACCGCGACAACATGGTCAACGTCTGACGCTGCGCCGGACGTCCGATGCAGGCACTGCGGCCGTCTGTTGACGGCCGCGTCGGCATGTCCCCCCGTTTTTCCCACCCACCCCGCCGGCCCGGCCCGCTCCGGGCGATGCCGGCACAGGAGCCCACCATAATGAAGAAGCTCGTTCTCGCCGCCACGATCGTTGCCCTGTCCGGGAGCGCCCTGGCGAGGGATGTGCTGCGCGTTTTCAACTGGAACAACGAAATCGCCCCGGTGACGATCAAACGTTTCGAGGCACAGTGCAAGTGCGATGTGCAGGAAGACTATTACGGCGACAGCGAGGAAATGCTGGCCAAGCTGGCCGCCGGTGCGACCGGCTACGACATGGTCGTGCCGACCACCTATGCGATGCAGGCACTGATCAAGCAGGGCAAGACCCAGCCGCTGGACCGGGCGAAACTGCCGAACTTCGCCAACCTGAATGCCGGCTACCTGAAGCTGAATGCCCCGTTCGACCCGGGCAATGCCGTCGGCGCGCCGCTGCTCGCCAGCATTACCGCCCTTGGCTACAACAGCGAGAAAATGCGCGCCCTCGGCATTCCGACCGACAGCTGGGCAGCGGTGTTCGATCCGAAATACCTGGGCAAGCTCAAGGGACGGGTGACCGTGCTCGACAGCCAGCGCGAGCTGATGAGCGCGGCACTGATGTATCTGGGGCGTGACGCCAACAGTACCAGCCCGGCCGACCTGCAGGCCGCCGCCGCGGTGATCCGCAAGGCCAAGCCGTACTGGGCCGCGTTCAACAATCAGAGCTATATCAAGGAACTGACGGTCGGCAATATCTGGCTGGTGCACGGCTTCACCAACGACTTCTTCCAGGCGATGCACGACGCGAAGGCGGCGAAGCGCAACTTCACCATCGGCTACAACCTGCAGAAGGAAGGCAATATCCTCGGGCTGGACAACCTGGTGATCCTGAAGAACGCGAAGCGTCCGGACCTGGCGCTGCAGTTCATCAACTTCCTGCTGGACGGCAAGAATGCGGCCGATGTGTCCAACATCATGGGGTCGGTCAATCCGAACCGGGCAGCGCTGAGCTACCTGCAGCCGGAGATCAGGGCCAACAAGGTGATCATGGCCGATCCATCCCGCGACAAGCTGGTATTGCTGAAGGATCTTGGTGCAAAGGACCGGCGCGAGCTGAACCGGTTGTGGACCGAAATCAAGGCACGCTGAGACGGGCCTGAGGCCGGGGCACCGACGGCATTCAGCCCGCTGGTGTCCCCGGCAGCGCCGGTCAGGCGGCGATCGCCTGATCGATCAACTGTCTCAGTTCCCTGAAATCGGGTTCGCCGAGATAGCGCTTGATCACCTGGCCGTCCTTGCCGACCAGGAAGGTCGACGGGACCAGCTGGATGCCGCCCCAGGCCTCGGCCAGCTTGCCGTCGCTGTCGAGAACGATCGGGAACGGCAGCTTGTTCTCGGCGACGAAGGTCTTCACGTAGTTGGGCGGGTCGTAGTTCATCGCCACGGCCAGGGTTTCGTATTTTCCCTGCGGTGCCAGCTGCTGGTAGATCTGCCTGAACTCGGTCATTTCCTTCACGCAGCCGGGACAGCTGGTGGCCCAGAAATTGACCAGCACGACTTTGCCTTTCAGCGAGTCGGTCGTCATCTTCCGCGCATCCATCGACGTGTAGGTCACCGATGGCGCAGGATCGCGGCTGGTCAGCGCATAGCCGGCCACGGCCACGACCGCGAGCACCAGGGCGATGGCAATCACCTTCTTCATTCAGCTTCCCCTTGCAGTGGCCGCCGGGTTCAGTCCTCGGCGGCGAGCCGGTCCATCAGGGCGCGGATCTCGCCCTCAATGGTGACGGCACGATTCTGTTTGCTGTCGAACAGGACAAAGGTCACGTCGGCTTCGGCCACCACCGTGTCGCTGCCCTGCAGACGGATCACCTGGCGGATGACGGCCGAGCGGTTGCCGACGTCCCTGACCGAGGTGTCGACGGTCAGGATCTCGTTCATCAGTGCCGGGCGACGGTAGCTGATGTTGATATTGACGACGACGAAGGCCAGACCGGTCTGCATGAAGCCGTACAGATCGGTGTGCACATCGAAGTAGGCCCAGCGCGCTTCCTCGAGAAATTCCAGGTAGCGGGCGTTGTTGACGTGACCGTACAGGTCGAGATGATAACCACGAACCTTTATGTCGGTCTGATGCATCGGAGTCTCCTTTGTCGAATGGCGGGGGGGGGCCGTGCGGCCACGAACGAGTTCAAACGCTCGTTTTCCCGCCATTACAGCACAGTCGGGTTGCCGCCGGGCAAGCCTTATTCGGCGTCCGGCAACTCGATGTCATCGTAGGCTTCGCGTTCCAGCGGCTCATCGCACAGGTCGGTCAGCACCGACGACAGTTCGATCTCGAACCACTGCGAGAACAGGTTCTGCGTGCGCTTTTCCGGCCACAGCGTGTCGTCGGCGCACCAGTCGGCCAGCTCCGCCTCGAAAATGTCCGGCCAGCGCTGCTTCAGTACGGCGCGCAGATCGTCGTAGTCCTCGATGGCCGGCACCAGCAGCGCATTGCTGTCGCGGCGCAGATTGACCAGGTTGACCTCGTCGGCATCGATTTCGAACGGCAGGCCGAGCAGCCAGTCGACGAACGGTTGTCTGGGCTTGACGATGATGACGCTGCGATTGACTTCGTACATGGGGCTCTCCGCAAAACGCCATTGTAAGCGCTGCGGCAACCGGGCTGCGAGAGGGGAACGCTCAGTTTCCGGCTGCGAACTGGTTGTCGCGGGTGAAGTTCCAGCTGCGGATGATGGCCAGCTGGTCGTAGTCGCGGGCCAGTGCCGGCGGGAACGGGGCAAACGGTGCCGCCAGCCGGACGATGCGGATCGCCGCGTCGTCCAGCTCCGGATGGCCGGAGCCGCGCTGGATGCGGACATCGATCAGCGACCCGTCGGCGCGAATGTCGACCCGCAGCTTCAGACGGCCGTAGACCCCCTTGTCACGGGCATCCTGCGGGTAGTTCAGATTGCCGACGCGTTCCATCTTCCGCCGCCAGTCCTCGGCATAGCTGGCGAAGACCGCATCGCGGGTCGTGGCGCTGATGACGGCGCGGCGGGAGGCGGCACCGGCCGCCGGTGGTGCCGCCGTGTCACTGTCTGCCCGCGCCAGTGCCCTGGCGTCGGCCAGCAGGTCGCCGGTAGTGAACGAGGGGGTGCCGGTTCGCGGTGTTGCCTGGTGTGCCGGAACGTGACGCGATGGACGGGGTGCCGGCTCGCTGGCAGGGATGTCGGCGGTCTCGGGTCTGGTGCGGGGGGCTGGTTCGCGGACCGGGCGGTCGGCTTTGGCTTTCGGTGCGTCATGGCGCCGCTGTGGCGTGCTGTCCGGCCTGACCGTTGCCGGCGCCGGCGGCGCGGCGACGGTGGCGCGAACCGGCTTGTCGTGCGCTGCGCCGGCGCTCAGCACGACTTCGAGCGGCACCGGGTCGGCCGGCAGCGGCAGTGCCGGCTGCCAGCGGATGCCGATGACAATGGCCACATGCACGGCAAACGACACCCCCACCGCCAGCCAGAGCGGCGCGTGTCGGGGCGATGAGTCGTAGGTGAGATCCGGGTGCACGATGGTCGGGACGTCCTTGCGCGGCGTACGCCCTCCGGCCGTGCAGCTCAGGACGCGGGGGGCGAGATGGCGGTCATTTTAGCATGGGCGTCATTCGATGCCGTCAGCCGCGCGGTCATGGCGCTGGCCGACAGCGGTTCGCCGACCGCAATGCCCTGCACATGCCGCAGGCCGAGCCGGGCCAGCATCGGCAGTTCGTCCAGGTGCTCGACGCCCTTGGCGGTCAGCGGCAGCCCCAGCGCGCACAGGAAGGCCGCCAGCGCCGGTACCGCGCGTCCGTCGGCAAGCAGGTGCTGCAGGCGGGCGCGGTCGAATTTGAGCCTGACCAGCGGCGGCTGGCACAGCAGCAGCAGGTCGAAGGCGGAGGCCCCGAAATGATCGACCACCACGCGCACGCCGAGGGCGGACAGTGCCGCGAACTGACGGCGGGTATGGACGATATCCTGCACCAGCGAGGCCTCCGGCACTTCGATCTCCAGCCAGGCCGCATCCAGCCGGTTGTCGGACAGTGCCTTGGCGATATGCTCGGTCAGTGCCGGATCGGCAAACTGGCGCGGGCTCAGGTTGACTGCGACCGGGCACTGGATCAGGCCGTTGTCGCGCCAGTGGCGGGCCTGTCCACAGGCGGCGTTCAGGGTCCAGCTGGTCAGTTCGGTGGACAGGCGGATATCGTCGGCGAGTGCGATGAAATCCGCCGCCGGTCGCAACAGGCCGGCCTCGTCACGCCAGCGCAGCAAGGCCTCGATGGCGATGACCGAACCGGTCCGGATATCGTGTTCGGTCTGGTACCACAGCTCGAAGTCGAAAGTCTCGATCGCACGGCGCAGCGCCTGCTCGCGTTCGCGCCGTTCGATCACTTCGGCCTGCATGGTCGGGGCGAAGAAGCGCCAGCCATGCCGGCCGTGGGTCTTGACGAAATACATGGCGGCATCGGCGTGGCGCATCAGCAGATCGCTGTCGCTGCCGTCCTGCGGGCTCAGCGCCACCCCGATCGATGCCGGCGACTGGACCTCGTCGCCAGCCAGGCTGAACGGTTCGTTCAGCGTGGCCAGGATCTTTTCCGCGACCTGGGCGGCATCGCCCGGGTCGGGAATCCGGCTCAGCAGCACGACGAACTCGTCACCGCCCAGCCGGCCGATCACATCGCTGGCGCGGACCACGCCGCGCAGGCGCTGGGCCACCTCGCGCAGCAGGAGGTCGCCGGCGGCATGGCCGAGGCTGTCGTTGACCTGCTTGAAATTGTCCAGATCGATGAACATCAGCGCATTGCTGCTGCCGTCGCGCTGCGACTGCAGCAGTGCCTGCTCCAGCCTCTCACTGAATGCGGCCCGGTTGATCAGGCCGGTCAGCGGATCGTGCTCGGCGAGGAAGCGGATACGGGCCTCGGCACGGCGCCGTTCGGTCAGGTCGGTCAGCGTGATGAACAGATGGCGGGTTTCGCCCAGGGCATCGGTGACCGGTGTCTGACGCTGCCAGCAGGCGAGCAACTGCCCGCTGGCGGTCAGGAAGGGCCGTTCGCCTTCCCAGGCCTGATTGTCCGGCGGCGTTTCGCAGTGGCATTCCGGGCCGCTGAGGCGGGCCAGCGACGCGCCGATGGCCTGGGTGCGGGACATGCCGGTCAGGCGTTCGAACGCGTGGTTGACCTGCAGGATGTTGCCCCGGGTGTCGCAGATCACCATGGCGTCCGAGCTGTGCGACAGTACATGGGCGGCCAGTTGCAGCTGCTCGACCGCCTGATGCTGGGCACTGACGTCGACATAGGTGCCGACCCAGCGCAGGACGCGCCCGTCCCGGGTCGATTCGATCGGTTCCATGGTCGAGACCATCCAGCGCCAGTTGTCGCCGTCGCGGATGCGGAATTCGCTGCGGCGCGGAATATCCCTGAACGCCTGCATGGCGCAGAAGGCATCGGCGATCTTCTGCCGGTCTTCCGGATGGATGCGGTCGATCCAGTCAGTCCGGATCGGTGAAATGTCGTGCTCGCCGGCGACCGGATAGTCGAAAAAGCGGGCCATGGCCTCGTTGCCGCTGGCGCGGTTGCGGGCAAAGTCCAGATCGACGTAGCCGATGCCGGCAGCGCTGAGCGCGGACTCGATGCGGCGTTCGCTGTGCAGCGCCGTGGCCTCGGCGTGCACCAGCCGGTCGATGTCGCTGATCATCGCCAGATAGTGCGCCTCGCCGCCGAGATCGAGCCAGGACGCACAGACCAGCGCCCGCCAGCGGCTGCCGTCGCTGTGCCGCATCCAGAATTCCTGCGCCAGCGGCTGATCGAGGGTGGTGACCAGCGTGTCGCGGTCGGCCGGATTGTCCCACAGCCACAATTCAATCGAACTGCGGCCCAGCATTGCCTGTCTTTCCACGCCGAACATCTCGCACATGCGCGGATTGCAGTCGACGATATGGCCGTCGGACGCGCGGATGATCGCCACACCGGACGGCATCAGCATCAGTGCCCGCGACAGGATGGCGCCCTGGTCCCGTTTCTGCGCCTCGGTACTGGCCAGCAGGTTTTCCAGTTGCTGGTTGCGGGCGCGCAGCGCGGCGACCAGCACGGTCACGATCTGGCCCATCGCCGCACCGGTCAGCAGCAGCAACTGATCGGTCATCTGCTGCTGGAACGACTGGTGCTGCGTGCCCCAGCCGAGCAGCAGGCCGGCCTGGACCAGCAGGCACAGCAGCGCAACCTCGCGCTGGCCGAAGCGCAACGCCATCCAGATCACGGTGATGAAGTGCAGGTAGATGAATGCGTGGTAGGCCAGCGGTTCCGGCTGGTTCAGGACCGGCAGTACGCTGGCCAGGGTGACGGCCAGGATCAGCGCAAGTTCCTGCTGCCGCCGGCCGGCCGGCCATGGCGTGCCGCGCCAGGCGATCAGCAGCGGAGGCAGCACCGCCAGTGACAGCAGATCGGCATTCCACCACGGCAGGATGGCACGGGTCAGCGCGCCCCATGGCAGCAGGCCGCTGCCCACGCAGATGGCAATTGACAGCAGGGCAGTGGTCAGCGTGATGGCGCCGACCGTCAGCAGGGCCAGGATCAGGTCGCCGAGATCGAGGCGATCCCAGTGCCGGTGGCGCCAGCGCCCGAACAGGGTGCCGATCAGCCCGCTGTGTCCGGCTGACAGCAGCGCCAGCAGCAGTGCCGGCCACAGCGCCAGCGGCGTCTCCGGCAGCATCGGCAGCGTCATGCCGAAAGCCAGCGCCGGCAGCATGCGCCAGCCACCCCACAGGATCGCGACCAGGGACAAGCCGCTGGGCAGCCAGATAAAAGCGATGAATCCCGTGCTGAACGGGAATTGCAACGAAATCCAGCTCGCCGCGGCGGCGCCGAGGGTGGTGAACAGCAGTGAGGTAATGCCGGTTGACGTGCTGGCGACAGACAGGAAGGAAGGGGCTCGCATACAGGGACCGCCCGCGCGCTGCATGATGATGGACACCCTTTGTTGTAAATGGTGGATGCCCATGCCATAAGTCGCGAGCGACGGACGGTCATTTCACTCGTGGCATTTTCCTGCCGCGACGGCGCTACAATTGCAGTCCGCCATGGGCCGGAACGGCAGGAACATGTCGCGGTGAGCAGGGTGGGCGGGCCCGCCGCCAGCCTGCCGCTGCCCACTGTCCCCCGCCCTCGCTGCCGCGGGGAAACCGCGTTGCGCCCGCCCGCGCTGCGCGCCGGTTTGATCCGTCGTGCATGAGGCGGCGTTGACGGCGGGCAAGAAAAAAGCCCGCAGGCAGGCGGGCTTGGCGGTTACCGGTTACTGTCGCGCTCAGTCGAGCAGGCTGCGCAGCATCCAGGCGGTCTTTTCGTGCACTTCCAGGCGCTGGGTCAGCAGATCCAGCGTCGGCTGGTCATTGGCGGCCTCGACCGCGGCGAACTGGCCGCGGATGGTACGACACACGGTTTCATGGCCGTTCACCAGCAGTTCGATCATTTCGGTGGCCTTCGGCACGCCGTCGGTGTCCTTGATCGACGTCAGCCTGGCGAACTCGCCGTAGGACGCCGGGGCCGGGAAGCCCAGCGTGCGGATGCGTTCGGCGATCTGGTCGTTGGCGATCCACAGCTCGTTGTACTGTTCCTCGAACATCAGGTGCAGGGTGCGGAACTGCGGGCCGGTCACGTTCCAGTGAAAGTTGTGCGTCTTCAGGTACAGGGTGAAATTGTCTGCCAGCAGGCGCGAGAGTCCGCTGACGATGGTGCCGCGATCTTCCTTGCTGATACCGATATCCATAATGAAACCTCCCTGTTGAGTGCTGATAAAATTCGCAACCGCGAAGCAGAACGGATACGACATGAACTGGTTGACCACAGGCCCCGATTTTGCGCGGCTGACACTGCATGTCCAGCCCGGCGCCAAAAAGACCGAGACCGCCGGCCTGCATGGCGAGGCGCTGAAAATTCGTCTGGCTGCCCCGCCGGTGGACGGCAAGGCCAATGCCTGCCTGCTGGCGTTTCTGGCCGAACGCTGCGGCGTGTCCCGCGCGGCAGTCCGGCTCAGGAGCGGCGACAGCAGCCGCCGGAAAGTGGTCGAGCTGGCCGGGCATTTCGAAGCGTCCGACCTGGCCCGACGATTGTTGCCTTAAGGTTTACGATCGGTCAATTGCGTAGGCTGTTCGTCGACACGGGTGTATTCGCCATCGATGGTGCCGTCGTCGCGCTGCGGTGGCCGGCCGAACGGGTCGGCACGGAAATCGCCGCCAATCGGGCCGGCCATGATTTTCGGCCCCTTGAACGGCAGCAGCAGGAGCAGCGCCAGGACGTCGCTGATGACGCCGGGAAAGATGAACAGCAGGCCGGCGAACACATAGCGCAGTGGCCACAGCAACTGCCACAGCGATGTCTGCTGACCATTGCGCATGACCGACGACAGCGTCAGCAAGGCGCCGAGCTGCTGGTTGCGCAGGATCAGCACGCCGATGACCGCACCGGCGAGCAGGGCCAGAAACACCGGGCCCCCGCCAAAGCGGCCGGCCAGGGCGATCAGGGTGGCGAGCTCGATGAGCGGGAACGCCAGAACAAGCAGAAAAAGGTATTTCATGGATGAGAGCAGTCGGTTGAGCGAAGTGCTGGTCGGGCTGGTCAATGTGCCAGATATCGAGTGTGCGCGTCTTGTTGCCAAAGAACTGGTCGGCTCGCGGCTGGCCGCCTGCGTGAATCTGCTGCCCGCCGTCGAATCGGTGTATCGCTGGGAGGGCCGGGTGGAAACCGCCAGCGAAGTGACGCTGGTGATCAAGACCGTGCGGGCTGCCTGGCCGGCGCTTGAGCGACAGGTGCAGGCACTGCACCCGTACGCGGTACCGGAAATCCTGGCACTGCCGGTCACTGCCGGCCTGCCCGCCTATATAAACTGGGTCGCCAGTGAGTCCATTTCAAGCACTGACGCGTGATAAACCACAGAAAAAACCTGCGCATGCCCTCCGTACTGAATCCTAGAACCCTGATCCGCATCGTGCTGGCCTTCGTGCTGGGACTGTGTTCGCTGTCCGCGCTGGCGGTCAATCCCGACGACCTGCTGCCACCGGAACGTGCCTTTGCGCTGACGGCCACCCGGCAGGGTGACACGGTCACGCTCGACTGGCGCATTGCTGACGGCTACTACCTGTACAAGGAGCGCATCCGGGTTGCGACCGAGCCGGTGCTGGAACTGGGGACCACGCTGGCCGACGGCACCCTCAAGCAGGACGCGTTCTTCGGTCGCTCGGAAATCTACCATGGCCGCAGCCAGGCGACGGTGACGCTGCCGGCCGGCGCACCGCGTCCGCTGGTGCTGGTGGTGTCGCAGCAGGGCTGTGCCGATGCCGGCGTCTGCTATCCGCCGGAAACGCGGCGGCTGACGCTCGGCGCCGACGGCGTGCCGGCCGGCGGTGAGCAGGGCGATGACCTGCTGTCGCGCTTCGTGTCGGCGGCCGGTCTGGGCAGTGCGCCGGCCACACCGGCTGCCGCACCGGCAGACACGGGCGGGCTGGCAAAACTGGGCTGGATTGCGCTGCTCGGCAGCTTCTTTGTAGCTGGCCTCGGGCTGGCCTTTACCGCCTGTCTGTATCCGATGCTGCCGATCGTGTCGGCCATCGTCGCCGGCCAGGGTGAGGCGGCGCACGGCTGGCGCGGTTTTGTGCTGGCCATGGCCTATGTGCAGGGACTGGCACTGACCTATACCGTGGTCGGCGTCGCCGCCGGGCTGACCGGCAGTCTGCTGACGGTCTGGCTGCAGCGACCGGAGGTCGCCATCGTGGCCGCCGTGCTGCTGCTGGTGTTCGCGCTGGCGATGTTCGAGGTGATCAATGTGCAACTGCCGGCCAGCCTGCAGGCGAGAATGGCGTCGGCATCGAACCGGATGACCGGCGGACGCCTGCTGTCAGTGTTCGCGATGGGCGCGCTGTCGGCACTGATCGTCGGCCCGTGCGTGGCGCCGCCGCTGGCGGTGGCGCTCGGCTATATTGGCGCCAGCGGCGATGCCGTACGGGGGGGCGCCGCGCTGTATGCGATGGCGCTGGGGCTTGGCGCGCCGCTGCTGCTGCTCGGTGCAGCCGGCGGCAAGCTGCTGCCGAAAGCCGGCGGCTGGATGCAGGCGGTCAAGGGCGTGTTCGGCGTGCTGATGCTGCTGCTGGCGATCTATCTGCTGTCGCCGTGGCTGCCGGCTCCGGTGGCCCTGCTCGGCTACGGCGTGGTGCTGGTCGGTGCGGCGGTGTTTGCCGGCGCGTTCGACGCGCTGCCGGCGGGTCATCATGGCGGCCGCCGATTCCTGAAACTGCTGGGCCTGCTGGCGGCGATTACCGGCGTGATCCAGCTGGTCGGCGGCCTGGCCGGTGCCGACGATCCGTTGCGCCCGCTGCTGCCGCTGACTGCGCGCGCGTCTGCCGCGACCGTCACGGTTTCCCATCCGGCCTTTACCCGGGTGGACAGCCCGGCGGACTGGGAGCGCTTTCTGGCTGCCAACCGCGGCCGCCCGGTCATGCTCGATTTTTATGCCGACTGGTGCGTCAGTTGCAAGGAGATGGAACGGGACACGTTCAGCGATCCGCGCGTGGCCACCGCGCTCGGAAAGTTCGCGCTGGCGCAGGCCGACGTGACCGCCAATTCGCCGGCCCACCAGCAACTGCTGAAAAACTTCGGCCTGTACGGACCGCCGGGCACGATTTTCTTTGACATCAAGGGCATGGAGCGCGACCGGGTCATTGGCTACCTGCCGCCGTCGCCGTTTTTCGACCGGGTGCAGGCGCTGCTGCGCTAGCGTGTCGACAAAAAACACTTGACGAGGTGTCCGGGGGCTCGTTATATTGCGCCCCTCTGTTGGGGTTGTTAGCTCAGTTGGTAGAGCAGCGGACTCTTAATCCGTAGGTCGAAAGTTCGAGCCTTTCACAACCCACCAGTTTCCCCGGCAACGGTTCTTCCGTGGCCGACGGGTTGTTAGCTCAGTTGGTAGAGCAGCGGACTCTTAATCCGTAGGTCGAAAGTTCGAGCCTTTCACAACCCACCAATTTTCCCGGCATCGGTACCCTCGATGTCGTGGGTCGTTAGCTCAGTTGGTAGAGCAGCGGACTTTTAATCCGTTTGTCGCAGGTTCGAGCCCCGCACGACCCACCAATCGCTTCAAGCATCAGGCCTGGTCTTCGTGACCGGGCCTTTTTGTTTTTCATTGTCCGTTGCATGGGCAAGCAGCGCGGCAGTGAACTGCAGAAAATCATCCAGATGCAGGGTGATGATGTTGATCGTGATCGGTACCAGCAGGCTCTGGTAGTCATGAGCGGCAAGATTGCGGAAACCCACCATGCGTTTCAGCTTCCCGGCCAGTCCGGTTTCCAGCCATTCCGCTTGCGCCAGCAAGGTGAACACATCGCGGGCGCTCTGCGGGATGCGGAGTCGTTCGCGCCGGATCAGATGGTGGCCGGCGCCGAGCGCTGCTTCGCAGGCGCGCTGGATATTGAGGACGGCAGCATCCTGGCGCGTGTAATCGGTGTCGAAGCCCGCACCGGCAGCGGCGTACTCCTCGCGGGCACGTCCGACGCAGCGCTCGATCGTGGCGACCTTGTTCAGCAGTACATCATCGACCATATACGCGCCCTTCCGTGGCGATATCGTGCAGCAGTCCGGCCCTTGCCTCATCCAGGGCGATTTTTTCGCTCATGACAAAACACTCGAACAGTCCTGCCTCCGGTTCCCGGGCCCACAGGCGTCGCCCGGTCGTCAGCACCTGATACTGCATGACCGTACTGGCTGCTCTCAGGTCCAGCAGGTCGACTGGCCAGTCGCTCAGTCCGGCCAGCTGTCCGGCCAGCTCCCATAATTGCAGCGGATCGGCGTAGCCGTCGACCAGCACGGCGAGGTCAAGGTCGCTGTCCGGCCTGGCCGTGCCCTGCATCCGGCTGCCGAAGGCATAAATGCCCATTACGCCAGGCAGGGCATCGCGAAGTCGTTGGCACACGGCTTCAAGGCGACTATCTGGCAGGGCTGAATCGGGCATGGGCATCTCCTCTGCTGCATCTTAACGCGCATCCCGTCACTGGGCCCATTGCGGGGGAGGTCCACGCCGTGCGAGCGCGGGGTTGCCTGCACTCTTTTATTCCCATTCCAAATAAACAATCCACTTAATCTGCCAGCAAGGTTATATGGGTCCGGTAGCATGACTTTCCTTCGACTGTTGTTGTCAGGGAAAGAAATGAACGTGTTTTTCAGCAAGCGTACCGGGGTCGTGAGCGCCATTGCCGCCGTGGCCATGGCCGGTCTGGTGGGGGCGTGCTCGAAGCCGGTGGAGGCGCCAGCTGCCGAGGGGGCGGCGCCGGCCAGTGGTGGCACGCTGGTCTATCTGGAGCAGCAGCCGCATACCAGTCTGTATCCGCCAGCGGGGGGCTTCTACCCGAACGGCGGCATCCTGAACCAGATCACCGACAAGCTGACCTGGCAGAATCCGGCCACGCTGGAGATCGAGCCGTGGATTGCCGAGTCGTGGACGGTCAACGACCAGGTGACCGAGTACACGTTCAAGCTGCGCCCGGGCGTGACCTTCTCCGACGGTTCGCCGCTGGATGCGGCCGCGGTGGCGAAGAACTTCGATACCTACGGGCTCGGCAACAAGGCGCTGAAGCAGCCGGTATCCGAGGCGATCAACAACTACGAGCGCAGCGAGGTGCTCGACCCGCTGACGGTCAGGTTCCACTTCCGCAAGCCGTCGCCGGGATTCCTGCAGGCGACATCGGTCATCGGCTCCGGTCTGGTATCGCCGGCGACACTGGCGCGGCCGTTCGAGGAGCTGGGTGACGCGACGCGGATCATCGGTTCCGGTCCGTTCGTGGTCAGCAGCGAGACGCTGGGCAAGGAGCTGACGCTGACTGCGCGCAAGGACTACCGCTGGGGGCCGGTCAGACTGGCGCATCAGGGCCGGGCGCGGCTTGATGCGATCAAGGTGGTGGTCACGCCGGAGGACAGCGTGCGCATCGGCGCGCTGCTGGCCGGTCAGGCCGGCTTTATCCGCCAGATCCAGGCCTATGACGAGAAGCGGGTGCAGGCGCAGCGGTTCCCGGTGTATGGCGCGGCGACGCGCGGCGTCAACAACAGCATCAACTTCCGTCCCGACAATCCGCTGGTGGCCGACCTGCGCGTGCGCCAGGCGCTGCTGCACGCGACCAATGCCAGGGAAATCGTCCAGACCCTGTACTCGGCCAATTATCCACAGGCGACCTCGGTCATCGCGGCCGGTGCGGCCGGTCATGTCGACCTGTCGGCCAGCCTCGGCTTCGACGACGGCAAGGCAAAACGGCTGCTGGACGAGGCCGGCTGGCTGACCGGTGCCGACGGGCTGCGCCACAAGGAGGGCAAAACACTGGCGCTGACCGCCTACGAGTCGCTGCCACAGCCGCAGAACAAGGAAATGCTGCAACTGGTGGCGCAACAGTGGCGCAAGGTCGGGGTCCGGCTCGACATCGTGGCCGGCGATGCCGGCAGCAAGACCCTGGACAACCTTGATCCGGAAAAGGCGCCGGTCTATCCGACCATGGTCGGCCGTGCCGATCCCGACGTGATCAAGAGCCAGTACTACCCGGGCAACCGCAATGCGCTGCTGCAGAAGGGTGGCGTCAGCGACAAGGTCCGGACCTTCGAAGATGCGCGGCTCAACCGCCTGCTGGACGATATCGCGGCGGAAACCGACCGCAAGCAGCGGCTGGCGCTGGTCGGCGAGGTGCAGCGCTACCTGATCGATCAGGCCTACGTGATCCCGATCTTCGAGGAGCCGCAGGTCTATGCCGGTGCGCCATGGGTCCGCGATACCACCTTCGAGGCGGTCGGCCGGCCGAGCTTCTACACCACCTGGCTTGCGCCACACTGACCGGAAGGAGCCTGCATGTCGACAAGCCATTCCCTGCCGGGCCGGCTGGGCCAGGCGCTGCTGGTGCTGTGGGCGACCTTCACCCTGTCGTTCCTGCTGCTGCAGGCGCTGCCCGGTGACGCGATCCTGATCAAGTTCCTGAATCCGGACCTCGGACTGAGCCCGGAGCAGGTGGCCGACATCCGTGCGTCCTACGGGGCGGACAGCCCGCTGGCGGAACAGTACCTGCATACGCTGGTCAACTTCCTCGGCGGTCATTTCGGCTACTCGGTGCAGGCCGGCGTGCCGGTCAGCCAGAGCCTGGCCACCAGCCTGCCGCCGACGCTGCGTCTGGCCGGGCTGGGCTTCCTGCTGGCGGCGGCGCTGGCGGTGGTGCTGGCCGTCCTGTCGACCTCCGCGCGTGGCGCGTGGCTGCGCGAGGTCATCCGTTCGCTGCCGTCGCTGTTCATTTCGGTGCCGGTGTTCTGGCTTGGCATCATGCTGATCCAGGTGTTCTCGTTCCGGTTCGGGCTGATTCCGGTCATCAATCCCGGCCCGTGGGAAGGGCTGGTCCTGCCGACACTGACACTGGCACTGCCGATTTCGGCGCCGCTGGCCCAGATCCTGATGCGCAATATCGACGAGGTGCTGACGCAACCGTTCGTCGCCGTGGCGCGGGCCAAGGGCGCCACGCGCAACGGCGTGCTGTGGCGGCACGTAGCCCGCAATGCGGTGCCGCCGACGCTGACCATGGCCGGCATCCTGTTCGGTGAGTTGCTGGCCGGCGCGGTAGTCACCGAGGCCGTGTTCGGTCTCAACGGCCTCGGCAGCCTGACCCAGCAGGCGGTCGGCAATCAGGACACGGCCGTGCTGCAGGCCATTGTCGTGTTTTCCGCCACCGTCTTTGTCGTTATCAACCTGATCGTGGATCTGCTGCTGCCGGTGCTCGATCCCCGATTGCGCCGCGAGGCGGGAGCCGCATCATGAATACCCCACTTCTGGCGCGTGTCGCGCTGACCTCTTCCGGCGGACGTGCCGTCCGCCCTGTCCTGCAGCGTGCCGCAGCCCGGCTGCGCCGGGTGCCGCCGACGCTGGCACTGGCCTGGCTGGTGATGCTGCTGGTCGCACTGTGGGCGCTGGCGCCGGGCCTGTTCACACCTCACAGCGCGACCCAGGGCGTGGCCGGCCAGCAACTGCTGGCGCCCGGCGCCGGTCATCTGCTGGGCACCGATGCGCTGGGGCGCGATCTGTATGCCCGGCTGGTGTACGGCGCCGTCCATTCGCTGTCCGGCGCCTTTGTCGCCGTGGCGGTGGGGCTGCTGTTCGGCACCCTGCTCGGGTTGATTGCCGGTGCGCTCGGTGGCCGGACTGATGCCGTGATCATGCGCATCGTCGATGTCCTGCTGTCGGTGCCGGCGCTGCTGCTGTCGCTTAGCATCATCATTCTGCTCGGCTTCGGCACCCTGAATGCGGCCATTGCCGTTGGCGTCGCCTCGGTGGCCAGCTTCGCACGGCTGGCGCGCTCGGAAAGCGTCCGCGTGCGCCGTTCGGATTATGTCGAGGCGGCATTCGGCAGCGGGGGCCGCTTTTCCGCCGTGCTGTGGCGGCATGTGCTGCCCAATTCGCTGACCTCGGTCATTGCGCTGGCGGCACTGCAGTTCGGCTCGGCCATCCTGTCGATCTCCACCCTGGGCTTTCTCGGCTACGGCGCTCCGCCGCCGACGCCGGAATGGGGGTTGCTGATTGCCGAGGGCCGCAACTACATCGCCAGCGCCTGGTGGCTGACGACGGTACCCGGCCTGCTGGTGGTGGCGGTGGTGGTCGCGGCCAACCGCATCAGCGTGGGCATGAGAAAGGAGTTGTCATGACGGTTCCGGTGCTTGAACTCGACCAGGTGTCCATCAGCTATCGCGATGGTGACCAGTGCCGGCGCGTGGTGCACGAGGTGTCGTTCTCGGTCGGTCCCGGCGAGGTGGTGGCCCTGGTCGGCGAGTCCGGCTCGGGCAAGACCACCACGGCGCAGGCGGTGATCGGCCTGCTGGCCGGCAATGGCCGGCTGGAGCAGGGCGCGATCCGGCTGAATGGCACCGATATCGCCGGCTGGTCGCCGGCGCGCTTCGACAGCATCCGCGGCCGCGTGCTCAGCCTGATCCCGCAAGACCCGACCAGTTCGCTGAATCCGGTACTGACCATCGGCGAGCAGGTGGCGGAAATCCTGCGCATTCACCGTCACGGCGACCGCAAGGCGATCGCCGCCCGGGTCATTGAACTGCTGGCCCACGTCGGCCTGCCACAGCCGGAACGGCGCGCCCGCCAGTACCCGCACCAGTTGTCCGGCGGCATGAAGCAGCGGGTGCTGATCGCGATTGCCATTGCGCTGCGGCCGGCGCTGATCATTGCCGACGAGCCGACCAGCGCACTGGATGTGACGGTGCAGCGGCGCATCCTCGACCTGATCGACTCCCTGCGCCGCGAGCAGGGCACCGCCGTACTGCTGGTGACCCATGACCTCGGCGTGGCGGCCGACCGCGCCGACCGGCTGGTGGTGATGCAGAACGGTCGCATCCAGGAACAGGGCCCGACGGCCGCACTGCTGCGCAATCCGCAAAGCGCCTATGCCCGCAAGCTGCTGGCCGATGCCCCGTCGTTGTCGACGACGGCGTTCCGGCCCGCCGTGTCCGGTGATGACGACGATATCGCCATCGAGGTCGATGAACTGGTGCACGAATTCGCGTCGGACGGTCGCCATGACCGCTTCCGTGCGGTCGACCGGGTGTCGTTCCGTGTCCGCCGTGGCACGACCCACGCCATTGTCGGCGAGTCCGGCTCCGGCAAGACCACCACCCTGCGCAATGTGACCGGCTTCCTGCGCCCGACATCGGGCCGGGTGCGGATCGACGGCATCGATCCGGCCACCCTGCGCGGTGAGGCGCTGCGGCAATTCCGCCGCCGGATCCAGCTGGTCTACCAGAACCCGTTTACCTCGCTCGATCCGCGTCAGACCGTGTTCCGCATTATCGAGGAGCCGCTGCTCAATTTCGAACCACTGCCGCGCGCCGTACGCGAACGCAAGGTGCGCGACATGCTGGCGCGGGTCGGCCTGCCGCCGGCGGTGCTGGCGCGCTATCCGCATGCACTGTCCGGCGGCCAGCGCCAGCGGGTGGCCATTGCCCGTGCACTGGTGCTGGACCCCCGGGTGCTGGTGCTGGACGAGGCGGTGTCGGCGCTCGATGTCACGGTGCAGGCGCAGATCCTCGACCTGCTGGAGACCCTGCAGCGCGACCTCGGCCTGACCTATCTGTTCATTTCCCACGACCTGGCAGTGGTCAGGCAGATCGCCGACACGGTGTCGGTGCTGCACGGCGGCCGCCAGGTCGACTGCGGCCGGGTCGTGGACGTGTTCCTCCGCCCCGGCAGCGACTGCACCCGCGAGCTGCTGGCCGCCATTCCCGGTCAGGGCCATCCGCGCCCTGTCCTTCATCCTTCACCTTGCCTGGAAGCCGCATGACCTTATCTCCCCCTTCCGATGTCATTGACCAGCTGGCCGGCGTCCTGCCGGGCGACGCCATCGACCGATTGCGCTCGCAGCGCCCGCAGGCGCGACTGCACGCGCAGCAGAGTTATCTGGCGCTGTTCGCGCCGGCCGCGCCGGTGCCCGGCCAGGTTGATGCCGATGAACGTTTCGCCATTGCCGCCTTTGTCGCCGCCCTGCATCGCCAGGGCGATGCTGCCCGCTTTTACGCCGACGCCCTGGCGCAACGGGATGCCGGGCTGGCGGTCGCTGTCGCGGCCATCGCGGCGCAGGCGGCAGGCCAGGGCCCGTACGGGCACTATCCGGCCGGTCCGCTGAGCGTCGAGGATGTCGACGGGCCGCGCTGGCGGGCCGACCCGGCGCAGCGCCTGCTGCTGGGCGAGCGCCTGGCGGCGGGTTTCGGGCATGCGCACCTGCTGGTGTTCCATCCGCGTGACGCGGCAGCGGCCGATCTGCAGGCACTGCTCGACACCGGCTGGTCGGCGACCGACATCGTCATCCTGGCGCAGATCGTGGCCTTCCTGGCCTTCCAGATCCGCGTCGTTTCCGGCCTGCAGGTCCTGGCCGCCCACCTTTCCCCGCAGCGAGCCCTGGCATGACCGACACCCTGCTGACCCATCCGGACAACCGGCCGCCGCTGGCCTTTACCCGTGACCAACTGGAATGGCTGCCGTGGCTGGAACCGCTGCCGGAAGCGGAACTGACCGATCGTCACCGCGCCGGGCTGGTCGATGCCGCCCGGGCCAGGTCGGCGTACTTCCGCCTGCTGGCGCGCGACCCGGACACCCTTGGCGCGCGCACCCGGACCGACAAGGACATTTTCTACAACCCGGATGCCGGCCTGCCGCGCGCCGAGCGCGAACTGTCGGCCGCGGCGACATCGCGCTACAACGGCTGCCTGTACTGCGCATCGGTCCATGCGCGCTTCGCTGCCCATTTCTCGCACCGTGACGACGACGTGCAGCGTCTGCTCGATGACGGCGTGAGGGCGGATCTGGGGGAACGCTGGAACGCCATCGTCGCCGCATCGATCGCGCTGTCGGCCACCCCGTCGACCTTCGGTGCGGCGGAGACCGCACGGCTGCGCGCGGCCGGGCTGGACGACCTGGCCATTGCCGACGTCATCCATGGTGCCGCATTCTTCAACTGGGCCAACCGGCTGATGCTGAGCCTGGGCGAGCCGGAGGCGCCGGCCGTCGTCTGAGTACTGCGGCATTCACACCAATGGCCAGGCCCGCATCACCGGATGCGGGCCTGGCCATTTTTCATGCTGCGTGCGGTCACGACACCAGCTCGCTGTCATCCTCGTAGACCGGGAAAGCGGCCGGCGTCCATTCATTGCCGAGCAGCTCCGGATCGTCATAGTGCTGCAGCGCGGCGAAGTGCAGCGGCGCATCTTCCAGCAGCAGGCTGGCGGCCAGCCCCTCGGCCAGGCGCTGGGCGCCGACACTGATCTGCGGGATGTCGCCGGCACCGGCGCCCTGGGACAGGGCGGCCGGGTAGCAGAAGGCATGGATGCGTTCCAGACCGGGGCAGGCGCCATCGGTCTTCTGCCGGAACTCGAACAGGCTGCCCACGTCCGGCGAACCGGCCAGCTCGGCGTCTTCCAGCCCGGCCGGCGGCTGGTAGCGGTCCTGCCACAGTCGCACATGCGGCGCGATGGCGGCGTATTCCGGCCGCTGCTGCCAGTCGGTGCGGAAGCCGGTGCAGAAAATCACGAAGTCGGTCGCCAGCGGTCCCCGGGCGGTGTCCAGCCGCAGGGCGCCGTCGGCGCGCAGCGACGCCGAGCGCACCGGTGTGCCGAAATGGAAATGGGCATTGGCATGGCGCGACACGCGCAGCGTGCTGTTGTGCGGTGGCGGAATCTGCTGCTCGTTGATGTAGTGACGCCAGCGCCATTTCCACTCGTCGGCCAGCTGCCAGTAACCGTGCAGCATGCCCGGGCTGCCGGCACCCTTGCTTTTGTTGATGCGCGGCAGGTCATCGCGGCGGATCAGCAGATCGACGCGCGCGGCACCGGCTTCCAGCGCGGTGGCGGCGCTGTCCATGGCCGAGGCGCCGCCGCCGATGACCACCACCCGCCGGCCACGCAGTGCGGCGACGTCGTAGTCGTCCGAGGAATGGGCCCGGCGGTCGCGCGGCAATTGTGCGGCCCAGTCCGGCAGCCAGGGGCCGCCGAGGCCGTCATGGCCGGTGGCCAGCACCACGTGCCGGGCCAGTACTTCATACGGCCGGTCCTGCTGCTGCTCGTCGCGCAGCTGCAGCGAGACCAGCTTGCCGTCCGCGCGCGGTCGCACGTCGACCACCCGCTGGCGGTTGCGTACGTCCAGCTCCAGCACGCGGCGATACCAGCGCAGGTAATCCATCCACTGCAGGCGCGGAATCTTGTCCAGGGCCTGCCAGGCCGCCAGTCCGAACTGCGCTTCGTACCAGGCGCGGAAGGTCAGGGCCGGCAGACCGAGCGCCGGGCCGGTCAGTTCCTTTGGCGAGCGCAGGGTTTCCATGCGCGCCGTGGTTGCCCACGGCCCCTCTAAACCCTGCGGCGCACGGTCGAAGGCAATCGCCTGGATGCCCTGGTGCTTGAGCGCGGCGGCCAGCGTCAGCCCGGCCATGCCGCCACCGATGATGGCTACGTCGAGCACGCCGCGTCCGCGGGACGGTACCCAGGCTTTTGCCGGGCGGCACAGCCAGTCGAGATCCTGTCGCAGCCGGGCTTCCAGTGCGTCGAGGGAGGGGGGGTGTGGCCACGACGATGGCGTGGCGGCGGGGGAAATCGGGGTCATGACGCGTTCGGTCCGGATGCAGAATTCAGGTCCGTGATCATTCGCTGCCCCCCGGCAAACGACAAACATTTAAAAATGCTGTGCAAATGAAGGAAATGCACAAGCCGGTGGCGGCCGGGGCTGCCGATTTGTCTGCCGGCGGGGTTCTGCTACAGTGATTCCTCTTTCTCCAGGGCCCCGCCATGATCCAGAAACTTTGCCTCGCCGGACTGCTGGCCGGCGCCACGCTGGCCGTCCATGCGGCCAATCCGCCGATTGAAGACCAGATCTATCGTGCCCAGGTCGTGTTCCAGCAGGCGCGCGACGGCATGAGCAATGCCGAGCGTCGCCTGCAGACCGCCACCACGGCCAAGGACACCGCCGACAAACGGCTGATCGATGCGCAGAATGCGCAACAGACGGCGCAGAACGAATTGTCCGCGGCGCAACTGCAAATGGAGCAGGCGCGCCGCAACTATGACGCGGCCTCGCAGCAAGTGAACACGCTCTGGCAGCAGCGCTGAGCGCTGGCGTCAGCCTGCCTGCCGGGCGAAATAGTCCTGCAGCGCGGCGATGGCGTGGCGGACCTTGGCCGGCTGTGCGTCCCGGCGCGGCGTGACCGCGTAGATGCCCATCTGCGGCAGGCTCCAGCCCGGCAGCACGCGCACCAGTTCGCCGCGCGCCAGCTCGTTGCGAATCTCCGTTTCCGGCTGCACCGACAGCCCGAGCCCGGCACAGGTGAAGGAACGTACCTGCAGGATATTGTTGCTGCGGACCCGGGGTTCGACCCGCAGGGTGAAGGTCTGGCCATCCGGACCGCTGAAGCCGGGCATCTGTGCGCCCTGACCGACATCCAGCAGCAGCCAGGTGTGCCGGACCAGCTGTTCCGGCGTCAGCAAGGGCGGATGGCGCGCCAGGTAGGCCGGTGAGGCCACCAGCAGGCTGTCGCAGCGCGCCAGCTGGCGGGCGATCAGGGTCGAGTCTTCCAGTTGCCCGACCCGCAGCGCGAGATCGATGCGCTCGCCGATCAGGTCGATGCGTTCATCGCTGACGATCAGGGTCAGGGTCAGGCCGGGGTTGGCCGCCAGCAGCGGCGCCAGCGCGTCGCTGATCATCCGGCCGACAAAACCGACCGGGGCAGTCATGCGCAGCTCGCCGTTCAGTGTGTCGCGCAGCTCGGCCAGCCGCGTCCGGGCCCGCCGTGCCGCCGCCAGCATGTCGGCGCAGCCGTCGTAGAACATCTGCCCGGCCTCGGTCAGGGTCAGCTTGCGCGTGGTGCGGTACAGCAGGGTGACCGCACAATCGCGCTCCAGCTGGGCGATCTGCTGACTGACTGCCGACGGCGTGATGCCGAGCACGCGCGCGGCGGCGCGCATCGATCCCTGCTCGACCACGGTGGCGAAGATCGCCATGCTGCGCAGCGCGTCCATTGTTAAGTCCTGCTAAACAGATAAAGCGAATGTCGACGGCTAATCAGCCCGGTGTCAAGGGTCTACCATGCATCATCACCTGGAACTTACTGGAGACATTCATGAAAATCGCCCTGATCGGCGCCACCGGCTTTGTCGGCACCGCGCTGCTGACCGAATTGCTGCAACGTGGCCATCAGGTGACGGCCCTGGTCCGTCACCCGGAAAAGCTGCCGCAACACCCACAACTGCATGCCGTCCGTGCCGATGCGCAGGATGCGGCGCAGGTCGCCGCCGCCGTGGCCGGCCACGACGCCGTGCTCAGTGCCTTCAATCCTGGCTGGGGCAACCCGGATATCTACGCCCAGTTCGTCTCCGGTTCGCGCGCCATCGCCGCCGGCGTCAAACAGGCTGGCGTCGCGCGTTACCTGGTGGTCGGCGGCGCCGGCAGCCTGGAAATCGCCCCGGGCGTGCAACTGGTCGATACCGACGATTTTCCGGCCGAATGGAAGCAGGGTGCGCTCGGTGCGCGCGATGTGCTGACCGAATTGCGTCAGGAAAGCGTGCTCGACTGGGTGTTCCTGTCGCCGCCGGTGTTTCTGGAACCGGGCACGCGCACCGGCCAGTACCGCGTGGGGGGCGACCAGGTGCTGATGGGCGAAGCCGGTCCGGCGCGAATCAGCGTGGCTGATCTGGCAGTGGCACTGGTCGACGAGGCGGAAACGCCGCGCCACCATCGCCAGCGCTTTACCGTCGGCTACTGATCGCCAGGCCGGGCGGCGATCACTCGCTCGAAGCCGCGCTGCGCCAGGTCGATGCCGCGCGGGTCATTGAGCAGGCGCAGGTCGTGATGCGCCGCATACAGCAGCCCGCGCAGCTCAAAGGCGGCCTGCACACAGTCGAAAGCCGGCGGCAGCTCGCCGCTGGCGATCGCCAGCTCCAGGGCGCGGATCAGTGCATCACGCTGCCAGATCTGGCCGTCGACCAGTGCGGTGCGGATCGGCCCTGGCTGGTCGTCGAACTCGGAGGCGGCAGCCAGCAGCGGGCAACTGCCGGCAAACGGGCCGTGCGCGATCCACTGCAGCCAGCCATCGAACAGCGCGCGCAGGCGCACCAGACCGCGCGGATGCGCCAGTGCCGGGCGCACGATATCGTCGACAAAGCGTGCCTGCACCGCGCGGACCGTGGCCAGTTGCAGCTCTTCCTTGGACCCGAAGTGGGCGAACAGGCCGCTTTTCGACAGGCCGCTGCGTTCGGCCAGCGCACCCAGCGTCAGACCGGAGATGCCGACTTCGCTGGCCAGATCGCTGGCCTGGCGCAGAATCAGCGCCCGGGTGTCATCGCCCTTGCTCATAAATGGCTTGCCCTTTCGTTCCGTCTCACATAAAAATAGCACGACCGTTCTTTTTTGGAGGCCGTTCATGTCCCGATATCACAAACAGGTCGAGATCCGCTGGTCGGATATCGATGCCAACCAGCACATGCGGCATACCGCCTACGCCGATCTGTGCACCCATACCCGCCTGGAGTGGCTGCAGGATGCCGGCTTCGGTGCGGACCGCTTTTTCCAGCTTGGATTCGGTCCGGTCATTTTCAAGGAAACGACCGAATATCTGCGCGAAGTGAAACTCGGCATGCGACTGGATATCGACGTGGTGCTGGTGGCCTCGTCAGCGGACCATCAGCGCTGGGTACTGCGTCAGCAGATGGTACGCGACGACGGCAAGCTGGCGGCGCACTACGAAGTCGCCGGCGCGTGGCTGGACCTGTCGACGCGCAAACTGACCACTCCGCCGGCCGAGCTGCAGGCCATCTTCGATGACATGCCGCGCAGCGAGGATTATCACGAACTGCCGCTGTCGCGCGTCAAGCCTTGATATTGATGCTGATGCCGGCGCCGGACATCGACTCGTTCAGCGAGGCGAGGATCTTGTCGGCATCGCGCGCCGAAGCGTCGTTCGGCGCGGCGCGGCGCACATCCTTGACCATATTGCGCAGCATCTGCATGACTTCGCGGATCTTGGCCGCATCTTCCGGCGACAGGTTCAGCTTCTTTTCACTGGACGGCGACAGCGAAATCCGCGAGGTCTGATCAGTGCCGGCGGCGCGGTTCGCGTCCTGCTCGGCCTGGGTGGCGGTGGCGCCGGCGGTGCCTGCCGCAGCCGCAGTGGCGGCTTCCTTGCCGGTGTCGTTGCCGCTGCTGCCGTCTTCCTCGCCGCCCTCGTCGCTGGTGGCGGCAGCCGGCTCGCTGTCGACCGGCACCTCGGCGGCGGCCTGCGCGGCAGCCTCATCGCCTGCGCCGGCGGACTCGCCACCGGTCTCGGCCGCTGCGGCGGCTGAGGCCGCGCCGGAGGCATCGGCACTGGCGCTGGCCGACGCCCCGCCATCGCTGCTGCCACCGGACACGCTGCCACTGCTGGCCGACGACGAGTCCCCGCTCGACTGGCCGAGCTGCTGGGCAATCTGCTTGAGCTCGCGCGCCATTTCCTTCAATTGCGGCGCCATGGCCTTCTTCTGTGCCGGCGTCATGCCGATCATCAACTGGCGCATCAGGCGCACGCGTTCCTTCAACTGCTCCAGCCGCTGGCGTGCCATGGCCTTGGACTGCTCGCTGGCCTGACTCCTGGTGGTGCGACTCAGCGTGTTCAGCGACAGACTGGCCTTGCGTGCCTCGTTGCTCAGCGTGACACGCACATCCTCGACCAGCGGCGCCAGCACACTCTGGCGTTGCGCCTGCGCCGATGCCGTCGCGTCGGTTTTGGCACTGGCGCTCTGGGCGGCGGTCGTCTGGGCGGTGTTGGTGTTGATCAGCATGGCATTCTCTAGCTGTTTCCAATATCCGCTATATCGACCACATGGCACCATTCTTGGGCGTCAACTGCTGGCCGGTCCCGATTTCAGTCGGCTTCGGCCTTGCCGGGCCGGTCGCTGTGGCCGAGCGGGCGGTCCGGAAACAGGCGGTCGCGCACGCGCTGCTTGATGGTCTTGATATCCGGAAAGCCGTCTTCTTCCTTGCGATCCCATAGCTGCTCGCCATCGAGCAGAATGCGGAACAGCCCGCCGCGCGCGGGAATCAGCGCGACTTCGGCCAGTTCGCCGTCGCTGAAGGTGGTCAGCAGTTCCTGCGCCATCCAGCCGGCGCGCAGCAGCCAGCGGCACTGGGTGCAATAGTGGATTTCCAGTCTGGGGGACGGCATGGCGGCTCCGGAATGACAATATCAGGGTGGCAAACCCTGCCACGGAAGCCGGGAACGCGCCAGCATGGCACACAAGACAAGGCGGCAAGCCGCGCGGACCGGTAAACTCGATCTTTTGCCCGGAAGTCCCCATGGCGCTCAAAGCCACCATTTTCAAAGCCGATCTCGATATTTCCGACATGGATCGGGGCTATTACGCCAGCCACAGCCTGACGCTGGCCCGTCATCCGTCGGAAACCGACGAACGGATGATGTTGCGACTGGCCGTGTTCGCGCTGCACGCCAGCGAGCGGCTGGCCTTTACCAAGGGCCTGATCGCCGATGACGAGCCCGAGTTGTGGCAGAAGAACTACGGCGACGAGATCGAACTGTGGATCGATCTGGGCGAGCCGGACGAGAAGCGGCTGAAAAAAGCCTGCGCCCGCGCCGACCGGGTCTGGCTGTACTGCTATGGCGGTCGTGCCGCCGACGTCTGGTGGCAGGGCATGCAGAGCAAGGTCAGCCGGCTGGAGAACCTGACCGTGATCAGCATCCCGCCGGACACGCTGGCGCAGCTGACCACGCTGACCCAGCGCGGGATGCAGTTGCAGGCGACAATCCAGGACGGGCAGTTGTGGCTGGCCGGCCCGGCGCATTCGGTACTGGTGGAAGGCGAAGTCTGGCAGGGCGACGCCGAACGACGATAGGAAAAAGCGGGCACAGGCCCGGCAGGAGCGAGCATGACCGTCAAGGCATTCTGGCAGGACCCGTACTGCACCGGGCTCGACACCCGCGTGGCGACGGTAAACGGCAACGAGGTGACCGTCGAGGCGACGATCTTCTACGCGGAGTCGGGCGGGCAGGAAAGCGACAGCGGCACACTGGCCGGGCAGCCGGTGCTGGCGGCACGCAAGGCCGGGCGCGACATCGTGTATACGCTGGCGGACGGGCACGGGCTGAACGCCGGCGACCCGGCACGGATCGAGATCGACTGGGACCGGCGTTACCGGCTGATGCGACTGCATTTCGCCGCCGAGATCGTGCTGGAGCTGGTCAGCGCCCGGGTGCCGGGCATCGGCAAGATCGGCGCTCACATTGCCGCCGACAAGGCGCGCATCGACTTTCTGCATGACAGCAATATCAGCGTGCTGTTCGCCGCGCTGGAACCGGCCCTGGCGAGCCTGGTCGCGGCCGATCAGCCGATCGTCAGCGCCTTCAGCGACGAAGCGGCCGAGCGGCGCTACTGGGAAATCGCCGGCGTCGGCCGGGTGCCCTGTGGCGGCACCCACCTGCGCCGTACCGGCGAAATCGGCCGGATCACGCTGAAACGCAAAAACGTCGGCAAAGGCAAGGAACGGATCGAGATCTTCGTCGATTGAGTGGCCCGGAGGCCACCCGATCGCACCGGTCTACAGCAGCACCCGTTCCACGCCGCCATCGCGGGCCCGGGCGACATAGTCGGCCATCCAGTTGTCACCGAGCACCGCCTTGGCCATTTCCACCACGATATAGTCGGCTTCAATGCCGGTGCTGTCCTGATAGCGCGACAGCCCCTGCAGGCAGGACGGGCAACTGGTCAGGATCTTGACCTGTTGCGCCGCTTCGCCGGCCTTTTCCGCCGCGATATCGCGCGCCCGGTTGATCTCCTCTTCCTTGCGGAAGCGGAGCTGGGTCGACACGTCGGGGCGCGACACCGCCAGGGTGCCGGACTCGCCGCAGCAGCGCTCGCTCTGCACCACGCCGCCACCGAGCAGACCGTTGACGGTCTTGATCGGCTGCTGGGTCTTCATCGGCGTATGGCACGGGTCGTGGTACAGATACTGCACCCCGGCCAGTCCCTCAATGTGGACGCCCTTCTCCAGCAGGTATTCATGGATGTCGATGATGCGGCAGCCGGGGAAGATCTTGTCGAACTGGTACTTGTCGAGCTGGTCGTAGCAGGTGCCGCAGCTGACCACCACCGTCTTGATGTCGAGGTAGTTCAGCGTATTGGCGACGCGGTGGAACAGCACGCGGTTTTCCGTCGTGATGACGTCGGCCTTGTCGCCGTTGCCGGTCGCGTTCTGCGGATAGCCGCAGCACAGATAGCCGGGCGGCAGCACGGTCTGGGCGCCGACATGCCACAGCATGGCCTGGGTGGCGAGGCCGACCTGGCTGAACAGACGCTCGGAGCCACAGCCGGGGAAGTAGAACACTGCCTCGCTGTCCTCGGCCGCCTGCTGCGGATTGCGGATCACCGGCACCACGGCCGGATCTTCGATGTCGAGCAGCGCGCGGCTGGTCTTCTTTGGCAGATTGCCGGGCATCGGCTTGGTGAAGAAGTGCACCACCTGTGCCTTGACGTCGGGGCGGCCGACCGTGGCCGGCGGTGCCTCGATAACCGAGCGGGTCAGCCCCAGCGAACCGGCAACCTTCACGCCCAGCCGCTGCGCCTTGTAACCGAAGCCGATCATCGAACGGCGCAGGGTCTTGATCGTCGCCGGGTCCTTGGCGTTCAGGAAGGCCATGGCGGCGAAGGTGCCGGGATTGAACTTCTTCTTGCCGGTGCGGCGCAGGAAGTTGCGCATGGCGATGGTGACATCGCCGAAGTCGATCTTGACCGGACAGGGGTTCGCGCACTTGTGGCAGACGGTGCAGTGGTCGGCCACGTCGGACAGCTCGTCGAAATGCTTGAAGCTGACACCACGCCGGGTCTGTTCCTCGTACAGGAACGCCTCGGTCAGCAGGCCGACGCCGAGAATCTTGTTGCGCGGCGAGTACAGCAGATTGGCGCGCGGCACATGAGTTGCGCACACCGGCTTGCATTTGCCGCAGCGCAGACAGTCCTTGACCATGTCCGAGATCGAGCCGAGCTCGGACTGTTCGAGAATCAGGCTTTCCGCGCCGAGCAGTTCGAACGACGGCGTATAGGCGTTCTTCAGGTCGGCGCCGGGCAGCAGCTTGCCCTTGTTGAAGCGGCCGTGCGGGTCAACCCGCTGCTTGTACTCGACGAACGGGCGGATTTCCTCGTCGGACAGGAACTCCAGCTTGGTGATGCCGATGCCGTGCTCGCCGGAAATGACACCGTTCAGCCCGCGCGCCAGCGCCATGATGCGTTCGACGGCGCGATGGGCGGTCTGCAGCATCTGGTAGTCGTCGGAGTTGACCGGCAGGTTGGTGTGCACATTGCCGTCGCCGGCGTGCATGTGCAGCGCGACGAACACCCGGCCACGCAGGATGCGGGCGTGGATGGCGCGGATCGCGGCGAGAATGGACGCATCGGTGTTGCCGCCGAAATGCGCCTCGAACTCGGCCAGCAGTTCGCGCTTGAAGCTGACGCGCAGCAGGAAGTCGCGCATCGCGTGGAATACCGTATGCGGCGGTTCCGGCGGGGTGACCGGCTCCAGCGGCGCCTGCGGATAGCGCTGGCGGTAGTCGTCGAACGGGGCATCGAGATGGTCGAGGACCCACTGCCAGCGGGCGCGGGTCTCGGCAATCAGCGCCAGCGCGGTTTCACGCCGATCGCCGATCAGTTCCAGGCTCGGCAGATCGGTGCCGAGCTTGTCGACCGGCAGCCGGCTGTGGAAATACTCGGTCAGTTCGTCGAGCAGGCGCAGCTTGTTGCTCAGCGACAGCTCGATATTGATGCGTTCGATGCCGTCCGAATAATCACCGAGACGCGGCAGCGGGATCACCACGTCCTCGTTGATCTTGAAGGCATTGGTATGGCGGGCGATCGCGGCCGTGCGCGAGCGGTCGAGCCAGAATTTCTTGCGCGCTTCCGGCGTGACGGCGATGAAGCCCTCGCCGACGCGGGCATTGGCGATGCGCACGATGCGGCTGGCCATGTCGCCGACCGCGTTCTCGTCGTCGGACACGATGTCGGCCAGCAGCACCATTTTCGGCCGGCCACGACTCTTGGCCTTGGTCGCATAGCCGACGGCGCGCACATAGCGCCAGTCCAGATGTTCGAGACCGGCCAGCTTCACGCCGGCAGCGTCGCCTTCATGGCCCGGCTTGAACAGGTCGGTGATCTCGACGATGGCCGGCGTCGCCTGGGCCACGGTGCCGAAGAACTCCAGGCAGACGGTGCGGGTGTGCGCCGGCATCCGGTGCAGGATAAAGCGGGCCGAGGTGATGATGCCGTCGGTGCCTTCCTTCTGCACGCCGGGCAGGCCGGCCAGGAACTTGTCGGTCACGTCCTTGCCGAGCCCGACCTTGCGGAAGGCCTGGCCCGGGATGTCCAGTTGCTGTTCCGACAGCAACTGCTTGCCGTCCGGCGTATGGCGGGTCAGGCGGAAGCTGGCCATTTCGGCATCGTGGATCTTGCCGAGGTTGTGGCCGATACGTTCGACCAGCAGCCAGTTGCCGTCCGGGTCGACCATGCGCCACGACGCCAGGTTGTCCAGCGTGGTGCCCCACAGCACGGCCTTCTTGCCGCCGGCGTTCATCGCCACGTTGCCGCCGATACAGGACGCCTCGATCGAGGTCGGGTCGACCGCAAACACCAGCCCGGCAGCGTCGGCCGCCTCGGCCACCCGCTTGGTGACCACGCCGGCACCGCACTGGATGGTGGCGACCGGCTGGTCCAGCCCGGGCAGAGTCAGGTACTCGACGCCCTGATGGCGGTCGAGCTTCTCGGTATTGATCACTGCCGCGAACGGCGTCAGCGGAATGGCGCCGCCGGTGTAACAGGTGCCACCCCCGCGCGGGATGATGGTCAGCTCCAGCTCGATACAGGCGGCGACCAGGCGGGCGATTTCTTCCTCGCTGTCCGGATTCAGCACCACGAACGGGAATTCGACCCGCCAGTCGGTGGCGTCGGTCGCGTGCGACACGCGGGCGAGGCCATCGAAACAGATGTTGTCCTTGCGGGTGATGCCGGCCATGCGCTTCAGGATCTTGCGGCGCAGTGCGTCGGCCTGGTCGAAACCGGACTCGAACGCATCGACGGCGGCCTCTGTACCGGTCAGCAGGCGGCCGACCTTCTCGTTGCCGGCGCGGCGCTTGGACACTTCGGCCAGCCGGTGGCGCATGGCCTCGACCAGCAGCGTCAGGCGCTGGCGGTTTTCCAGCAGGTCATCCTGCAGGTACGGGTTGCGCTGTACCACCCAGATGTCGCCGAGCACTTCGAACAGCATGCGCGCGGAACGGCCGGTGCGGCGTTCGCTGCGCAGTTCGTCGAGGATGTGCCAGCCCTCCTCGCCCAGCAGTCGGGCAACAATCTCGCGATCGGAGAACGAGGTGTAGTTGTAAGGTATTTCGCGCAATCGGTGGACTTCGGGGGCAGTCATCGGCGGGGGGGCGGCGTGGCGTGAAAAATGGGCACGATTCTAACCGATTGTTGCAGCGCGAAAAACTGCATGTGAAAAGCGGTTTCTCCGGCAACGATCAGCGACCGGGTCGATAATGACGTCAGCGCCGGCTGCCGCTGCGCGCTTCGACCGGCATAACCGGCGTGCTTACGCTAGAATGTTTGCCCTTACCCATTCGTCTTCATTCACTCAAGACCAGCGTACATGTCGCTCGTAGCCTTCGGCCTCAATCACCAGACCGCGCCTCTCGCCATCCGCGAGCAGCTCGCCTTCCCGGCCGAGCGGCTGCGGGACGCGCTGTCGGGCATGGTGGGCGCGCACGCAGCGAACGAAGTGGCGATCCTGTCCACCTGTAACCGCACCGAGATCTACTGTAACGCGCCGGATGTGCGCGACACGCTGGCCTGGGTGGCGAACTACCACCAGCTGCCGGTGGACCGGCTGGAGCCGTACCTGTACGTGTACAACACCGAGGCCGCAGCCCGGCACGCGTTCCGCGTGGCGAGCGGGCTGGACTCGATGGTGCTGGGTGAAACGCAGATTCTCGGCCAGATGAAGGACGCCGTGCGCGCAGCGGAAACCGCCGGCAGCCTCGGCACCCTGCTGAACCAGCTGTTCCAGCGTACCTTCGCCGTGGCCAAGGAAGTCCGCAGCCAGACGGCGATCGGGGCGAACTCGGTGTCGATGGCCGCCGCCGCCGTGCGGCTGGCCGAGCAGATTTTCGGCTCGATCCGCGACCTGAACGTACTGTTCATCGGCGCCGGGGAGATGATCGAACTGGTCGCGACCCACTTCGCCGCGCACACGCCGCGCGGCATGACCATCGCCAACCGGACGCTGGAGCGCGGCGAAAAACTCGCACGCCAGTTCGGCGCCCGCGCCGTGGTGCTGAACGACCTGCCGGACATTCTCGCCAATCACGATGTGATCGTGACCTCGACCGCGTCGCCGCTGCCGATTCTCGGCAAGGGCCTGGCCGAGCGCGCAATCAAGCTGCGCCGCCACCGGCCGATGTTCATGCTCGATCTGGCGGTGCCGCGCGACGTCGAGGCCGAAGTCGGCGATCTGGCGGACATTTTCCTCTATACCGTCGACGACATTGCCCAGGTGGTCGAGTCCGGTCGCGAGGAGCGGCGGATGGCGGCGGAAGCCGCCGAGGCCATCATTACCGAGAAAACCCGCGAATTCGTCAGCTGGATCGACAGTCGTCGCGCCGTCCCGGTGGTGCGCGCGCTGCGCGACCATGGCGAGCGGGTCCGCCGGCATGCGCTGGACGCCGCAATGAAGCGGCTGGCCAGGGGTGAATCGCCGGAAGCCGTGCTGGAAGCCCTGTCCAGTCAGCTGGCCAACAAGTTGCTGCATGCCCCGACCACGGCCCTGACCCAGGCCAGTGGCGGCGAGCGTGACCATCTGATCGACACCGTGTCGCGTCTTTACGATCTGCACGCCGACTAGCCCAACCGGTTTCCGCCCATGCCCAAGATTCCCTCGCTCTGGCTTCTCTGCCTGCTGCCCCTGCTGCACGCTCCGGCCATCGCCGCGCCGCTGCTGCTGGAAGGCCGCGTCGGCGATGCGCCAGTGCTGATGGAACTGGACTGGAACGCCCAGAACGAAGTCGAGGGGCGCTATTTCTATCGCAAGTTCCGCAAGGACATCGTGCTGGCCGGCCAGCGCAACGAGGCCAGCGGCGAGCTGAAACTGGTCGAGCAGGCCGGTCGCGAGGCCAGCCGCCGCCAGCCGGCGCTGGTGCTGCATCCGGCCGGCGGCAACCGCTTCCAGGGCCGCTGGCAGGACCATGGCAAGACGCACAAGGTCACGCTGGCACCGGCACGGCTGCCGGACGGCGACCGTGACAGCCCCTATCTGCACCGGCTGCGGGTCCGCTCGCCGTATGACTTCCTGCGCCTGGCCGACCACCAGTTCAACCGGGGCAGCCACGAGCGTTTCATGGGCTACGGCCTGCAGTGGTGGAAGGACCCGTGGAGCGGCAGCAGCATGTTCCAGCTGACTGACGGCTGGTCCGAAGGCGACCGCAAGCGGATCAACCGCCTGCTGATGAACCGGTTGTGGCAGAGTGTCGGCAACTATTACGAATGCCAGCTTGGCGGCGCGCGCAGCCACGGTGGCGAGATGACGCAGAAGGTCACGCCCCGCTTCATCAATCCGGCCGTGCTGAGCCTCAGCGTGTTCAGCCGGTATGATTGCGGCGGCGCGCATCCGGATTTCGCCGACAATCCGATGACGCTCGACGTCGCCAGCGGTCGCGAGCTGGATCTCGAGGACATCCTCTGGCTCGGTCGTGGCAAGCCGGTACGCTATCTGCGTGGCGGCAACGGCCATACCCGCGATTTCGACGCATTCTCCCGCTACCGGGACAAGCAGTTCGCGCCATGGGTGGTCGACCACTTCAAGAGCCTGTATCCGAAAATGATGATGCCGACAGCGAAGGACGACGAATGCAACTACGCCGACCCGTCGGTGTGGCAGTTCGTTTCGTGGTACCTGACGCCGAAGGGCGTGTACCTCGGTCCGTCCTTCCCGCGTGTCGCCCGTGCCTGCGAGTACCCGGACTGGTCCGTGGTGCCGTACCGGCTGGTAAACCGGCATCGTGGTCCCGCCAGGGTCCGCCTGCCCTGAGCCCCCGTTTTCTTCATTCACCTGCCCGATGCCCGCATCGGGCGACGGTCCGCCGCCGGCGGGTCGTCTTTTGCGTTCACTCGCAGCAAACGCCCACATGAAACCTTCCATTGCCGCCAGACTGGCACAGCTTGCCGACCGACTCGATGAAGTGACCGGTCTGCTGGGCGAGCCGTCCGTGACCGACGACATCGACAACTACCGCAAGCTGACGCGCGAACACGCCGAGCTGACCCCGGTGGTTGAGCAGTACCTGGCCTTCTGCCAGGCCGAATCCGACATCGCCACCGCGCGCGAGCTGCTGTCCGATCCGGACATGCGCGAACTGGCCGAGGCCGAACTGGCCGATGCCGACGCGCGGATCGATGCGCTGGAGCGCGAACTGCAACGGCTGTTGCTGCCGAAAGACCCGAACGACGAACGCAACATCTTCCTCGAAGTGCGCGCCGGCACCGGTGGCGACGAGGCCGCCCTGTTTGCCGCCGACCTGTTCCGCATGTACTCGCGTTATGCCGAACGCAACCGCTGGCAGGTCGAGATCGTCAGCGCCAGCGAGAACGACCTTGGCGGCTACAAGGAAGTCATCGCCCGCATTGCCGGTTTCGGCGCCTACTCGCGGCTGAAATTCGAGTCCGGCGGCCACCGCGTGCAGCGGGTGCCGAGCACCGAGACCCAGGGGCGCATCCACACCTCGGCCTGCACGGTGGCGGTGATTCCGGAAGCCGACGAGCTGGAAGAAGTGAACCTGAATCCGGCCGATCTGCGCATCGATACCTATCGCGCCAGCGGCGCCGGCGGCCAGCACATCAACAAGACCGACTCCGCCGTTCGCGTTACCCACTTGCCGACCGGCATCGTCGCCGAGTGCCAGGACGACCGGTCGCAGCACAAGAACAAGGCGCGGGCGCTGGCCGTGCTGGCGGCCCGCATCGCCGACGTGCAGCGGCGCGCGCAACAGCAGAAGGAAGCCGCCGAGCGCAAGAGCCTGATCGGCTCCGGCGATCGCAGCGAACGCATTCGTACCTACAACTTCCCGCAGGGCCGGGTGACCGACCACCGCATCAACCTGACGCTGTACAAGCTCGATCAGGTAATGGATGGCGATCTGTCCGAACTGACCGACGCGCTGACCGCCGAGCACCAGGCCGAACTGCTGGCCGCACTGGGCGAATGACGTCAGTCATTTCGGCCGACAGCGGCGCCGGCCTGTGCCGGCGCCGCTGTCGTTTCCGGCAGGCGCCATAGCCAGCCACCGACCACGAGCCAGGTAAGCAGCAGCATCAGCACCAGCCACGGGCGCTGCTGGACGATCCACATCGACGTCCACATCGATGCCGTCATCAGCAGCAGCCCGAGCCGCTTGGCGCGGCGCGGCAGCGCGCGCCGGGTTTCCCAGGCGATGACGATCGGGCCGAAAGTGCGGTGACCGAGCAGCCAGCGATGGAAACGCGGCGAGGCACGCGCCCAGCAGGCGGCGGTCAGCAGCACGAACGGCGTGGTCGGCAGCAGCGGCAGGAAAATGCCGAGGATGCCGAGGGCGAGGCTCAGCCCGCCCACAAGCATCAGCAGCGGGCGCAGCAGGTGTCGGGATGAAACGGGAAGCGGTCGCACGCCGTCTTTCTACCTTGGCCGGTGCGGACCGGCAAGCCGGGCTTGACGTACGCCGGCCGGAAGGCGATACCGGAAACATTGCCTGCCGCCGTGGAGTGCCCGTCATGCCCCCCTTTTCCCGTCGTGATTTCCTGACCACGCTGGCCGCCGGCGGTTTTGCGCTGGCCGTGCAGCCGGTTGCGCAGGCCACGGTCATCACCACACCGTCGGACGGACTGGTTGCCGGACTGGTCACGATACCGGCGGCCGATGGCGTCGCGCTGCCGGCCTACCGCGCCATGCCGACCGGTCCCGGTCCGTGGCCGGTCGTGCTGGTGGTACAGGAAATTTTCGGCATTCACGCCCATATCCAGGATATCTGCCGCCGACTGGCCCGGCTCGGCTACTGCGCGGTGGCGCCGGCACTGTATTTTCGCCAGGGGGATGTGTCGCGGATCAGTGACATCGCGACCATCATGGACACGGTGGTGAGCCGGGTGCCGGATGCGCAGGTGCTGTCCGATCTCGACGCGGCGCTGGCCTGGGCCGCGGCCCACAGCCATGGCGATACCGGTCGTGCGGCCATTACCGGGTTCTGCTGGGGCGGGCGCATCGCCTGGCTGTATGCGGCACACCGGCCGACGCTGAAGGCCGCTGCCGCCTGGTATGGCCGGCTGGTCGGTGAGCACACGGCGCTGACGCCGCAGCAACCGGTCGATATCGGCGCCGGGCTCAGGGTGCCGGTGCTTGGCCTGTATGGCGGGGCCGACAGCGGGATTCCGCTCGATACTGTCGAGCGCATGCGTGCGGAAATCGGTGCCAGCGGTAGCGAAATCGTCATCTATGCCGATGCGCCGCATGCCTTTTTTGCCGACTATCGGGCCAGTTACCGGGAAAGCGCCGCCACGGATGGCTGGCGCCGCATGCTGGAGTGGTTCCGTCGCCATGGCGTGGCCTGAGCTACCACAGCACCGGCTCCCCGCCGTTGTACAGATGCGCCTGATGGCGCGGCGGATGTGCGGCCAGTCCGCGCGAGAACAGGAATTGGCCCAGATCCAGCCCGCCACCACGGAATGACGCCTCGCTGCCGCGCAGGTACAGCGTCCACATGCGCACGAAGCGTTCATCGAAACGGGCACGGACTGCGTCCAGATGGCGGTCGAAATTGGCGCGCCAGTGCGCCAGGGTGGCGGCGTAGTGCAGGCGCAGGCTTTCCTGCGTCAGCAGGAAGAAGCCGGTTTTTGCGGCGGTATCGGCCAGCCGCGGCAGGTACGGGATCTCGCCACCGGGAAAAATGTACTTCTCGACCCAGCGGTTGGTGTTGCCATCGTCGGTATGGCCGACGATGGTATGCAGCAGAAACAGGCCGCCCGGTTCGAGCACATCGGCGACACGGGCGAAATAGCGGGCGGCATGCCGTTCACCGACATGCTCGTACATGCCGACGCTGACCGCCTTGTCGAAACGGTCGCTGGCACCGGACAGGTCGAGGTAATCCATCTGCCGGATCTCGATCCGGTCCGACAGACCGGCTTTGGCAAGGCGTGCGCGGCCGGCGTCGGCCTGTTCCGCAGACAGGGTCAGGCCGACGCCGCAGATGCCGTGGCGCTGGGCCGCGCGGATCAGCAGGGCGCCCCAGCCGCAGCCGACGTCCAGCAGTCGTTCGCCCGGTTTCAGACACAGTTTGGCGAGGATATGGTCGATCTTGGCCTGCTGTGCCTGCTCCAGCGTCATGTCCGCTGTGGCGAAATACGCACACGAGTAGTTCATGTCCGGATCGAGCCACATGCGGTAGAAATCGTTGCCGATATCGTAATGATGGGCGATGTTTTCCTTCTGCCTCGCCCGCAGCCGCAACCGGTCGAGCGTGCGTGCCACACCGGCCACCCGCGCCAGCGGGCCGTCCAGTATCTGCCGGTTGCTGTTGATCAGCCCCAGCATGGCATCCCAGTCACCATCGAAGTCGAGCACGCCATCCATATAGGCTTCGCCCAGCGATACCATGGGATCTTCGGCGTTGAAGGCCGGTTCGGCATGGAAATTCAGGCTGAACGCAGGCTCGTCCCCGCCGTAGCGGCGGACATCACCGTCCCACCATTTCACCTGGAAGCCGGGGCCGGTCAGCCGTGCCAGAACGGCTGCGAGTGTGGACTTGGTCAACATGGCAGTCTCCTTTTCCTGCTCAAGCCGGAGGACAACGATTCGATGGTCACTTGAGCATAGTCACGGTTGGCGCTTGCTTCACGTCAAATCGTTTGCCGAATATGACAGCTGCCGTCGCGGCGGGCCGGGGGATTGCGTTATCCTCATTGCCATCATTCCCGCACGTATCGGTTTCCCTGCCGTTAATGAACCGGCCGTGACAGCGGTTGCCGGGCCCGGTCGGCCGGCAGGGGGAGAGAAGGTGTTTTCGCCTGCGGCCGGTGCAGCCCCATCATGGGAAAATGATGTGGAGACAGGGCATCGGGCCGTGCCGGCGTCCAGTCATCGTGAAAATCCAAGGAGTCCTCATGTACCAGCACATCGTTGCGTCGATCGACGAGAGCAACAACGCGTCGCAAGCGCTCGAACAGGCCATCGCAGTGGCGAAACTGGCAGGTGCGCAACTGCACCTGGTGCATATCGTCAATCTGTTCGAACTGGCACTGGAAGAAGTGGTGCTGGCTGACAAGGCCAAGCTGGCCGAACTGGCTCACCGTCACGGCGAGGCGCGGCTGGAAGGGGCCGCTGCGCAGGCTCGCGCCGCCGGTCTGGAACCGTCGCTGTTCATCGCCGAGTGCTGGGGTGGTGGCGATGAAATCGCCGACGGGCTGCTGAACTATGCGCGCAGCGTGCCGGCCGATCTGCTGGTGCTGGGCACGCATGGCCGCAGCGGACTGATGCACATGATGCTTGGCAGTGTGGCCGAGTCGGTCATGCGTCAGGCCGACATGCCGCTGCTGGTGGTGCGTTCGGAAACCAGCGAGCACACGCCGGGCAAGCGCCGTCCGGTGCTGTAAGCGGACAGCAGAACGCCGGGCATGGCCCGGCGTTCTGCTGTCCGCAATGCGCGGGGGACTTATCCGCGCACGGGAGCCGGCTGACCTTCGACCACGAACAGGCGCACGCTGTTCTCGTTCAGATGCGGCATCAGCTCGGCCGGCGGCTCGTCGTCGGTGAACAGTGCGTTCATCTCGCCGATATGGCATACCTTCATCATCGCGTTGCGGCCGAACTTGCTCGAGTCGACGACCAGGAAGCGCTGACGGGCATTGTTCATCATGGCCTTGGTCGCGCGGACTTCGCGATAGTCGTAGTCGAGCAGCGTGCCGTCGTTGTCGATGCCGTTGGCACCCATGATCACGTAGTCGACCTTGAACTGCTCGATCATGTCGACCGGCGCCATGCCGGTCAGCCCGCCATCCTTGCTGCGCACCACGCCACCGGTAATGATGACTTCGAAGTCGGGGCGGCGGGTAATGATGGTGGCGATATTCAGGTTGTTGGTGATGACGCGCAGGTGCTGGTGATTGATGATCAGCTCGCGTGCGACAGCCTCTATCGTGGTGCCGATGCTCATGAACAGCGAACAGTCGTCCGGCACGTGCTCGGCGACCAGCTTGGCGATCCGGGTCTTTTCGGCCTGGTTCTTGACCTTGCGGGTCGCGTATTCCTCGTTTTCGACGCTGGGCCCGAGGGCGGCACCACCGTGGAAACGGCGCAGCAGGTTTTCTTCGGACAGGGTATTGATGTCGCGGCGGATGGTTTGCGGCGTGACATCGAGCAGACGGGCGAGTTCCTCGATCGGCATGAACCCGCTGGCCCGTACCAGCTTCAGGATCTGTTCATGACGCGGCAGGCGATTCATCTGGCTGGGATCTTGTGTTGCGTTTGGATCACATGTTTTTAGCATGATTGACAGGGGTGCGCAAACGAAAGCATCCGCACCATTGCCCTGCGTTCCGGTTCGGAATCGAAACAGGGCGCCAGGAAAAAACCGACAGACGGCGGCAATGGCGAGGTTTGACATAAAATGACCGACGTCCATTTCTCCACCCGGATCGGGCCTTCGCCCATCCCTGCCTGCGGCCCGAAAAATGCCTGAATACCTGCTGGCCATCGACCAGGGCACGACCAGTTCGCGTGCCATTGCCTTCACCCGCGACGGCCACGCCGCTGCCAGCAGCGGGCGGGAGCTGCCGCAGATCTATCCGGCCTCAGGCTGGGTCGAACACGACCCGGAGCGGATCTGGGACGATGTGCGCCACTGCGTGCGCGAAACCCTGTCGCAACTGGAGGACGGCAGTCGCATTGCCGCCATCGGCGTGACCAACCAGCGCGAAACCACCGTACTGTGGGATCGCCGCAGCGGCCGCCCGCTGCACAACGCCATCGTCTGGCAGGACCGGCGTACCGCCGCCGACTGCGAGGCGCTGGCCGAACACGAGGACAGGATCGCCGAGCGCACCGGCCTGCTGCTCGACCCGTATTTTTCCGCGACCAAGCTGGCATGGCTGCTGAAAACCGTGCCCGGCGCCCGTGCGGCGGCCGAGGCCGGCGAACTGGCGTTCGGCACCATCGACAGCTTTCTGCTGTGGCGGCTGACCGAGGGCCGCGTCCACGCGACCGACGCCAGCAATGCCGCCCGTACCCTGCTGTTCAATATCCATACCCAGCAGTGGGACGACGAACTGCTGGCGCTGTTCGACATCCCGCGCTCGCTGCTGCCCGAGGTGCGCGATTCGGCAACCGATTTCGGCCAGACGCGGCTGTTTGGCGACCTGATGCCGATTACCGGCATGGCCGGCGACCAGCAGGCCGCCACGGTCGGCCAGGCGTGCTTCGAGCCGGGCATGGTCAAGTCCACCTACGGCACCGGCTGCTTCATGGTGATGAATACCGGCAGCCTGGCCCTGCGTTCCCGCCACCGGCTGCTGACCACCGTGGCCTACCGGCTGGACGGCGTGCCGACCTACGCGGTCGAGGGCAGCATCTTTATCGCCGGGGCGGCGGTGCAATGGCTGCGCGATGCGCTGAAGCTGATCGAGCACGCCGGCGATACCGAAGGCCTGGCGCGGCAGGTCGACTCGACCGGCGGCGTCTATCTGGTGCCGGCCTTCACCGGCCTGGGCGCGCCGTACTGGGACCCGCTGGCGCGTGGCGCCATTACCGGCCTGACGCGGGATTCCGGCATCAGCCATATCGTGCGTGCGGCGCTGGAATCGGTCTGCTACCAGAGTCGTGACCTGCTCGATGCGATGCGCGCCGATGGCGCCAGCCCGGCATCGATCCGCGTCGATGGCGGCATGGTCGCCAATGACTGGCTGATGCAGTTTCTGGCCGACATGCTCGGCGTGGATGTCGAACGCCCGGGTACCAGCGAAACTACGGCCCTGGGCGCTGCGTGGCTGGCCGGGCTCGGCTGCGGCTGGTACCGCGACCTGGCCGAGCTGTCGGCGCTGTGGCGGCGCCAGGCCCGCTTCGTTCCGGCCATGGCCGAGGACCGGCGCGCGACGCTGTACGCCGGCTGGCTGAAGGCGGTGGCGAAGACGCGGGATACGGATGGTTGATGAGCTGCAGGCGTTTGTCTCTCCTGACGGGGCATCGCCAGCGACCGTGCCTTAACCCCTCTGTTTTTGTGTTCAGATCCTCCTGCGTTGCATTTCGGCTACAGCGGGAATCTGCCCTTGCCGAGCAAAATCCGGCCTGTCTGATTCCTGAGGACGGGGAGTCATGATGCCCATTTGTTTTTTCTGAAAGCAGAACGATAGGATGGTTCGTCACCCAGGCTGCGCGAAAGAGATATTCGCCGTGGTCAATCAGTTTTTTGTCGGTGGCATTGGAAATGGATCAGCAAGTGAATACCGGTGTGCCTCAGCAAAAGTGGCTGAAGACAGCCATTGTCATGCAGCACACATGATGATTTTCTTTATGGCGGGTAAACCATGCATAAATTCAAAATCACTTTTGAAAAAAATGGTCTGAAAAGCAGAGAGCTTGCAGCCGTGCTCGAAAGTGCAGGATTTGGCTCTGCTGAGAAATACTTGGGCGTGGCAGAATTTTCCAGGAAATTTTTTCCACCTGGCACCGTTGGTGTTTTTGCTTTTGATGCAGAAAGTCAAAAGCTTGTCGGATTTGCTCGCGCATTTACTGATGAAATTTTCACTACATACATCAGTGAGGTCTGCGTCTGCCCGCGCTACCAGAAAAGGGGAATCGGGACGGATCTGGTAAAAGAACTAAAACAGCGCTTCTCGCAGACTGCAATTTTTGCCGAGGCATTCGAAGGCAATACTTCAATATTCAACAGTAATCATATTGTACAGAAAGAAAAGCTGGTGGTTTGCAGCCGTGCGCCATGCATGACTGCTTGAAAATGAGAACAGGCCGGCATATGCCGGCCTGTTCTCATTCAGACGTGTTCCCGGCTCAGCCGGCTTGTGCCAGTGCCAGTCGCACGCATTCGTCGAAGTGGCGACGGGCCTCTTCATCGCGGTCGAGGCGCTTGAACAGCTTGGCCAGTTCGGCATGCGTCGCCAGAGCCGGGTCCAGCGTGGCGCTGGCTTCCAGATAGCCCTGTGCCTTGCCCCAGAGCTTCTGGGCGACGGCCAGCCGGCCCAGCGTCAGCAGCAGGCGCGGATCGCGGCGTTCGGTTTCCAGCCACTTTTCTGCCCGCTTGGCCAGCGCCAGACGGCCCTCGTCGTCGAGGTCGGCAACGTAGCGGCCCAGTTCCCCGGCCAGTTCGCTGGAATAGCTGGCATCCAGGCGCCGGGTCAGGAAATCGACCGCCATCGGCGTGTCGCCGAGTTCATGCGCGTGCTGGGCGGCGGCGATGCGCAACTCGTCATTCTCGCGCTCCTGCGCCGGAATCTTGCTCCACCAGCGCTTGAGTTCCTCGGCGTCGATCAGGCCACCCATCTGCTGGCGCCAGGCGGCCAGCCGGTAGCGGCGTGCCTGTTCCGGGCTGATGGCCTCGGCCTTCAGCAGTTTCTCGGTCAGGGCCAGCACGGCATCCGGCGCGCCCTGGGCCAGGCTCAGCCGCAGTTCGAGCCGCAATGCGGCGGTCAGGTTCGGCGACAGCTGGCGCGCGCGGTCGATGACGGCGCGAGCCGCGACGTACTGCTTGTCCTCCAGCAGAAATTCGGCGGCGCTGACGCAGCGGGCCAGTTCGGCCGCCTCGCCCTCGTTCTCCAGCCGGACCAGGTAGCTGTCGCGCTTGCCGGCATCCTTGACCGCATGGGCGGCACGGGCCGCGACCAGCAGGGCAATGGCGCGATTCTGCGCGTCGCTCTCGTTGTCGACCGACTTGATCGCCTCGCGTTCGGCCTTCTGGTAGCGGCCTTCGAACAGCGACAGCGTCGCATCGCGCAGCGCGTGGCGCGCCGCGTCGAGTTTTTTCTGGCGCTGGAAGCGCTTGACCCGTTCCGGCAGCGACAGCGCAATGCTCAGCGCACGCAGGATCAGGTAGGTTGCGATCACTGCCGCCAGCAGCAGGACCACCATCAGGTTCAGCGACAGCTCCACCCGGTACGGCGGCAGGATCAGGATCGCGTAACCCTTACTGACTTCAGCGAACAGCGCAAAGCCGACAGCGATGGCAAACAGGCCGACCAGCCACAACACCCACTTCATGACGCGCTCCCCGGCTTGGCCAGCGGCGTCAGCAGCGCCCGTGCCGCCTTCAGGCTGGCATCAAGACTGGGAATATCGGTGCTGACCGGGCTGCTGGCGACATTGTCGAGCAGTTGCAGCCATTGCGCCGTCTGCTGGGTCTGGGTGTCGAAGTAGCGGCGCGCGTAGTCCTGCGCCTGGCCCAGATCGGTCGTGTAGCCCTGCGAGTCACGCTGCAGCAGGGCCAGACGGGCATCGAGCAGGCGCAGCTTGAGGTTTTCGCGCAGGAAGAACGCCTGTTCTGGCGACAGCAGCAGCGCATCCGGCTTGTCCATGTTCTGGATGCGGATCAGACCGGTAAAGCCGTTCCACAGCTCGCGGGTGATTTCACGCCAGCGGCTGGTGGCCGGTGCCGTCGCGGGCGGCGTGGCGGCCTTGCCGTTCGCCGCCGTTTCCACCACGCGGTGGCCGTCGACGACCAGCGGCAGGGTGTCGACGCCGGAGACCAGCCGGTCCAGCTTGACCGACAGACCGACCACGTCGACATACGGCAGCGCCTTCAGCGCTTCCAGATCGTGGCCGATGCCGCGGCGCAGCGCGATGTATTGCGGCTTGTCCTGGTTGGCCAGGCGGGCGTCGATGTTTTCCAGCGCGGCGATGGCGGCCGGCACATTGCCGGCCAGTTCGAGCTGCTGGCTGGCGATGGTCAGTGCGTGTTCGATTTCAGCCTGCTGCCAGTCTTCCCGGTTCTTGGTCAGCTCGGCGTACATCGACTGCAGCGTCGCGTACTGGCCGGCGGACTCGGCGACGCGCGCCTCGGTCTGGTTCAGGCGGGTGGCGAGCTGGTCGATGGCCTGCTGGCTCTGCGATTGCGCGGCCCGCGCGGAGACGCTCAGGCCGGAGGTTTCCGCCAGCCGTTTGGCCAGGTCGAGCTCGGCGCGATCGAGAACGCGCCGGGTCTCATACCATTGCCAGCCGGAAACCCCGAGCGCGATGAGGGCGACGATCAGCGCGAGGCTGATGCGGCGCGGCGTACGGGTGACGACAGGTACAGAAGATTCAGTCATGCGTGGCAAACCATTCGATCAGCGCGGCGACGATGCCGTCGTCTCCGGCCGAAGTTGTCAGGACATCATGCACGCCAAGCTGGCGCAGGCGGTCGGCCACCCGCTCATGCGGCACGATATGCACGATTGATTGTAACGACGCCCATAGGGCCTCGCCAACCGCGTCGCGCAAGGCATTAGCGATTTCACGGCTGGTCACCACCGCGCCAGCGCGCGGATGGGCCGCGAGCGCGGCCGCCAGCGCGGCGCGATCGACCGGCCGGGGCCGGCGTTCATAAGCGTCAATAGATACCACGCGCGCACCGCGCGCAGCCAGTGTTTCCGTCAGCAGGGGACGTCCGCCACGGCCCTTGACGACAAGAAAGCGCCGATCGTGAAGATCGGCGAGTTCCGGACAGGCGAGCAGGGCTTCGCTGTCATTGCCGTGGGTCGGGAACAGCACCGGCCGGCCGGTCAGTGCCGACAGCGCGCGGGCAGTGCCGGCACCGACGGCAGCCAGTTTCAGCGCCGGTGGCAGTGTCTGCAGCACATCGGCACACACCGAGACGGCCGACGGACTGACGGCGACCAGCCAGTCACAGCCGGCCAGCTCACCGGCCAGCCGGTCAAGCCGGGCCGGGTCGGGCACGATGTCGATGACCGGCAGCGCCAGCGGGACCAGGCCCGCCTGCGCCAGCCGGTCGGTCAGCGCGGCGGACACGGTGTCCGGACGGGTCACGAGTACGAGCGGAGCGGACATGGATTCCGTTCAGAAAGAGACAACGGCCATTCTACCCCGGCGGCATCGCTCCCCGCCCTTGTCTGCGCTCAGCGACCCCGGTTCTTGTTGCCGTGACCGCCGAGCAGCGCGGCGACCGGCTTGCGTGGCGGCTTGCGGTTGCCGCCGTTGTTCAGCACATGGCTCAACAGCACCGGCTGACCGCTGTAGACCGACGGATCGCTTTCCATCGAGTTGCCGGGGGCGGCACGGTCGTTGCGCGACTGCTTGTTGCCGTTGGCTTCGCCACGATTGCTGTCCTGCGGACGGTTGTCGCGCGGCTGGGCATCACGGTCACGCGGTTGCGCGTCGCGGTCACGCGGCTTGCCACCCTTGCCGCCATTGCGGTTGCCCGGTTGCGACGAACGGCCCTCGTGCGGCTTGCCCGGTGCACGCGGCGGGCGGGCGCTGGCTGTTGCCTGGACTTCCGGCTGCTGGCCTGCGGCCTGCTCGCCGGCCGGCTTCTTGGTGCGGCGGCGCTTCTTCCGGGCGGCGCCATCGGCGGATTCGCGCGCGGCGCTGTCCTGGCGGTCGCCTGCGGCCGGGCGTGGCTGGCGCGGCGACGCATTGTGGCGCGGTTGCTGCTGGCGGCCGCGGTTGCCACCCATCGGGATCGGTTCCGGCGGCACGCTCAGGTCGGCCTCGAAACCTTCGATGGTGAAGCGCGGGATCGACTGGCGGGTCAGCTTTTCGATATCGGCCAGGAACTTGATCTCGTCCACGCAGACCAGCGACACGGCGCAGCCGGGGCTGCCGGCGCGGCCGGTACGACCGATGCGGTGCACATAGTCTTCCGGCACGTTCGGCAGTTCGAAGTTGACGACCTGCGGCAACTGGTCGATGTCGAGACCGCGCGCGGCGATATCAGTGGCCACCAGCACCTGCAGCGAGCCGTCCTTGAATTCGGACAGCGCACGGGTACGGGCGCCCTGGCTCTTGTTGCCGTGGATCGCGGCGGCGCGGACGCCATGCTTGTCCAGCGTTTCCGCCAGGCGGTTGGCACCGTGCTTGGTACGGGTGAACACCAGCACCTGCTCCCAGTGACGTTCGCGGATCAGGTGTTCGAGCAGCTCGCGCTTCTTGTCACGGTCGACCAGGTGCACGCTCTGTTCCACCAGCTCGGTGGTGGTGTTCGGCGGCGAGACCTCGATCAGCTTCGGCGACTGCAGCAGGGTATCCGCCAGACGCTTGATCTCGTCGGAGAAGGTTGCCGAGAACAGCAGGTTCTGGCGATGGGCCGGCAGCAGCGCGAGCACCTTGCGGATGTCGCGGATAAAGCCCATGTCCAGCATGCGGTCGGCTTCGTCCAGCACCAGGATTTCGATGCCGGACAGATCGACCGCGCGTTGCGAAATCAGGTCCAGCAGCCGGCCCGGCGTTGCCACCAGGATGTCGACGCGCTTTTTCAGCGCGCTGATCTGCGGATTGATGCCGACACCGCCGAAAATCACCAGCGAGGTCAGGGGCAGGTATTTGCCATAAGTGGCCACCGATTCCTCGACCTGGGCGGCGAGTTCGCGCGTCGGGGTCAGGACCAGCGCGCGCGGCCTGCCGGGCGGGTGCGAGTTGGCGTGGGTGGACGCCAGCAGTTGCAGCAGGGGCAGCGTGAAACCGGCGGTCTTGCCGGTGCCGGTTTGCGCGGCCGCCATCAGGTCTCCGCCTGCGAGCACCTGTGGAATGGCCTCGCGCTGGATCGGGGTGGGTTCGGTATAGCCCTGGTCGGCAACGGCACGCAATAGCGGCTCGGCCAGACGCAGGTCTGCAAACGTCGTTTGGCTCATAGACTTTCCTGCATCCACACCATCAACGCGAGCGCGTGATGCCAATCCGGTGCAGATGTTGTCGGATTTCAGCCGGAGCAGGACGCTCCTGGCAGGGTCTTTTCTAGAAGGATTCCAGCCCGCGGGGACTGGCTCGACGCGGGCTGGCGGATTTTAGCGGTTGTTGGCCCGCCCGTGTAGTGATTCCTGCACGAATTGACCAATGACGGCTTCCCGCCTGTCGGATCATGCCCGTGTTTCACCTCTCTGTGCACGTATTCACAAGCTAATTTGCCCTGTCGCAAAATGCCGACATTCTGACGGCATGGGTTTCACGGGGTCCTGCATGTCATGCCAATATGGCTGCCGTTTTACCTTTTTTCACGAAAAATTTTCCCGATGACCAAAATCCACCTGGCCGTACTGGCTGCCCTGCTGGCAGGGTGCGCCACGCAGAACCCTGTTCCCAAGTCGGTCGAGTTGCCGGTGTCGCCGGTTCGCCAGGCAGAGGCCCAGGCCACCGCTGCCCAGCCGCAGCAGAAGACGCTGAAGCGCAAGCTCGCCATCGGTCGCTTCACCAATGAAACCCGCTACGGCCGCACCTTCGTCACTGACGACAACCTCGATCCGATCGGCAAGCAGGCCTCGGACATGCTGGCCAACCGGCTGGTGGCGTCCAACCGCTTCCTGGTGTTCGAGCGCCAGGACCTGAACAGGATCAAGGCCGAGCAGGCCATCCTGCAGCAGGCCGACCTGGTCGGCGTCGACACGCTGATCCTAGGCTCGGTGACCGAGTTCGGTCGCAGCACCACCGGCAAGTCCGGCTTCCTCAGCGCCACCAAGATCCAGACCGCACGGGCCAAGGTCGAAATCCGCCTGGTCGATGCCCGTACCGGGCATGTGTTCTTCTCGGCCAATGGTGCCGGCGAGGCCAGCACCGAGTCCGGCCAGGTCGCCGGTTTCGGCAGCAAGGCCGATTACGACGGCTCGCTGAATGATCGCGCAATCGGCGCCGCGCTGTCCGATGTGCAGACCGCGCTGATGAACAAGCTCGATGCGCGGCCATGGCGCACCGACATCCTGAAGGTCAGCGGTCGCCAGCTGTATATCAGCGGCGGCGAGCGGCAGGGCCTGCGCGTCGGCGACATGCTCGACGTGATGCACGAGGGCGAGAAGGTCAAGAGCGGCCAGACCGGCTTCCGCATCGCCCTGCCGGGCACGCAGGTGGCCCGGGTCCGCGTGGTGCAGCTGTTCGGCGACAACGACAGCAACGAAGGCGCCGTCGCCGAACTGGTGTCCGGCTCGCTCGGCAAGGCCAGAACCTCGGACCTGTACATCGCTGAATCGCGTCACTGATCCCCGACCTGAAGGAACCCGCATGAAACGGCTTTCCCTGGTGGCCCTGCTGGCGTTGACCGCCTGCGCGCTGCCGCATACCGATGTCCGCACCGCCACGCTTCGTCCGACGCTGAGCGTCGTGGGCGCGCCGGCCCGGGCCCAGTTGTTCGTCGACGGCATCGCTGCCGGCGATGCGTCGCAATACGATGGTGTCCGGCAGACGCTGACGGTCGAGGAAGGACCGCACCAGCTGCGCGTCGCGGCCGATGGCCAGGACCTGTACCGGCAGCAGGTGCTGCTGACCAATGGTGAGCGCCATGTGATCCGGCTGGGAGAGGCTGCCAGATGACCCATCGCCACCTCCTGCTGCCGCTGCTGGCCGCGCTGATGCTGGCCGGCTGCGCCGCCCAGCGCGACAAGTACGCGTGGGGCGAGTATGAAAGCTCGCTGTACAGCTACTACAAGAATCCGGAAAACGCCGCCGCCCTGACACTGGCGCTGCAGAAAACCATCGAAGGCGCAGAAAAGGGCAAGCTGCCGCCGGCGCCCGGCCTGTATGCCGAATACGGCTACCTGCTGATGCAGCAGGGCAAGAAGCAGGAAGCCATTGCCGCATTCGAGAAGGAAAAGCAGCGCTGGCCCGAGTCCGGCAAGCTGATGGACAACATGATCAAGGCGGCTTCGGCCGGCAAGAAACCCGCCAGCCAGGAGAGTGCATCATGATCGCGCGCCGGATCGGAACCGTGCTGGTCGGCCTGATGCTGGCCGTCTCCAGCCTCGCGGCAAGGGCGGAGGACGCCGACAAGCCGTCGGCGGAAAAACTGCGCGAGGCCAACCTGCGCTCGGTGCTGGTGGTGCCGGTGGTCAACCGCAGCGTGGACGTGGATGCGCAGGACTACTTCCTGACCACCATTTCCCGCCCGCTGGCCGAACGCGGCTACTACGTTTTCCCGGTGCATCTGGTCAAGCGGATGATGGAAGACGAGGGCATGGCCGATGCCGACATGGTGCACGGGGCCGACCCGCGCCAGCTGGCCGGCCTGTTTGGCGCCGACAGCGTGCTGTACATCTCGATCGAGCGCTGGGATGCGCGCTATATCGTGCTGTCGACCACGGTCACCGTGGCGCTGGACTATACGCTGAAGAGCGGCCTGACCGGCGAGACGCTGTGGAAGAGCCACCAGCAGCTTGCCTATTCGCCGCAGAACAACAACAGCTCCGGCAATCCGCTGGTGGACCTGGTCGCCATGGCAGTGACTGCAGCCATCGCCAAGGCCTCGCCGAACTACATGCCGCTGGCGCAGCGCGCCAATCAGCAGGCGGTGTATACCGGCGGCCTGCTGCCGGGGCCGTACGACCTGCCGGCAGAAAAGTAGTCATTCAGCAGCAGTAAAAAAAGAACGCTCCGTTTCCGGAGCGTTCTCTGTTTCCGCATACTGGCTGACTAGTGGGCGCCACCGCCGTCGGACGCACTGCCACCGGATGGCCGGCTGGCGAACCAGATGGTGCCGGTCAGGATCAGGAACAGCCCGCCGGCGGCCCAGAAGATCTCGTTCGCACCGATCACGTAACCCTGGCGCACGATTTCGCGCAGCGTGACCCCCAGTGCCTGGCCGTCGGTCAGCCCGGCCAGATGGTAGTCACCCAGCGCTGCATGCCAGGCCGGGTTGTAGGTCGACACGTTCGCGCTCAGGTCGACGTGGTGGACGGCCTCGCGCCGCTCCCAGATCGACGTGATCAGCGAGGTACCGATCGCGCCGGCCTGCACCCGCATGAAGTTCGACAGCGCCGAGGCGCCGGCGATCTGGTTCGGCTTGAGCCCGGACAGGGTGATGGCGGTCAGCGGCATGAAGAAGCATGCGATGCCGATGCCCTGGACGAACTGTGGCCAGACCACATCGGAGAAGGCCATGCCGGGCTCGAAAGTCAGCGCACGCCAGATAAAGGTGAAGGCGAACACCACGAAGCTCAGCGTGGCCAGCCAGCGGAAGTCGATCCGGTTGGAGAACTTGCCGATGATCGGTGACAGGATGACCGGCAGGATGCCGATCGGCGCTGCCGCCAGACCGGCCTGGGTCGCGGTATAGCCGAGGTGTTCCTGCAGCAGCAGCGGCAGCAGCACGATCGAGCCGAAGTACAGCATGTAGCCCAGCGCGGTCGAGACCGAACCGACCAGGAAGTTGCGCTGCCTGAACAGCGACACGTCGACCACCGGGTGGGCGTCGGTCAGCTCCCAGATCACCAGTGCGATCAGCGCCAGCCCGGACACGATGGCCAGGGTGACGATCTCGGTCGAGGCGAACCAGTCGAGATCCTTGCCCTGGTCGAGCATCACCTGCAGCGCGCCGATGCCGAGTGCGAGCAGGATCAGGCCCATGCGGTCGATCGGGATCTCGAAGCGGGCAGTTTCGCGCTCGCGCAGGATCGGCCAGGCCATCCAGCAGGCCAGAATGCCGATCGGCACGTTGATGAAGAAGATCCACGACCAGTGAATGTTGTCCGAGATCCAGCCGCCGAGAATCGGGCCGAAAATCGGCGCGACAATCACCGTCATCGACCACAGCGCCAGCGCCATGCCCTTTTTCTCGTTCGGATAGCAGGACAGCAGCAGGCTCTGCGACAAGGGGATCAGCGGACCGGCCACCGCGCCCTGCAGCACGCGGAAGAAAATCAGCAGTTCCAGGCTCGGCGCGATGCCGCACAGCGCCGAGGTGATGATGAAGCCGATATTGGCCAGCATGAACAGCCGGACTTCACCGAAACGCTTGGCCAGGAAGCCGGTGATCGGAATCGAGATGGCGTTCGCCACCCCGAACGAGGTGATCACCCAGGTCCCCTGGCTGGTGGACGCCCCGAGGTTGCCGGCGATGGTCGGGATCGCCACGTTGGCGATCGTGCTGTCGAGCACCTGCATGAAGGTCGCCAGAGACAGGGCAATGGTGATCAGCCAGCGGGTGCTGCCTTCCAGCGGCGGATGCGGGGTCATGTGACCGCTCCCTTACTTGCCGGCGTTGGCGGCGATGACATCGGCCACCAGCGCGTCGGCATCGGCCAGGTCCTGGGCATAGACCCCGGTGTGCGAGGCCGGACGGGCCGGCGGGGCGTCGGCCAGGATGCGGCCCGATTCGTCACGGGTGTCGATATTCACCGTCATCGACAGGCCGACACGCAGCGGATGCGTTTCCAGTTGCTTCGGGTCCAGCGTCACCCGCACCGGCAGGCGCTGCACGACCTTGATCCAGTTGCCGGTTGCATTCTGCGCCGGCAGCAGCGAGAAGGCGCTGCCGGTGCCGGCCGAGACGCCGGCCACCTTGCCGGTGTATTCGATCTTGCCGCCGTACAGGTCGGCTTCGAGTTTGACCGGCTGGCCGATGCGCACGCGGTCGAGCTGCACTTCCTTGTAGTTGGCATCGACCCAGACGTCACGCAGCGGCACCACGGCCATCATCGGCGTACCGGCGGCCACGCGCTGGCCGACCTGCACCGAGCGGCGGGCGACATAGCCGTCGACCGGCGCCACCACGGTATTGCGCTTGCGCGCCAGGTAGGCTTCCTTCAGCGCAGCGGCAGCCTGGGCCACCTTCGGCTGTTCGGCGATCGGCGAGTCCAGCACCTGGGCGCGGGCCGTGGACCGGTTGCGGTTGGCGACATCGAGGGCGGCGCGGGCGGCGGCGACCGCGTCGCGGGCATGGGCGAGGTCTTCCAGCGTCACCGCGTCGGTGCCGACCAGTTTTTCGCGCCGGGCCAGATCGCCTTCGGCCTTCTGCAGATCGATTTCGCGGGCGGCAACCTGGGCAGCCGCGCTGTCGGCGCTGAAGGTCGCGCCACGGGTCGAGCGCACGGCATCGGCCAGGGCGGCACGGGCGCGCTGGTAGGCGAGTTCGGCATCGGCCGGATCGAGCTTGACCAGCACCTGGCCGGTCTTGACGAAGTCGGTGTCGTCGACCATGACCGTGCTGACCGTGCCGCCGGTCAGCGGGGTGATGGCGACCATGTGACCGGCGACATAGGCATCATCGGTTTCGATGTGATAGCGGCCATGCAGTCCCCAGTAGGCACCATAGGCAACGCCGGCGACGACAACAGCGGCGGCCAGCAGGGTCAGGGCCTGCTTGCGGGACTTCGGTCTGGCTTGTGCGTTCATTTTTCTTTATCTCCGGGCCGGCGTCAGGGACGCCGGCACGCTCGTGTCATTGGGTAGGGTATAGCTGTGGGGGTGTGATCGGGGTCAGGCGCCGAGTGCGCGGGCAGCATCCATGCGTGCCAGCCATTCCTGTGCCAGCGCGTGGCGGGCGCTGCGCTCGCCCTGCAGGCGGGCCAGTTCGGCTTCCAGCGCGTTGCGGACCGGTGCGATGCCGCCGGCGGCACGCGCCCTGGCAATGCTGGCGGCGCGGGCGTTTTCGCCGAGCACGGCATCGGCCTGGCGGCGGGCATCGCTGCTGGCCTGCACCGTCACCATGGCATCGGCGCCATCACGGGCAGCGTTGATCAGGGTGCGGGTGTACTCGGCATTGGCCAGATCGAAACGGGCGGCGCGGCTGCCGAGCTGGGCGCGCAGTGCGCCACCGTCGAAGATCGGCAGCGAGATGGCCGGCATGATGTCGTAGGTGCCGCTGGCTTTTTTCAGCAGATCACTGACATGGCCGGCGGACACGCCGGCAAAGCCGGTCAGCGACACGGTCGGATAGAAGGCGGCGCGGGCAGATTTCACCCCTTCGGCCGCCGCCGTCACGCTGTCGCGGGCGGCCTGCACATCCGGGCGGGCTGCCAGGTGGGCCAGTGTCGGCTGGGCCGGCAGGGCTACTGCGCTGGCGGCGGGCAGCGCGGCCGGCGTCAGTGCGGCAAAGGCATCCGGTCCCTTGCCGGCCAGCGCGGCCAGCGCATGGCGCGCCTTGGCAACGCTCTGGTCGAGACTGGCGATCTCCGCCTTCTTCTGGTCGCGCTGGGCATTGATATTGGCCGCCAGATCGGCCGGCGCGATGCCGGCCGTCACCTGCTGCCGGGTCAGCGCCGCGCGGCGTTCCAGCGCCGCCAGTTCGGCACGGGCCAGATCACGCTGGGTGATGGCGTCGCCAAGCGTCACATACTGTGCGGCCAGGGTATGGGCCAGCAGCCGGTCGGCATCGCGGGCCTCGGCGCGCGCCACTTCGACCTGCGCCTGTGCCGCGCGTTCTTCGGCGGCGAATTGTCCCCACCAGTCGAACACATACTGCACCGACAGGCCGGTCCGGTAGAGCGGATACCACTCGCCACCGAGCGGGGCCGGGAACATCGGGTTGTTCAGCGAGATGCGCTGGCGGTCATAGGCCAGTTGCAGGTCGACATTCGGCCCCTGGGCCGCTTCGGCCAGGCCGGCGGCGGCCATGGCCGAGCGCACGCGGGCGGCGGCGGCGGTCAGTGACGGGCTGGCGGCGCGGGCCTCGGCCAGTGCGGCGGCGAACTGCGGGTCGCGCTGCGCCAGCGCGAGCCAGCCATCCGCTACCGGCGCGGCCTCGACGCCGGCCGGACGGGCCAGCTGCATTTGCGCCGGGTCCGGCGTGGTGGTCTGCGGCGCAATGCCGTGCGGTGATGCGCAGCCGGCCAGAATCAGCGCCGCGACCAGCGCGGCCAGGGGCGAAGCGGACCGGGCCGGCTGTCCGTGCCGGGTCCGGGCGTCGCAATGCGGTCGGCCCGCAAGCTGGGATGCACTCATGTGTTCTTTATGTCCTGTGAAGTCTCGCAGGCAGGAAGTCGATACTTCCCATGCGATTAATTTCATTTGTAATTATATTTGTGACAAATTTCAGCCGCCCAGCGTGGCCAGCAGCTTCCGCATCAGGCCTTCCATGGCCACTTTCTCGGTCTCGGAAAACGAGCCCCACAGCGAGCGGTGCATGACGCGGATTTCCGGCAGCAACTGTTCGACCATCTTCAGCCCTTCCGGTGTCAGTTTCAGGTACAGCCGGCGGCGGTCCTCGCTGCAGGTTTCGCGCGACACCCAGCCGTTGCGGACCAGCTCGTCGGCCACGCGGGTGATGTTGGTCCGCGACGAGTCGAGTACATCGGACAGGTGGGACGGGCCAATGGCGTGGTTCTCGGCCGAGAAGATCGACATCAGGGCCAGGTACAGCGTCTCGTTGAGGCCGTACTGCCTGAGGCCGTCATTGAAGAAATTGTTCAGGCGCGGAATGATGTGATAGTAGAGCCGGGTCAGCAGGATTTCCTGCCGCGGCGAGCCGGGGTAGCGTGCACCGGCCCGGTCGATGGCCTGCTCGAACTGCTTGAAGGATTCGTTCATTGCTCTGGGTCAAATGGTCAGCACTGAAATTGTAACGTGCGTGACTACTTAGTCAAGAAGAAAGTCCATTATCGGACCTTTCTTTAAGCGCTGTCTAAGATTTCGGCGGCGGATTTCAGATGCCGGCACCGGCGACCGCCTGTGACTGGCGCCGTGCGCGGCCGAGCGCGTTCCAGGCCTTTTCATGGAAGAAGTAGGCCACGGTATTGCACAGCGGTTCGACCATGGCCAGCAGGCTGGCGATGCCGAGGCTGCCGGTCAGCAGATAGGCGACAGTAAAGGCCACGGTGAAGTGGACGGCGGCGAAAGTCAGCGTCTTCAGCAGCGGCGAGTTCGGGGCGGGATGGAAGTGCATGGCGGGCTCCGGCGGGGTCGGCGTGATAACGATGTCTGCAGATTACCCATCACCGGGCCAGAGATGAATTTGATTGTAAAAACCAGTTTGATTGTCAATCGCTATCGTTGACAGGTGTCAGCCGTCTGCCTGACCCTGAAGCCCATAGAATGAGCCGCTGCCGGCCCCTGTCCCGCTTTTTCCGAAAGACCTTCCATGCAAGCCCCTGCTCCAGCCGACCGACTGCGGCTGATCGCCTCTTTTTTTGCCCTCTACGTGATCTGGGGCTCGACCTATCTGGCGATCCGCTTCGGCGTGGAAAGCTGGCCGCCGCTGATGATGGCCGGCGTCCGCTTCCTGATTGCCGGCAGCCTGATGTACGTCTGGCTGCGCCGGCATGGCGCGCCGGCGCCGACCCGTGCCGAGTGGAAGGGGGCGGCCCTCGTCGGCGCCCTGCTGCTGGCCGGCGGCAATGGCGGCGTGACCGTGGCCGAGCAGTGGGTGGCTTCCGGGGTTGCTGCCCTGGGCGTTGCCACGGTGCCACTGTTCACCCTGGTTTTCGCCCAGCTGTGGGGCCAGCGCAATACCCGCCGCGAATGGCTGGGTATCGGACTCGGACTGTTCGGCATGCTGCTGCTGAATATGGGCGGCAATCTGCAGGCCAGTCCGGTCGGCGCCGTGCTGATCCTGCTGGCGGCGGCGTCGTGGGCGCTGGGCTCGGTCTGGGGCAAGCGCCTGTCACTGCCGGCCGGTGCGATGGCCCCGGCGGCGGAGATGCTGGCCGGCGGCGCGGTGCTGATGGTGGCCAGTCAGCTGGCTGGCGAGCGCATGCACGCCCTGCCGACGGCGACGGGCTGGGCCGTGCTCGCCTATCTGGTGGTGTTCGGCTCGCTGATCGCGTTTTCTGCCTACCAGTACCTGCTGCGGCATGTACGGCCGGCTGCGGCAACCAGTTATGCGTATGTGAACCCGGTGGTGGCCGTGCTGCTCGGCATGCTGTTCGCCGGTGAGCATATCGGTGCGGCCGAATGGATGGCGATGGGCGTGATTGTCTGCGCGGTGGTGCTGATCGGCCTGCCGAAGCGGGGGCCGCGCCTCGCTGCGCGAAACCGCCGGCACTGACATTCGTGGACGGGGTTTGCAAGCATCTGGCCGGCCCGTTGCCGGGCCGGCCAGATGCTTGTGGTGGTGCGCACCGGCGCGACTGCAATTGCCGGTGCTGTCTGACTCAGGCCGTCAGCCGGGTCAGCGCCTCACGGTACTTGTCGGCGGTCTTCTGCGCGACGTCGGCCGGAATGGCCGGGGCCGGCGGCTGCTTGTTCCAGCCGACGCTTTCCAGCCAGTCGCGCACGAACTGCTTGTCATACGACGGCGGGTTGCTGCCGGGCTGGTACTGGTCGGCCGGCCAGAAACGGCTCGAATCCGGGGTCAGCGCCTCGTCCATCAGCGTCAGCGTGCCGTTTTCGTCCAGGCCGAATTCGAACTTGGTATCGGCAATCAGGATGCCGCGGGTGGCGGCGAAGGCAGCGGCGGCCTGGTACAGGCGGATGGCGGTGTCACGCACTTCGGCGGCACGGTCGGCGCCGATCAGGTCGGCGCACTGGGCGAACGAGATCGGTTCGTCATGGTCGCCGACGGCAGCCTTGGTCGACGGGGTGAAGATCGGTTCCGGCAGCTTGTCCGCTTCGCGCAGCCCGGCCGGCAGCCGGATGCCGCTGACTTCACCGCTCTGGCGGTAATCCTTCCAGCCGCCACCGGCCAGGTAGCCGCGCACCACGGCTTCGACCGGAATCGGCGTCAGTCGCCGGCAGACCACGGCGCGGCCTTCGACCTGTGCGCGGTCTTCGGCGGACACCACGTCTTCCGGACGATCGCCGGTCAGGTGGCTGGGCACCAGGTCCTTGAAGCGTTCAAACCAGAAATTGGAAATGGCGGTCAGGATCTTGCCTTTTTCCGGGATCGGTTCGTCGAGGATGACGTCGAACGCCGACAGGCGGTCGGTGGCGATCATCAGCATGCGGGTGTCGTCGATCTGGTACAGGTCGCGAACTTTCCCGGAGTAGATTTTCTTCAGGCTTTTGAGGTCGGTGGTGGTCAGGCCGCTCATGGCTATCTTTCGGATCAGGAAAAAGGCGCGGGACGATGCGGGGTGGCATCGTCCGCAGTCGATTCAGACGTTGCCGCTGATTTCGCGCACCGGGCGCGGACAGGTGGAACGCAGGCCGTCGATATGGTTGAACAACTCGGAGGCGACCGGCTTCCACATCGGATCGAGCACCAGGTCGATGCCTTCCGGGCGCACCAGCTTGGCCAGCGGCACGAAGTCGGCGTCGGCGGAGAACAGCACGATCTGGTCGACCTGCTTCTTGTACACCAGTCCGGCGACATCGAGGGCCATCAGTGTGTCGATGCCGCCCTGGCGCACGTCATAGGCGAAGTCTTCGTCGCGCAGTTCGTCGACGGCGCGCTCGTGCTTGACCAGCGCGCGCTGGACCATCGGTTTCAGGTTCCACTGGCCGAAATCGGCCAGCTGGCCGTAGCGCAGCACCAGCTTGCGCTTGCGCGACAGCGCTTCATGCAGGCCGGTGCGGAAGCGGGCCTCGGCCGATTCGCCAAAATCGCGCAGATTGCCGGAAACCGGCATGTGGACTTTCTTCGCCAGCGGCGGACAGTCATAGAAGAAGATGCGGTACAGGTCGCGGCGTTCGTCCTGCTGGTTCAGGTGGGCGAGCGACCAGCGGACCAGGGTATCGGCCACGTCTTCAGGGGTGTGCGTTGCGGCGTCGGATACCAGCGAACGGTAGCGGTGCAGGAAAAAGGCACCGTCAATGAGGATGGCTGTTGCCATGTTGGGATGAACCTCGGTTAAAACGATAAAACGCCTGTGGGGTCGGCCGGCCGGCAATGGGGATCGGACGGGCTTACTGCCAGAAGCGGTAGGGGGCGAACAACACAGTAAAAAAGTAAAAAGGCCCCGGAGGCGGGTCCGGGGCGATGTGATGGTTACAGCGTTTCCTGCAGGGCCCTGGTCTGCTCGATCAGGTTGTCGACATCGCTGCCGACCACGGTGAAGTGCCCCATCTTCCGGCCCTTGCGGGCGGTGTCCTTGCCATACAGGTGCAGTTTGGCATTCGGGGTGTCCATCAGCACGGCCCAGTACGGTGCCGAGCCGTCGGCCTTCCAGCGGTCGCCGAGCAGATTGGCCATCACGACCGGGGTCAGCAGGTCGGCGCGACCCGGCGCCAGGCCGCACAGTGCGCGGACCTGTTGCTGGAACTGGTCGGTATTGCAGGCATCCAGCGTGTAGTGACCGGAATTGTGCGGACGCGGGGCGATCTCGTTGATGACCAGCGAGTCGTCGGCAAGGACGAAGAACTCGACGGCCAGCACGCCGACGTAGTCGAGCTCGTGCGCCAGGCGGATGGCCATCTCGCGGGCGCGAGTGGCCAGCGCGTCGTCAATGCGCGCCGGTACGATCGACAGCTCCAGAATGCCGTCCACGTGTTCGTTTTCGGACACCGGGAAGCTGTTGACCAGTGCGTCGGACACGCGGGTGACGATGACCGAGATCTCGCGCTGCAGCGGCAGGCGTTTTTCCAGCACACAGGCCTGGCCGCCAAGGTTGGCATAGGCGGCGCGCGCGGCTTCCGGCGTGTCGACCCGGACCTGGCCCTTGCCGTCGTAACCGAGGCGGGCGGTCTTCAGGATGCCGGGCAGCCACGGCGACAGGTCACAGGCCAGCTCTTCCACCGATTCGATGGCGAGGTACGGCGCGGTATCCAGCCCGGCGCGGCGAATCCAGGATTTTTCGGCGATGCGGTCCTGGGCGATGGCGACACAGTCGGCCGACGGGCTGACGCGGATGGTCTGGGCGAGCCAGCGCATCGAGTCGGCATTGACGTTCTCGAATTCGGTGGTCACGGCGGCACAGGTATCGGCCAGCGTCTTCAGCGCATCGCGGTCGTCATAGGCGCGGCACAGGTGGACGTCGGCGAACGCGGCGGCCGGGGCCCTGGCGTCCGGGTCGAGCACGGTGACGCGGTAACCGAGCGTGCGGGCGGCGATCGTGAACATGCGGCCGAGCTGACCACCGCCGAGAATGCCGAGCATGGCCGGCGGAAGGATGGGGGTCATTCGGCGCTGATCTCCGGCAGGACCATGTCCAGCACGGTCTGCTTCTGTTTTTCGCGGAAGGCCTTCAGCTGCGTCGCCAGCGCCGGATCGGCATTCGCCAGCATGGCGACGGCGAACAGTCCGGCATTGGCCGCGCCGGCTTCGCCGATGGCGAAGGTCGCGACCGGGATGCCCTTCGGCATCTGGACGATGGACAGCAGCGAGTCCTCGCCGCGCAGGTAGCGCGACGGCACCGGCACGCCAAGCACCGGCACATGGGTCTTGGCGGCCAGCATGCCCGGCAGGTGGGCCGCGCCACCGGCGCCGGCGATGATGGCTGCCAGTCCGCGCTGTTCGGCCGTTTCCGCGTACTCGAACAACAGGTCCGGGGTCCGGTGGGCGGAGACGACCCGGGTTTCAAAGTCGACGCCGAAATCCCTGAGGACGCGGGCGGCGTGTTCCATCACGGGCCAGTCGCTCTGACTCCCCATCACAATACCGATTTTCATGCGATGCAGTTGTTGTTCAACGGAAAGCGCGATCTTACCTGAAAACCGGGTGGATTCAGCGTTTGGCTGTCGCCCGGGCATGCTTTTCAGGGCCTTACAGGCGCGGGCGGACCGCGGCTTCGAGCTGGGCTTCATTGAGCCGGCCGGTCAGGCTGGCGACCTGGCGGCCGCTGCGGTCGAGCACGGCGGTGAATGGCAGCGCACCGACCTTGTTGCCGGCGGCGCGCAGCAGATTCATGGCGCTCTGGTCGCCGATCAGCACCGGATAGGTGATGCCGAACTGATTGACGAAGTTGCGTACCGACACCTTGTCGTCGATGGCGACGCCGACCACGGTCACGCCATGCGGGCCCCATTTCTGGCTGAACGTGTTCAGCATCGGCATTTCCTCGCGACACGGCGCACACCAGGTCGCCCAGAAGTTCACCACCACCACCCGCCCGCGCCACGCTTCAAAGCCGTGCGGCTTGCCCTGCAGGTCCGCATAGCTGATGCCGTCGAACGGCGGCGCGGCCAGGCTGACGGCCGGCGCGGCACCGAACAGCAGCGCGGAGAGCAGAAGGAGGGAGGATTTTTTCATTGCGGGCCTTTCAGGGGGGAGCGCGAACCATCTTAGAATGGGCGGATTACGACATACAGGAGCCGGCCCATGTCCGTGCTGGTCTGCGGTTCCATTGCTTATGACACCTTGCTGACGTTCCAGGATTCGTTCAGCAAGCATATTCTGCCCGATCAACTGCACAAGCTGTCGGTGTGTTTCATGGTGCCGCACTTGCGGCGCGAGTTCGGCGGATGCGCCGGCAATATCGCCTACAACCTGAAAATGCTGGGTGGCGACCCGGTCATCCTGTCGTCGGCCGGTGACGATTTCGGCCCGTATCGCCAGCATCTGCAACGACAGGGACTGCGTACCGACGGCATTCGCGAGATTGCCGACTGTTATACCGCGCAGTGTTTCATCACCTCGGATCGCGACGACAACCAGATCACCGCCTTCCATCCGGGTGCCACCGATTTCGCGACGCTGAACCATGCCGGGCAGATGCCCGGCATCGAGCTTGCCATCGTCGCCCCGAGCGGCCACCAGGCCGATCTGCAGCATGCGCGCGAGCTGTCCGCTGCCGGCGTGCCGTATTTTTTCGACCCGGGCCAGGAATTGCCGCTGCTGTCGGACGCCGAACTGCAGGAAATGATCGAGCGGGCGACCTATCTGGCGCTGAACGACTACGAGGCCGAAATGATGCAGGCGCGTACCGGTCTGACGCTGTCGCAACTGGCCGGACGGGTCGAGGCACTGGTGGTGACCCGTGGTGCACAGGGTTCGGACATCTATGCCGACCGGCATTATCGTATCGAGGGCGTGCCGGTGGAGCGGGTCGTGGACCCGACCGGTTGCGGCGATGCGTATCGTGCCGGTCTGCTGTACGGCATCAGTCATGGACTGGGCTGGCTGGCGTCGGGCCGGCTGGCGTCGATGCTGGGCGCCATCAAGATTGCCAGCCGCGGCGGACAGAACCATGTATTCGACTGGCCGGGCCTGGCGCGGCAGTACCAGACGCATTTCGGCGACGCGTGGCCAGGGCAGCTGCCTTGACTAATTTCGCCGGCTACTCTTGAAAAATGACCCGGCGATCGCCATCAACGCCGTTTGTATACAAACCTCCCCAAGGGGACACCATGCCCGTCACGTCGCTTGCTTCTTGTCAGACCGCACCGCTCATCGAACTCGAGCGACGCCTGCTCGCCGGACAACCGCAGATCGAACACTGGTTCCGTCGTCAGTTCGCCGAGCATGCGCCGCCGTTCTATGGCTCGGTCGACTTGCGCAACAGCGGTTTCAAGCTGGCGCCGGTGGACATGAACCTGTTCCCGGGCGGCTTCAACAATCTGGGACGCGATGCGCAGCCGCTGGCGGTGCAGGCCGTCACCCATGCGGTGGAGCGGGCCTGCAACGACGCCAAGAGCATCCTGCTGATTCCGGAAAACCACACCCGCAACACTTTCTATCTGAAAAATGTCGCGGCACTGGCGCGCATCCTGTCGCAGGCCGGCTTCCGGGTCCGCATCGGCAGCCTGCTGGCGGAAATCACCGCACCGACGGTGTTCGACCTGCCGGACGGCGACACGCTGACGCTGGAACCGATCGAACGGCGCGGCAACCGGCTGGTGCTGGCCGACGGCTTCAATCCGTGCCTGATCCTGCTGAACAACGACCTGTCGGCCGGCGCGCCGGCGCTGCTGCGCGATCTCGAACAGAACGTGCTGCCGCCGCTGCATGCCGGCTGGGACGTGCGCCGCAAGACCCACCACTTTGCCGCCTATGACAGCGTGGCCAACGAGTTCGGCGAACTGCTGTCGATCGACCCGTGGTTCGTCAATCCGTACTTTGCCGCCTGCGGCGGGCTGGATTTCCACGAGCGCCAGGGCGAGCAGGTACTGGCCGACGCGGTCAGCGACCAGCTGGCGCGGATCGGTGCCAAATATCGCGAACACGGCATCAGCGAAACGCCGTTCGTGATCGTCAAGGCCGATGCCGGCACCTACGGCATGGGCGTGATGACCGCCAAGAGCCCGGACGACGTGGTCGGGCTGAACCGCAAGCAGCGCAACAAAATGTCGGTGATCAAGGAAGGCCAGCAGGTCAGCGAAGTCATCGTCCAGGAAGGGGTCTATACCTTCGAGACGGTGGCTGATGCGGTGGCCGAGCCGGTCATCTACATGATCGACCGCCATGTGGTCGGCGGCTTCTACCGGGTGCACGAGGGCCGCGGCGTAGACGAGAACCTCAATGCGCCGGGCATGCATTTCACGCCGATGACCTTCGATGCGGCCTGCCTGCCGGACATGACCTGCGGGCCGGAATGCTCGACCAACCGGCTGTACGCCTATGGCGTCGTTGCGCGGCTGGCGCTGCTGGCGGCATCGCGCGAACTCGAAGCCACTGATCCGGCTCAAGGCTGAACCGGCGCGGACCCAGGAAAATATTCCCATGAAAATTGCCTTCATCGCTGACCCGCTCGCCAGCTTCAAGACCTACAAGGACTCCACCTTCGCCATGATGGAGGCGGCAGCCGCACGCGGTCACACGCTGTATGCGCTGGAACCCCGGCAGCTGTTCGCCCGCGACGGGCGGGTGCTGGCCGAGGCCACCGCAATCGGACTGACCGGTCAGCGCGATGACTGGTATGTGCCCGGCGATACCGCCGTGCACGACCTGGCCGCGTTCGACGCGGTAGTGATGCGCAAGGACCCGCCGTTCGACGACGAGTACCTGTACGCGACCCACCTGATGAGTCTGGCCGAGCGGCATGGTGCGCGCTGCTTCAACCGGGGCCAGGCGATCCGCGATCACAATGAAAAGCTCGCCATCCTCCAGTACCCGGACTTCATTGCCCCGACCCTGGTCAGCCGTGACATGGCCGCGCTGCGCGCCTTCGTGACCGAACATGGCGATGCGATCCTCAAACCGCTGGACAGCATGGGTGGCGACGGCATTTTCCGGCTGACGCCGACCGACCCGAACCTGGGTTCGGTGCTGGAAGTCATGACCGGGCGCGGCACGCGCACGCTGATGGTCCAGCGCTATCTGCCGGAGATCGTCGATGGCGACAAGCGCATCCTGCTGATCGACGGCGTGCCGGTCGATTACTGCCTGGCGCGCATTCCGCTGGCCGGCGAGACGCGCGGCAACCTGGCCGCCGGTGGCCGCGGCGTGGCCCGTCCGCTTACGGCGAACGATCGCCGGATCGCCGAGGCCATCGGCCCGCGCCTGGCCGCCCAGGGTCTGCTGCTGGTCGGACTGGACGTGATCGGCGACTGCATGACGGAAATCAACGTCACCAGCCCGACCTGCTTCCGCGAAATCATGGACCAGACCGGGCTGGACGTGGCCGGGATGTTCATCGCCGCCATCGAGAAGCATTGTCTGGCCAGCTGACGGCCGGCGGCTGGCGACGGTGGCTGCTCGCTGCCGCCGCGCTGCTGGCGGTGACCGCCTGCGCCGACCGGCCCGAGCCGTACCGGCAGGAAAGCTATGTATTCGGAACCCGGGTCGAGGTCAGTGTTGCCAATCTGCCACAGGCGCAGGCAGCACCCGCCGTCACTGCTGCACTGGCCGAACTGGACCGGATGCACAACAAGCTGCATGCCTGGCAGGCCGGCAGCGACGTGGTGCGGCTGAACCAGGCGTTCGCGGCCGGCCGCGCCGCGCCGGTCGATGCCGAACTGGCCGGCCTGATCCGGCTGGCGCAGGACGGCGAGAGAAACAGCGACGGGCTGTTCAATCCGGCCATCGGCCGGCTGGTTGAACTCTGGGGTTTTCACGCCGACCGCTTTGCGCCGGTCGCCCCGCCGACAGCAGCCCTTCGCGCCGTGCTCGCCCTGCATCCGTCCACCCTCGACATCACGGTCGCCGACGGCATGGCCCGCAGCCGCAACCCCGATGTGGCACTGGATTTCGGCGGGCTGGCCAAGGGCTGGGCGCTGGACCGGGTCGCCGATATCCTGCATCGGCACGGGGTACGCGATGCGCTGATCAATATCGGCGGCAATGTACTGGCGCTGGGGGAGAAGGCGCCCGGCGTGCGCTGGAAGGTCGGCATCCAGCATCCGCGCGACCCGCGCGCGATGGCGGTGGTCGCCTTGCAGCCGGGCGAGGCCATGGGCACCTCGGGTGACTACCAGCGCTTTTTCATGCTCGACGGCCAGCGCTACTGTCACCTGATCGACCCGCGCGACGGCAACGCCCGCTGCCGGGTACAGGCAGTGACGGTGCTGGTGGAACGTGGCACCGACCGGGGACTGCGTTCCGATGTGGCCAGCAAGCCGGTGTATTTTGCCGGTGCGGCAGGGGCGCTGCGTGCGGCCGGACGTTTTGGCATCCAGTCGGTGCTGCTGGTGGACGGAGAGGGCGGGATTCATGTCAGCCCGGCGATGGCTGCCCGGCTGGAGTGGCTGATTGAGCCGGTACACAAGTCGGTGCTGGTGGCGAGGGCGCAAGAAAAGCCCTGAGCGACAGGGGTGCGACTCAGGGCTGAATGCCTGGCCTGGAGGCCGGGCTCCCGCTCAGGGAGGAGAAGCGGGAGGTGTTCGCACTTCCGGGCGCAACCGTCTGCGTTCGGGGGCGGCGATGTTGCCGCTTCCCTTTTATCCGCCGCAGCGGCGCAGGTTGCTGCGCGTCATCCACGCCGGACACTCCGACTTCGGCCGCGCGGGCAGGGGAAAAGTTCCCGGCACTGCCCGCCGTCCGTCGCGCAGGCGGCGTTTATTCGTCGCGGTCCGGCTCCTCGTCCAGCAGCACGTCGTCATGCGGCGGCTGGCGATCGGCAAACCATGCCGACACCACGGCCTCGACCTCGGCCACGCCGGTTTTCTTCGAGCTGGAGAACAGCTGGACACTGACCCCCGGGTAGTCGTCCAGTGCATGGCGGACGGCGGCCAGGGTCTTCTGCTGGTCCTGGCGGCTCAGCTTGTCGGCCTTGGACAGCAGGATGTGGACCGGGCGATTGGTCACGCGGAAGAAATTCAGCATTCGCACATCCAGGTCTTTCAGCGGATGGCGCGAATCCATGATCATCAGCAGGCCGATCAGGCTTTCCCGGGTTTGCAGGTAGCGGCCAAGCAGTTCGACCCAGTGGGTGCGGATCGCTTCGGGCACTTCGGCATAGCCGTAGCCCGGAAGGTCGACCAGGTAGTCCTCGCCGCCGGTGTCCAGCTTGAAAAAGTTGATATGCTGGGTGCGACCCGGCGTCTTCGAGACGAAGGCCAGCCGGGTGCGGTTGGCGAGGGTGTTCAACGCGCTGGATTTGCCGGCGTTCGAGCGGCCAACGAAGGCGACTTCGGCCGCCGTATCGGGCAGATCCTTGATATGGTTGACGGTGGTAAAGAAAGTTGCATTCTGGAACAACGGCATCGGTAGTCTGCTTAAAATCATTTGGTATAGAATAAGTGGTTTGAAAATACTACGTCCGCCAAGGATTTGCGACTTCTTTCGCTAGGAGAACCCATGAAAATCAACATGCTGTTGGCGGTTGCCGGCCTCTCCCTGGTCACGGGCGCGCTGGCAAACCCGGCCCCTGCCGTCCCCAAGGCCGACCCGGCAAAAGGCAAAGTGATCGCCGAACAAGTGTGTGCGGCGTGTCACGGCGCCGACGGCAACAGCGTGGCGGCGGCCAATCCGTCCCTCGCCAGTCAGCACGCCGAGTACATTGCCAAGCAACTGCACGAGTTCAAATCGGGCAAGCGCCAGAACGCCATCATGCTGGGGATGGCGTCCACGCTGTCCGAAGATGACATGCGCAATGTGGCTGCCTACTTCAACGAGCAGAAGCTGAAGCCGCGCGAAGCCGCCGACAAGACCACCATCAAGGCGGGAGCCACGATCTACCGTGGTGGCGTTGCCGATCGGAAAGTGCCGGCCTGTATGGCCTGTCACGGTCCCGCCGGCGCCGGCATCCCCGGCCAGTACCCGCATCTGGGCGCACAGCACGCAGGCTACGTCGAGGCGCAGATGCTTGCGTTCAAGAAGGGCGAGCGCGCGAACAACAAGGTGATGTCCGACATCGCCGCGCGTCTGTCCGACACCGAAATCAAGGCGGTGTCCAACTACGTGTCCGGCCTGCGCTGAGGCCGGGCATGAAACGGCCTGATTCGGATTAAGTCGGCTTTCATCCGGCCGTGATACACAGGGGGAGGTCAATGCCTCCCCCTCTTTACATTGTGTGGTCCATGACGTCCAAACGCCGCCAGACTGGCTTTGCCGCCAGCCTCTACGAATTGCTCAGCTCGATGCGTTTCGCCATCGGGCTCCTTACCATCCTCGCCATCGCCTCGGTGATCGGCACGGTCCTCAAGCAGAACGAGCCGTACTCGAACTATGCATTCGAGTTCGGCTCGTTCTGGTTCGAGGTCTACCGCACGCTCGGCCTGTTCGACGTCTACCACTCCGGCTGGTTCCTGCTGATCCTGGTGTTCCTGGTCACCTCGACCACGCTGTGCATCTGGCGCAATGCGCCGGGCTTCATCAAGGACATGAAGGCCTTCCGCGAACGCGCGACCAGCCAGTCGCTGGCCGCCATGACCCACAGCGCCCGCATCGAGCGCGCGCTGCCGGCTGACAAGGTCGAGGCCTACCTGAAAGCGCAGGGCTTCAGCGTGCGCAGCCTGCAGCGCGACGACGGCCTGATGCTGGCGGCCAAGAAGGGCGCGGCCAACAGGCTCGGCTACTTCCTGGCCCACATCGCGATGGTGGTGATCTGTATCGGCGGCCTGATCGACGGCAACGTGCCGTTGAAACTGGCCGAACTGTTCGGCCGCGCCAGCGCGGAAGTCCGCGACGTGCCGCAAAGCCAGGTGCCGGAAAAGAGCCGGCTCGGCGATGGCAACCTGTCGTTCCGCGGCAATGTCACGCTGCCGGAAAACCAGTCGGCCGACGTGGTGTTCCTGAATGCCGGCAACGGCTACTTCGTGCAGGAACTGCCGTTCATCGTCACGCTGAAAAAATTCCATGTTGACTACTACACGAACGGGATGCCGAAGCGCTTCGCCAGCGATGTGGTGGTGACCGACAAGCAGAACGGCAAGGAAACCGCCGCCACCATCGAGGTCAACCACCCGCTGACCATCGATGGCGTGTCGATCTACCAGGCCAGCTTCGGCGATGGCGGCTCCGGGCTCGAATTTGCCGCCTGGGACCTGAACCGTCCGCTGGACAAGCCGGTCACACTGCGCGGCAAGTCGATGAACGGTCAGCCGCTGGTCATCGACGGCAAGCGCTATACGCTGGAATTCGGCGATTTCCGGCCATTCAACGTCGAGTCGGTCGCCGACAACTCGGCGATGGGCGTGAAGAAGAACCTGCAGGGCCTGCTGGCCGACGCCAGCCGGGTCAACCATGACAAGCAGGTGAAGAACCTCGGCCCGAGCATCCAGTTCAAACTGCGCGATGCGCAGGGTCAGGCGCTCGAGTACATGACCTACATGGCGCCGATCCAGCTCGAAGGTCACAGCTATATCGTCAGCGGCGTGCGTACCCAGGTTGGTGGCCCGATGTCGTTCCTGCGTTATCCGCTGGATGCCGAGGGCAAGCTGGACAGCTTCATGCGGCTGAAGAATGCGCTGCAGAACCCGGCCCTGTACGGCGAAGTGGCGCGCCGCGCGGCCGCCAAGGCGGAAGCCGGCGGCGCGATCGACGCGTCGCTTGCCCGCCAGTTTGCCGGCAGCGTCGAATGGGTGCTGGCGCGCTTCTCGCAGCAGGGTTTCGCCGGGCTGGAAAACTTCCTCGACCAGAAGGTGCCGGAAGAGAAAAGACAAGCCGTGGCACAGACTTATGTGAAAATCCTGCAGGGCGCGATCATCGACCTGCAGGACGTGGCCCGTCGCCAGGCGCAACTGGAACCGCTGCCGCTGAATGAAAACAGCTACCGCTTCCTGCTCGACAGTCTGGTTGCCTACAGCGCCAGCCGCGACTATGGCTCGCCGCTGTTCCTGCAGCTGACCGGCTTTGACGAGGTCAAGGCCTCCGGGTTGCAGATGACGCGCTCGCCGGGCAAGAACGTGGTCTATCTCGGCTCGCTGCTGCTGGTGGCCGGCATCCTGTTCATGTTCTATGTGCGCGAGCTGCGGCTGTGGGTGCTGATCCAGCCTGAGGGCAACAGCCGGATGGCCATGGCCTCCAACCGCAAGACCAGCGATCTCGACCGCGATTTCGATCGCCATCGCGACGCCATCGAACACCTGTAATCCCCTGCTGAGGAGCGTTTCCGATGGAACTCGTAGCCAAGAACCGGCCTGACAGCCCCCCGCTGCGGACCGGCCTGATCAAGGACGTACTGTACGCGCTGGTCATCATCGCCGCCGCCGGCATCGCCGTCGCGCAGTACGGTGCCTATATGGACGTCTACGAACACGCGATTCTGGCCGGTTGTACCGTCGGCCTGATCGCGCTGGGCGTGTTCTGGAAGCCGTGGCGCTGGTTCTTCCCGCTGAGCGGCGCCCTGGCCGTGGCGGCCATCGCGCTGTATGACGGCGACCTGGCCAATGGCCAGAAGCTTTTCCTGCTCAAGTACATGCTGTCCAGCCAGTCGGCGATCATGTGGATGTGCGTGCTGTTCTTCCTGGCCACGCTGGTGTACTGGGTCGGCGTGCTGGCACGCAGCGAGTTCGGCACCCGGGTCGGCAGCGGGCTGACCTGGGCCGGCGCGGTCATGGGCCTGACCGGCCTGTTCGTGCGCTGGGACGAGAGCTATCTGATCAGCCCGGATATCGGTCACATTCCGGTATCCAATCTGTATGAAGTATTCATCCTGTTCTGTCTGGTGACCGCACTGATGTACCTGTACTACGAGGCCCGCTATCAGGCCCGGCAGATGGGTGCATTCGTGCTGATGGTGATCTCGGCCGCGGTCGGCTTCATCCTCTGGTATGCCTTCAGCCGCGGCGCGCATGAAATCCAGCCGCTGATTCCGGCGCTGCAGTCGTGGTGGATGAAGATCCATGTCCCGGCGAACTTCATCGGCTATGGTGCGTTCTCGCTGTCGGCCATGCTCGGCATCGCCGAGCGGCTGTCGGCGAAGGGCGTGCTCAGCGGTCGCCTGCCGAAGCCGGAAGTGCTCGACGAAGTCATGTACCGTGCCATTGCCGTCGGCTTCCTGTTCTTCACCATCGCCACCATCCTTGGCGCGATGTGGGCGGCGGATGCCTGGGGTGGCTACTGGAGCTGGGACCCGAAGGAAACCTGGGCGCTGATCGTCTGGCTGAACTACGCGGCGTGGCTCCATGTCCGTCTGGTCAAGGGCTGGCGCGGTGCCGTGCTGTCGTGGTGGGCCATCATCGGCCTGCTGGTGACCACGTTCGCCTTTATCGGCGTGAACATGTTCCTGACCGGCCTGCATTCCTACGGCGGGCTGTAGTCGGGCGGGCCAGCATCACTTTACGACGCCAGCATTCATTGCTGGCGTTTTTCATTTGCCATGCATTGGCGGAGAGGCCGGAAGCGGGCTACAAACACAGTGCAGGGCGGTGCAGGCCGTCGTTGCATGATGGTGAGTCCCGTAGCCAGTCAGGGCGGAAACCGACCCGCGCCACTGCGCCCAGCGCGCACGGGGTCCCCAGCCGCCGTACACGCGATATCGATGCGCGACCACGGGGAAACAGAGGGGCCGGCCCGTAACGCCGGCATGTTTGAAACCGCGTCATGGACAGACAGCGTTCTTTAACACGTTCATCCACCCTCGCCAACGAGCCGCTCAATGCGGCTCGTTTCAATTTGGGCATGCTGGTCTGCTCCGGGCAGATGAGGGGGCTACGCTGGCGAGGTCGGAGCTGGCCTGACGCCAGCGGCACGTACCGGCTCAGTGCCGGTGCGCGACGGCGAGGCGGGTTTCCACCCGCTTCTGTACCCGCTCGAACAGAAAACTCAGCAGCCAGTAGATACCGGCTGCGGCCAGGTACAGCGGCAGTGGCTGGAAGGTCTGTGCGATCACGTCCTTGGTGGCCAGCATCAGCTCGCCCACGGTGATGACCGAGACCAGCGACGTGTCCTTGATCAGCGAGATCAGGCTGTTGGCGAGGCTGGGCACGGCCAGGCGCAGCGCCTGCGGCGCGATGATGTAGCGCATGCTTTGCCACCAGGTGAAGCCCAGCGACAGCCCGGCATCCCATTGCCCGCGCTCGACGCCGGCCAGTGCGCCGCGCATCGATTCCGACAGGTAGGCGGCGACATTCAGCGTCAGCGCCAGAATGCCGGCCGGCACCGGCGAGAACTCGATGCCGACGCTCGGCAGCCCGTAGTAGATGACGAAAATCTGCACCAGCAGCGGCGTGCCGCGCATCAGGCTGACATAGGTGGCGGCAATCGGGGCCAGCACCGGCACCCGGGCGACGCGCAGTAGCGCCACGGCGAAGCCCAGCGCCAGTCCCAGCACCATGCTGGTCACGGCAAACATCAAGGTGTAGCCGGCCCCGGCCAGCATGACCGGCAGCGCGGTCTGCAGCAGTTCCATCCAGTTCATTTCTTCTCCCGAAAAAGCGACACCGCCCGACCGGGCGGTGTCGCTCATGCGTACCCGCTAGTTACTTCTTGTGCGCCGGCGCCTTCGAGACGTCGATGCCGAACCACTTGACCGACAGCGTCCTGAACGTGCCGTCCTTCTTCATGCCGTTCAGCGCGGCGTCGACGGCGGTCTTGAATTTCGGATTGCCCCTGGCGAACGGCACCGCCATGGTGGTCAGGTCGCCGACCGGCGCGCCGGCCTTGACCGGCAGGCGCGATTCCTTGATCGAGAACGGAATCATCAGGCTGTCGTTCAGCGCGGCATCGATGCGGCCGGTGGCCAGATCCTGCAGGTATTCCGGTGCGCCCGGGTAAGTCTTGACCTCGACGCCGTCGACCTTCTTCGCCATGTCGGCGTAGTTGCTGCCCTGGCCGACGCCGAGCTTCTTGCCCTTCAGATCGTCCAGCGAGCGGAAGACGCGGGTTTCATTCTTGCGCACCACCAACTGGGCGCTGGAAATCGTGTACGGCACGCTGAAGTCGAAGATCTGCTGACGCTGCGGCGTCACCGACACCTGGTTCAGTGCAATGTCGTACTTGCCGGCCTGCAGACCGGCCAGCATGCCGCTCCACTCGCTCTGCACGAACTCCGGTTTGACCTTCAGGCGCCTGGCGATCTCGCGGCCGATCTCGACATCGAAGCCAGTCAGTTGCTGCTGCTTGTCCTTGAACGAGAACGGTGGGTAGGTGCCTTCGGTGGCGATTTTCAGCGTGCCGCGGGCCTGCACCGTATCGAGCAGGTCGGCAGCCAGGGTGGTGGTGCTCAGGCCGACGAGTGCCAGCACAGCAAGGAATTTACGCATTTTCATATAACCTTTTGTTCTATTTGCGCCAAGCAAAATAACGGATGAACATTATCACCGCCCGGCGTGCCTGAACAGTCCTGTCGGCGCTCAGCGCTTGATCAGTGGCCTGTGTTTCTGGATCGACATCAGCATGCCGAAACCGACCAGGATCGACACCATGGCGGTGCCGCCGTAGCTGACCAGCGGCAACGGCACACCGACCACGGGCAGGATGCCGGACACCATGCCCATGTTGACGAAAGCATAGGTGAAAAACGACAGCGTCAGCGAGCCCGCCATCAGGCGGCCGAACAGATTGGTGGACTTGGCCGCGATCATCAGCCCGCGGCCGATGACCAGCAGGTACAGCACCAGCAGGATGCCGTTGCCGAGCAGGCCGAATTCCTCGGCATAGACGGCGAAAATGAAGTCGGTGGTCCGTTCCGGGATGAACTCCAGGTGAGTCTGGGTACCGGCCAGCCAGCCCTTGCCGAGCGGGCCGCCGGAGCCGATGGCGATCATCGACTGGATGATGTGGTAACCGGCACCGAGCGGGTCCTGGGTCGGGTCCAGCAGCGTCAGCACGCGCTGGCGCTGGTAGTCGTGCATCATGTTCCAGATCACCGGCAGCGTGGCACCAAAGCCCAGCAGGCCGATCAGCAGCACGCGCCAAGGCAGGCCGGCGAGGAAGATCACGTAGAAGCCGGCGGCGGCGATCAGCGATGCCGTGCCGAGGTCGGGCTGCTTGAGCACGAAGGCGACCGGCACGGCGATGACCAGCGCCCCGATCACGAAGTGAAACCAGCGCAGGCTGCTTTCGTTTTTCTGGAAGAACCACGCCAGCACCATCGGCACCATGATCTTGAGGATTTCCGATGGCTGGATGCGGGTGACGCCGATGTCGAGCCAGCGCCGCGAGCCATTGACCACCTCGCCGAACAGCGCCACACCGACCAGCAGCAGGACGCCGATCAGGTAGCCGGGCAGCGCGAGCTGCATCAGCTGCTCCGGCTTGATGTTGGCAATCGCCCACATCACGCCGAGGGCGATGGCCATGAACGCCATCTTGTTCAGCACCTTGTCCAGATTCTGGTTCGAGGCGCTGTACAGCACCACCAGGCTGACGATGAAGATCAGGATGGTGAACAGGAACAGCCAGCCGTCCACCGGCGCCTTGATGCGCTCGAAGATGCGGCCGATCAGGTTGCTGGATTGCGACATGTTATTCCTCGGGTACCTCTTCGACACCGCGCGGCGGTGCGGCGGCCGGTTTCCCTGCCGGTGCGCCGGGCTTGCGCGATGGTTTGGCCGGCGTGGCGGCCGCCGCTTCGGCATCGGGCGCAGGTACCTCGTCACCGGGGTGGATCAACGGGGTCTTGCCATTGTCGAGCAGGTAGAAATCGACCAGCTGGCGGACGATCGGCGCAGCGGCGGCGGCGCCCCAGCCACCGTTCTCGACGATGACGGCGACCGCGATTTTCGGCTGATCGACCGGTGCGAAGGCGATGAACCACGAGTGGTCGCGGTGCTGCTCGGCCAGGGCTGCGGCGTTGTACTTGGCCCCCTGCTTGATCTGCACCACTTGCGCGGTGCCGGTCTTGCCGGCCATGTCGTACTGCAGGCCGGCGCCGATGCGGGCCCCGGTACCGCCAGGCTTCAGCACCGCCGCCATGGCTTCCTTGACGAAATTGACGTTCTTCGGATTGAAATGGTTGTCGCGAATCGGCAGTGCCGATACCCGGGTCGGCGCATGCGTGGCCGGGTCGATGATTTCCTGCACCACATGCGGTTTGAACACCTTGCCACCGTTGGCGAGAATCGCGGTTGCATTGGCCATCTGCAGCGGTGTGTAGGTGTTGTAGCCCTGGCCGATGCCGATCGGCACCACGTCGGCCGGCATCCAGCGACGCACGTTTTCCGGGTAGCGGGCGAAGCGCCTGGCCTTCCATTCCCGCGACGGCAGCACGCCGCGCGCCTCGTGGTCGAGGTCGATGCCGGTCTGGGTGCCGAGGCCGAACTTGGCCAGCTGCGGCGCAAGGCGGTCGATACCCATGTCCCAGGCCAGCTTGTAAAAGTAAGTGTCGCTGGAGACCTGGATCGCCTTGAACAGGTTGACCGAACCGCGGCCGCTCGGGAACGAGTCGCGGAAGCGGTGCGAGCTGCCCGGCAGCGTGAAGTAACCGGGGTCGGCGATCGCGTAGTCCGGGCTGCGGAAGCCGGCTTCCAGATTGGACATGGCCATGAACGGCTTGAAGGTCGAGCCGGGCGGGTACAGGCCGCGCAGCGCGCGGTTGACCAGCGGTTTCTTCCAGTCGTCGTTCAGATCTTTCCAGGTCTGGCTGTCGATGCCGTCGATAAACAGGTTCGGATCGAAGCCGGGCTCGGACAGGAAGGCCAGCACGCCGCCGGTCGCCGGGTCAATGGCGACCAGGGCGCCGCGCCGGCCGGCAAACAGCTGGCTGGCTTTCTGCTGCAGGCGGATGTCCAGCGCGAGCTTCAGGATCTTGCCGTTGCGCGGCGGGGTGCGGCGCAGGGTGCGGATGGCGCGGCCGCCGGCGTCGGTCTCGACTTCCTCGAAACCGGTGACGCCGTGCAGTTCTTCCTCGTAGACCTTTTCCAGCCCGGTCTTGCCGATATGGGTACTGCCGCGATAATTTGAAATCTGCTCGGTCTCCTCGAGCATGTCCTGGTCTTTCTGGTTGATGCGGCCGATATAGCCGATCACGTGCGACAGCAGGTTCTTGAACGGATAGTCACGGAACAGGCGGGCATTGATGTCGACGCCGGGCAGGCGATAGCGCTGGGCGGCGATGCGGGCGATCTCGACATCGGTCAGCTTGACCTTCAGCGGCACGCTCTCGAAATTGCGCGACTCGCCCAGCAGCTTGCGGAAGCGGCGCAGGTCGCGCGGCGTGACCTCGACCAGCTTGCCGACTTCGGCGATGGTGGCATCGAGATCGTCGATCTTGGACGGCGTCAGTTCCAGCGTGTAGGCCGAATAATTCTGCGCCAGAATCTCGCCGTTGCGGTCGACAATCAGCCCGCGGTTCGGCTCGACCGGCACCAGCGAAATCCGGTTCTGCTGCGCCAGGGTGGAAAAGTGGTCGTGCTGCAGTACCTGCAGGAACACGAAGCGGGTGAACAGCAGGAAAAACGCGAACACCATTGCCGCAAAGGCGACGACCAGCCGGATCTGGAACTGGCTGTCCTGCTGCTGGGCGGACGGGGAGTCGGCGCGCCACAGCGCTTTGAACCGGAACCGGCGTCGAAAAGACAGCATCGCGTCAGCCCGGGCGCCCGCGGCGCTGCGGAATGATCAGGATATTGGTGACCAGCGGCCACAGCAGGGCGCCGACGAACGGCGAGGTGAAATAACCGAGACCCACCGGGGCGCTGCCCAGTGCGACGCGGGTAATCCACATGATGGCCTGGTTCAGCAGCAGCAGCGCCAGCACGACCAGTGCCTGCTGGCCGAGGTTGTACATGACCACCTGACGCTGGCGCAGCGTGATCAGGTAGGTGGTGAAGGTGTAGGCCAGCGCGTGCTGGCCGATGACGCTGGCGCTGGTGAAGTCGCAGGCGATGCCGACCAGAAAGGCCAGCACGATGCCGAAGCGCGACGGCTGGTTGATGGACCAGTACATCACCATCAGCGCGGCGAAGTCGGGCAGGAAGCGGGTACTGCCGCCCAGCGGCAGCAGCTCGACGACCAGGGCCAGGGCCACGGATAACAGGATCCAGCGCGCCTTGATCGGCTTGAGCAGTTCTCTCGGTTTGTCCATGGGCCTATTCGTCGCCGCCAGCGCGGCGGTTCTTCTTCTTCTGGGGTTTCGGCACCGGCTCTGGCGGCGGGGCCGGCAGCTCGGGCTGCTGCTGCAGCACCAGCGCAAAGCGGCCGCGGTCGACTTCACCCAGCGGGGTGCAGATGACGCGGGCGAAGGCGCCGCCAACATTGTGTTCGACCTTCAGCACCCTGGCGACGGCCAGGCCGGGCGGATAGGTGCCGTCGATGGCCGAGGTGACCAGCAGGTCGTTGGCCTCGATTTCGGCGGTGGACGGCAGGAAGCGGACTTCGACGCCGCCGCCGGTACCGAACAGCAGCGCGCGCAGTCCGTTGCGCGACACCATGACCGGAACGGCGGAATCCTTCTCGGTGATCAGCGTGACTTCGCTGGTCAGCGGGGCAACCCGCGACACCTGACCCAGCAGGCCGTGGGCATCGATGACCGGCATGCCGGGCTGGATGCCGCTCTGGTCGCCCTGGTCGATGATCAGCTTGCGGGTGAACGGGTCGCGACTCTGGTACAGGATTTCGGCGAACTGCTCGTGGCCCTGCTTCTGCGGCTTCAGGCCACCGAGCGAGCGCAGTTCGCGGTTTTCCTGTTCGAGATTGGCCAGGCGCTGCAGCTTGGCCGACAGCATCAGCTGTTCGTTGCGCAGGGTGTGGTTTTCGCGCTCCAGCACCGCCTGGGCGGTGAAGAAGTCGCTGGCGCGCACCGCCGCCTCGATCGGGGTATTGACCAGCCACTGCAGCGGATAAAGGGCGACCGCCACCGTCTCGCGAATATGCTCGAGCAGGTGCAGGCGGCTGTCAGTGACCATCAGCGCGAGCGACAGCGACCCGCAGGCAATCAGGCGGGTCAGCGGTGTCGTACCGCGGCGAAAGAATCTCGGTTGGCTGGAAAAGTCCATGCGGCAGTCTGTGGGCCGTCAGTGGCCGGCCATCGCTGGCCGGCCGTCTCGACTGCAAAGGGATCAATCGTTGGTGAAGATGGTGCCGATGGCCTTGTCGAGCTTGTCGAGCGCCTTGCCGGAGCCGCGAACCACGCAGGTCAGCGGGTCTTCGGCAACGAACACCGGCAGGCCGGTTTCTTCCTGCAGCAGGCGGTCGATGTCGCGCAGCAGCGCGCCACCACCGGTCAGCACCATGCCCTTGTCGGCGATGTCGGCGCCGAGTTCCGGCGGCGTCTGTTCCAGCGCGATCTTCACGGCGGACACGATCTGGTTCAGCGGCTCGGTCAGCGCTTCGAGGATTTCGTTCGACGACACGGTGAACGAGCGCGGAATGCCTTCGGCCAGGTTGCGGCCCTTGACTTCCATCTCGCGGACTTCGGCGCCCGGGAAGGCGGAACCGATGGTCTTCTTGATCTCTTCGGCCGTGGTCTCACCGATCAGCATGCCGTAGTTGCGACGGATGTAGTTGATGATCGACTCGTCGAACTTGTCGCCGCCGACGCGAACCGAGTTCGAGTAGACGATGCCGCCCAGCGAGATCACGCCGACTTCGGTCGTGCCACCGCCGATGTCGACCACCATCGAACCGGTGGCTTCCTCGACCGGCAGGCCGGCACCGATGGCCGCGGCCATCGGCTCTTCGATCAGTTCGACGCGACGCGCGCCGGCGCCGAGCGCGGATTCCTTGATGGCGCGGCGCTCGACCTGGGTCGAGCCGCACGGCACGCAGATCACGATGCGCGGGCTGGACGACAGGAAGCGGCTCGGGCTGACCTTCTTGATGAACTGCTTGAGCATCTGCTCGGTGACGGTGAAGTCAGCGATCACGCCGTCCTTCATCGGGCGGATCGCCGAGATGCTTCCCGGGGTGCGGCCGAGCATTTTCTTGGCTTCGAGGCCGACGGCGAGAATGGTCTTCTTGTTCGAATTCGACTCGTGGTGGATCGAGACCACAGAGGGTTCGTTAAGCACGATGCCCTTGCCGGTGACGTAAATCAGCGTGTTGGCGGTGCCAAGGTCGATCGCGAGATCGTGAGAGAAATAACCGGTAATGGAACGGAGCATGTAACAATCCTGATCAGGGACGCCGCGTTTTGCGACGGCCCGAAATTCCGTGTGTGGGGGCAAATCCGCCGGTGGCGGAAGCTTGGGCGAAACGGCGCGGTATGATACCCTACAAAGTTCTAAATATTAAGGCATTAACGAGGTTTTTATGGCGCTCACGACCGAAGATGTCACCCGGATTGCCCGGCTTGCCCGGCTCCGGGTCAGCGACGAGGAACGGATGGCGGTGCAAGGTCAGTTGAATGGCATCCTCGGATTGATCGAGGCGATGCGCGCAGTCGACACGGAAGGTGTCGAGCCGATGGCGCATCCCCAGGACGTCAGCCTGCGTCTGCGTGCGGACGTCGTGACGGAAACCGATCACCGCGATGCGTTCCAGGCCGTGGCGCCGCAGGTCGAGGCTGGCCTCTACCTGGTGCCGAAAGTCATCGAATAACGCATTACCGTGCCCGGCCTCGTGCCGGCCGCCTCCCTTTATATCAAGATACTGCCCGCTCCGACATGGAATACACGCTAAAAGAGCTTTCCGACGCGCTCGCCGGCAAACAGGCATCGGCGGCCGAACTGGTTGCCGATGCGCTTGACCGCATCGAACGCGCCAACCCGGCACTCAATGCCTTTATCACCATTGCCGACCGCGACGTCGCGCTGGCCGCCGCCCGCGCGGCCGATGCGGCCCGCGCCGCCGGACAGGCCCCGCGTTTCGCCGGCATCCCGCTGGCGCACAAGGACCTGTTCGTCACCGAAGGCATGAAGACAAGCTGCGCATCGCGGATGCTCGACACCTTTATCGGCCCGTATGACGCCGCCGTGGTGTCGCGCTGCAAGCAGGCCGGCTTCGTGACCGTCGGCAAGACCAATATGGACGAGTTCGCGATGGGCTCGTCGAACGAGAACTCGTTCTATGGCCCGGTGCGCAACCCGTGGGATCACGGCGCGGTGCCCGGCGGCAGCTCCGGCGGCTCGGCCGCCGCCGTGGCCGCGCGGCTGGTGCCGGTTGCCACCGGTACCGATACCGGCGGCTCGATCCGCCAGCCGGCGTCGTTCTGCGGCATTACCGGCATCAAGCCGACCTATGGCGTCGTCAGCCGTTACGGGATGGTCGCCTTCGCCAGTTCGCTGGACCAGGGTGGCCCGATGGCGCAGACCGCCGAAGACTGCGCGCTGATGCTGAACGTGATGGCCGGTTTCGACGAACGCGACTCGACCAGCCTCGACCGTCCGGCCGAGGACTACACCCGCGAGCTGGGCCAGTCGCTGGCCGGGCTGAAGGTCGGCCTGCCGCGCGAATTCTTCACCGACGGGCTGGATGCCGAAGTGGCGCGGGTGGTTGATGCGACCGTGGCCGAGCTCAAGCGGCTCGGGGCCAGCATCGTCGAAGTCAGTTTGCCGAAGACCGAGCTGTCGATCCCGGCCTACTACGTGATCGCCCCGGCCGAAGCCAGCTCGAACCTGAGCCGCTATGACGGCGTGCGCTACGGCCACCGTGCGGCCGAATACCGCGACCTGACCGACATGTACGAAAAATCGCGCGCCGAAGGCTTCGGCGCCGAGGTCAAGCGCCGCATCCTGATGGGCACCTACGTGCTGTCGCACGGTTATTACGATGCCTATTACCTGCAGGCGCAGAAGATCCGCCGCCTGCTGGCCGACGATTTCCGTGCCGCGTTCGCGCAGTGCGACGTGATCCTCGGCCCGGTGGCGCCGACCCCGGCCTGGAACCTGGGCGAGAAGGGTGACGATCCGGTCGCGATGTACCTGGCCGACATCTACACGCTGGCGGTCAACCTGGCCGGTCTGCCGGGCATGAGCATGCCGGCCGGCTTCTCCGCCAGTGGCCGTCCGATCGGCGTGCAGCTGATCGGCAACTATTTCCGCGAGGCACAGCTGCTGAACGTTGCCCACCAGTTCCAGCAGTCGACCGACTGGCACCGACAGGCGCCGGCGTCGTGAGCGAGAAGCTTCGACATATCGTGCGCCGCGGCAAGGCGATCGGCACCGTGCTGACGCCGCACCGGTTCCGCGACGGCCTGCTCGCCGCCAGTCCGACCCACCTGGAGCGTGATTTCGTGCGTGTGCGCAGCGAACGCGAACTGGTCGAACTGGCGCGGCAGGGCTTGAAGATCCTGATGAGCAACCCGAAAGTGCCAGGCCACAACGTGCCGGTGCCGGTGATTGCGGAAATCTACGAAAAATAGGTACTGAAGCGATGAAATGGGAAGTCGTCATCGGGCTTGAGGTGCATACGCAGCTCTCGACCCAGTCGAAAATCTTTTCCGGCAGCAGCGTCGCCTTTGGCGCCGAGCCGAACACCCAGGCCAGCGCGGTCGACATCGCGCTGCCGGGCGTGCTGCCGGTGATGAACCGGGCCGCCATGGAAAAGGCCGTGCGCTTCGGGCTGGCCATCGGCGCGAAGATCAATCGCAAGTCGATCTTCGCCCGCAAGAACTACTTCTACCCCGACCTGCCGAAGGGCTACCAGATCAGCCAGTTCGAGCTGCCGATCGTCGAGGGCGGCGAGCTGGTGATCCGGGTCGGTGAGGCGGAAAAGACCGTGCGTCTGACCCGTGCCCACCTTGAGGAAGACGCCGGCAAGTCGCTGCACGAGGCCTTCCAGCACGTGACCGGCATCGACCTGAACCGCGCCGGCACGCCGCTGCTGGAAATCGTGTCCGAGCCGGACATGCGCTCGGCGGCCGAGGCGGTCGCCTATGCGCGGACCCTGCACGGGCTGGTGACCTGGCTCGGCATCTGCGACGGCAACATGCAGGAAGGCAGCTTCCGCGTCGACGCCAACGTGTCGATCCGTCCGTTTGGCCAGGCCGAATTCGGTACCCGGCGCGAGATCAAGAACCTGAACTCGTTCCGCTTCCTCGAACAGGCGATCAATGCCGAAATCCAGTGGCAGATCGATACCATCGAGGACGGCGGGCGCGTCCAGCAGGCCACCGTGCTGTTCGATGCGGACAGTGGCGAAACCCGCGCGATGCGCAGCAAGGAAGACGCGCACGACTACCGCTACTTCCCGGACCCGGACCTGCTGCCGCTCGAAGTGACCGATGCCGACCTCGACGCCGTGCGCGCCGACATGCCGGAACTGCCGGGCGAGATGAAGGCCCGCTTTATCGATGCCTATGGCGTGTCCGCCTACGACGCCGGTGCGCTGACCCAGGATCTGCATACCGCCCGTTATTTCGAGGCGGTGGCGAAGTTGTCCGGACAGGGCAAGCTGGCCGCGAACTGGATCGCCGGTGAAATCGCCGCGCGTCTGAACCGTGAGGAAAAGACGCTGGCCGATGTGCCGGTGTCGGCCGAACGCTTCTCCGGCCTGCTGGTCCGCATTGCCGACAACACGCTGTCGAACAAGCTGGCCAAGCAGGTGTTCGACGCGATGTGGGACGGCGAACTCGATGCCGACGCCATCATCGAACGCGACGGGCTGAAGCAGGTGTCCGATGCCGGCGCGATCGAAAAGCTGGTCGAGGAAGCGATCGCGGCCAACCCGAAGGCGGTCGAGGAATTCCGCGCCGGCAAGGAAAAAGCGCTGAACGCGCTGGCCGGTCAGGTGATGAAGGCCAGTCGCGGCAAGGCAAATCCGGGCCAGGTGCAGGAGATCCTGCGTCAGAAGCTGGCCTGAGGCACTGACCGTTCGTCATTTTCCCGGCAGTCCACAGTACGAGGCCCCTTGCGGGGCCTTTTACTGTTTTTGCCGTGTGGGCGCTGCAGCAAGCCGCTGATTCTTTCCGTTTTTTCCCATTCGGCAAATTCTCTAAGTGCTTGTCCTGCAAGGTGAATCGCGCAGGATGGTCATTGACCGGATTTTGTCGAATCCTTATAGTGGCGGAATGTGGGGGAAAGTGGATTAAAGTGGATTATTCCCCCCAGGGAAAACCAGGAACGCATCGGGCCATCATGTTAGGCGGCGTCAGCACCCTCAGTCTCGACAGCAAAGGTCGCCTTGCCATTCCGGCCAGGCACCGCGAGACCCTGTGCGCCGATTTCGGCGACAGGCTGGTGGTGACGCTCGAATCGCTGAATTGCCTGCTGGTGTATCCGCAGAAAACCTGGCTGCCGGTGGCGGAGAAAATTGCCGCCCTGCCGGCCAACAACCCGGCCGCGCTGCGCTACCAGCGCCTGCTGCTGGGCCACGCCGAAACGCTGGAGATGGACAGTGCCGGCCGCGTGCTGCTGCCGGCCAAACTCCGGCAGATGACCGGGCTGGACAAGAAAGTGGTGCTGGTCGGCATGGGCCGGCGCTTTGAATTGTGGGACGAAGACCGCTGGGACGCCGAGACCATGGCGACCCTGGCATTGCCGCCGGGCGAACTGACCGGCCAATTGGGAGAATTTTCATTGTGAGCACGCCGCTGCAACATATTACCGTGCTGCTTGACGAGGCTGTCGAGGCCCTCGCCGTGCGCGCGGACGGCGTGTATGTGGATTGCACGTTCGGACGCGGGGGACACTCGCGCCTGATCCTGTCCCGGCTCGGGCCCGAAGGCCGGCTGATCGCCTTCGACAAGGACCCGCTGGCCATTGCCGAGGCCGGCCGCATCGATGATCCGCGCCTGACCATCGTCCACGCCGGCTTTGAAACCCTGGCGGACGAGCTGGACCGGCTCGGCGTCGAACGGGTCGACGGCGTGCTGATGGATCTCGGCGTGTCCTCGCCGCAGATCGACGACGCGCAGCGTGGTTTCAGCTTCCGCTTCGACGCACCGCTGGACATGCGCATGGATACCACGCGCGGCCAGACGGCGGCCGACTGGCTGAACAGCGCCAGCGAGGACGATATCCGTCGCGTGATCCGCGAATACGGCGAGGAACGCTTCGCCGCCTCCATTGCCCGTGCCATCGTGCAGAACCGCGCCGACGGCACGCTGCTTCACACCACCCGCGAACTGGCGGCGCTGTGCGCGCGCTGCGTGCGAACGCGCGAACCCGGGCAGGACCCGGCCACGCGAACGTTCCAGGCCATCCGCATCTTCATCAATCGCGAGCTGGACGAACTGGAAGCCGTGCTGCCGCAGGCTGCGGCGCGGCTGTTGCCGGCCGGCCGCCTGGTGGTCATCGCCTTCCATTCGCTGGAAGACCGCATCGTCAAGCAGTTCATGCGCGCCGCGTCGTCGCCGCCCGAACTGCCACGCGGCATGCCGATCCGCGCCGCCGACCTGCCGCAGCCGCCGCTGGCGCTGCTTGGCAAACCGGTGCGCGAGGGCAGCGAACGGCTGGCGGCGAACCCGCGCGCGCGCAGCGCCATCATGCGCGTCGCGTCACGCAACAATGTGCGCTGGGGACCGTCGACATGACCCGGAGCCACCTTCTGCTGCTGGTCGTGCTGATCGGTTGTGCCCTGTCGGTCATCACCTGCCGGTTCGAATCGCGCAAGCGGTATGGCGAACTGCAGAAGGAACAGCGTTTTGCCCACGAGCTTGACGTCGAATACGGCCGCCTGCGGCTGGAACAGGGTACCTGGGCGGCGCATGCGCTGATCGAGCGCCGCGCCACCGACGCGCTCGGCATGCACATGCCGGACACGCGTGAAATCCAGGTCATTACCCTCGGGAGCCGGCCATGACCCGCGTCGGGGCGATCCACACCCCGCGCGGCGGCATTCCGCGCCGGCAGAACCAGAGCCTGCGCCTGCCCGCGTCGCGGGTCAAAATCGTCGGCTGCGTGCTGGGCGTGCTGTTTGGCGCGCTGCTGGCCCGCGCCATCTACCTGCAGGTCATCAAGCAGGACTTCCTGCAGGGGCAGGGCTCGGCCCGCTACAGCCGCACGCTGACGCTGGAAGCCACGCGCGGGATGATTACCGACCGCAACGGCGAACCGCTGGCCATCTCCACCCCGGTACAGTCGATCTGGGCCAGTCCGGCCGACATGGATGCGGTGCCGGTCGAGAAGATCAATGCGCTGGCGCGGCTGCTGGACCTGAAGCCCGAGGACATCGCGCGCAAGTTTGCCGACAAGCGGCGCGAGTTCGTCTACCTGAAACGCCAGATCCGCCCGGAACTGGCGGATGAAGTGGTCAAGCTCGCCATTCCCGGCGTGTCGACCCAGCGCGAATACCGCCGCTACTACCCGGCCGGCGAGATCATGGCCCAGGTGGTCGGCTACACCGGCATGGACGGGCGCGGCCAGGAAGGCATGGAGCTGTCGCGCGACAAGATGCTGGCCGGCCACGCCGGCAGCCGTCACGTGATCAAGGACCGTCGCGGTCATATCGTCGAGGACGTGGCCGCCATCGAGCGCCCGCGTGACGGCCAGACCCTGGCGCTGTCGCTGGACCGCCGCGTCCAGTACCTCGCCTATCGCGAACTGAAGGCCGGCATGGAAGCCAGCGGCGCCAAGGCCGGCGGCATTGTCGTGCTCGACGCGCAGACCGGCGAAACGCTGGCCCTGGTCAACCTGCCGACCTACAACCCGAACAACCGCTGGGACCTGAAACCGGCGGAGATGCGCAACCGCGTGCTCAGCGACCAGTACGAACCGGGCTCGATCATGAAGCCGCTGGTCATCGCCAAGGCTTTCGACGACCACCTGATCCGTGCCGAGCAGGTGTTCGATACCAGGAGCTATACCATCGGCCCGGCGCTGATCAAGGATACCCACCTGTATCCGGAGCTGGACATCGGCGGCATCCTGCAGAAATCGTCGAACGTCGGCGCCAGCAAGATCGCGCTGCTGCTGCAGCAGAAGACCATGTGGCAGTTCTTCAACGACATCGGCTTCGGCCGGCGGCCGCAGACCGGCTTCCCCGGTGAAGCCGCGGGCCATGTGCGGCCGTGGAAAACCTGGCGCCCGATCGAGCAGGCGACGATGGGCTACGGCCACGGCATTTCGGTCAGCCTGATCCAGATGGCGCGTGCCTACACCGTGTTCACCAACGACGGCGAAATGCTGCCGATCTCGTTTACCAAGCTGGATGCGCCGCTGCCGGGCAAGAGCATCATTTCGGCGCAGACGGCGCGCACCATCCGCCACATGATGATCAAGGTCACCGAGCCGGGCGGCACCGCGCCACGCGCGCAGGTGCTCGGCTACCACGTTGCCGGCAAGACCGGCACCGCGCTGAAGCTCGAAGGCGGGCGCTACGTGAAGAAATACGTGGCGTCCTTTGTCGGCTTTGCGCCGGCGACGCGGCCACGGCTGATCGTCGCCGTGATGTTCGATGAGCCCGGCAATGAAAGAGGCATGATTTACGGCGGGATTTCCGCCGCCCCGGTGTTCGCCAAGGTCATGGCGGACGGGTTGCGCATGCTGGGCGTCGAGCCCGATGCGCCGACCAACAACACGCTGTTCCCGGCCGATGTGCCGCTAGTGAAAGAAGAAACATGATTTCCCGCCTCATCAATCTGCCGGAATGGGACCCGGCGCAACTCGATTCGCTGGGACTGCGTCCCGATCGCGTCACGTCCGACAGCCGCCGCGTGCTGCCGGGCGACCTGTTTCTGGCCTTCCGTGGCGAATACGCCGACGGTCGCGACTACATTGCCCAGGCGATTGCCCAGGGCGCCGGCGGCGTGGCCTGGGACCCGGCCGACGGCTTCGCCTGGAACCCTGCATGGGATGTGCCCAACCTGGCCGTGCCCGACCTGCGCGCACGCGCGGGCGTGATCGCCAGCCACCGCCTCGGCGACCCGAGCCGGGCCATGACCGTCATCGGCGTGACCGGCACCAACGGCAAGACCTCGATCACTACCTGGCTGGCCCAGGCGCTGACCCTGAACAATCGCAAGACCGCGCTGATCGGCACGGTCGGCAACGGCTTCTTCGGTGAACTGGCCGACAGCACCCACACCACGCCGGACCCGGTCACCGTGCAGACCTCGCTGGCCGGTTTCCGCCGCCAGGGCGCCAGTGCGGTGGCGATGGAAGTGTCCAGCCACGGGCTGGACCAGCACCGCGTCAACGGCGTCGCCTTCACCACCGCCGTCTTCACCAACCTGACCCGCGACCACCTCGACTACCACGGCACGATGGAAGCGTACGGCGCGGCCAAGGAACGGCTGTTCCACTGGGTCGGGCTGCGTCACGCAATCATCAATGCCGACGATGCGTTCGGTCGCGAGCTTGCCACCCGCGCCGAAGCCGGCCGCGTCATCACCTATGGCATCGACCAGGGCGATGTGCGCACGCGCAAGTTCATCGCCAGCCTGGACGGGCTGCACCTCGACGTGGTCACGCCGTGGGGCGAGGGCCATATCGATTCGCCGCTGCTCGGCCGCTTCAATGCCTCGAACCTGCTCGCCTGCCTGGCGGCGCTGTGCGCCAATGGCGTGGCGCTGGACGAAGCCTGCCGCATTCTCGGCCGCATCCAGCCGGCGCGCGGGCGCATGCAGCGCGTCGGCAGCGGTGACGAGCCGCGGGTGGTGGTCGATTACGCCCACTCGCCGGACGCACTGGAAAAGGCGCTGGGCGCGCTGGCCGTGCTGCGGCCGGCCGGTGGCCGCCTGTTCTGCGTGTTCGGCTGCGGCGGCGATCGCGACCGCGGCAAGCGGCCGATGATGGGGGCCATTGCCGAACAGCTGGCCGATATCACCGTCGTCACCAGCGACAACCCGCGCACCGAAGCCCCGCAGGCGATCATCGACGACATCGTTGCCGGCATGCGTGCGCCGGGCCATGTCGATGCCGACCGCCGCGCCGCCATCCGCTGGGCGGTCAGCAATGCCCGCAGCGGCGACATGATTCTGGTCGCCGGCAAGGGCCACGAGGAATACCAGGACATCAAGGGCGTCAAGCACACGTTCAGCGACGTGCGGGAAGCCGAGGACGCGCTGGCCAGCTGGGGGACGCGGCCATGAGCATGCTGAGCCTGTCCGCCGCCGCCGATGCACTGTATGCCGTGCACACCGGACCGGATGCGGACTTTGCCCGCGTGGTGACCGACAGTCGCCAGGTCCGGCCTGGCGACCTGTTCGTTGCGCTGAAGGGCGAACGTTTCGATGCGCATGACTTCGTCGCCGACGTGCTGGCGGCCGGCGCCGTGGGCGCCGTCGTGCGTTGCGATTTCGAACTCGACGGCGCCTCGCTGATCAAGGTGCCGGATACCCGCATCGCACTCGGCCACCTGGCTGCCCGCTGGCGTCGTGGCTTCGCGCTGCCGCTGGCCGGCATCACCGGCTCGAACGGCAAGACCACGGTCAAGGAAATGCTGCGCGCGATCCTGGTCGCGCAATATGGCGACGCCGCCGTGCTGGCTACCCATGGCAATCTGAACAACGACATCGGCCAGCCGCTGACCCTGCTGCAACTGTCCGCCGACCATCGTGCGGCGGTGATCGAAATGGGCATGAACCACGCTGGCGAACTCAGCTGGCTGTCCGGGCTGGCCCGGCCGCGCGTGGGGCTGGTCAACAACGCGATGCGCGCGCATATCGGCTACTTCGGCAGTGTCGAGGCGGTGGCGCGGGCCAAGGCGGAAATCTACGCCGGCCTGCCGGCGGACGGTGTCGCCGTGCTGAATGCCGACGATCCGCATGCAGATCTGTTCCGGGTTGCGGCCGCCGGCCGCCGCCGGGTCGAGTTCGGCCTGACGCGCGGCGACGTCCATGCCCGCGACCTGGTCGCGCAGGCCGACGGCAGCCGCTTCACGCTGGTGACGGCGCAGGGCGAGGCCGCCGTGACGCTGCACGTACCCGGTGACCATATGGTCGCCAATGCGCTGGCTGCCGCTGCGGTGGCGCTGGCCCTCGGTGCCTCGCTGGCCGATGTCGCGACCGGACTGGATGCCTTTGCCGGCGTCGCCGGCCGGCTGGCGCCGGCCACGGCACTGAACGGTGCCGCCGTGATCGACGACACCTACAACGCCAACCCCGACTCGGTCCATGCCGCGATCCGCGTGCTGGCCGGCTGTGGTGGCGATACCTGGCTGGTATTCGGCGATATCGGCGAACTGGGGGCCGAAGCCCCGGCGCTGCATGCCGAAATCGGCCGCTACGCCCGCGAACACGGCATCCGTCACCTGGTCACCATCGGCGAGCACAGTGCCGGGGCGACGCAGGCGTTCGGTGCCGGTGCCGTGCATGGCGCGGACATCGACGCGGTGCTGCAGGCGCTGGCCGCGACCGGGCGCGGTTCGACCGTGCTGGTCAAGGGCTCGCGCTTCATGAAGCTGGAACGGGTGGTCGCCGCGCTGACCGGAAAGACCGCGACCGGCCACTGAGCCGGCGGCGGAGAACAAGCGGCGACCGGACCACCGGTCGCAAACAGAAAAACAGGGTTCGCCGTACGCGGCGGACACAGGGAGTACGAGTTGTTACTTTGGCTGGCCGACTGGCTCGGGGAATATGTCCGCGCCTTCAATGTTCTCAATTACATCACGCTGCGCGCGGTGCTGGCGAGCCTGACTGCGCTCGGCATCGGGCTGTTCTCCGGCCCCTGGGTCATCCGCAAGCTGACCGAGCTGAAGGTCGGCCAGGCAGTGCGCAGCGACGGTCCGCAGACCCATCTGGTCAAGGCCGGCACGCCGACCATGGGCGGCACGCTGATCCTGATGTCGATCGGCATCACCACCCTGCTGTGGGCGGACCTGTCGAACAAATACGTGTGGCTGCTGCTGGCGGTCATGTTCGGTACCGGCGCCATCGGCTTCTACGACGACTGGCGCAAGGTGGTCTACAAGGACCCGAAGGGCATTTCGGCCCGGGCCAAGATGTTCTGGCAGTCGCTGATCGCCATCGGCGCCGGCGTCTATCTGATCACCACCGCGACGCTGCCGACCTCGACCGAATTCATCGTGCCGTTCTTCAAGAACGTCGTCTATCCGTTCGGGGTGGTCGGCTTCTGCGTTCTCACCTATTTCGTCATCGTCGGCACCTCGAACGCGATCAACCTGACCGACGGCCTCGACGGTCTGGCCGCCATGCCGGTGGTGATGGTGGCCTCGGCGCTGGCGGTGTTCGCCTATGTGGCCGGCCACAGCGGCTTCGCCCATTACCTCGGTCTGCCGCACATTCCGGGCGCGCATGAAGTGGTGGTGTTCTGCGCGGCCATGGCCGGCGCCTGCCTGGCCTTCCTCTGGTACAACGCCTACCCGGCCCAGGTGTTCATGGGCGACGTCGGCGCACTGGCGCTGGGCGCCTCGCTCGGCACGGTGGCGGTGATCGTGCGCCAGGAGATCGTGCTGTTCGTCATGGGCGGACTGTTCGTGATGGAAGCGCTGTCGGTAATGATCCAGGTCGCCAGTTTCAAGCTGACCCGCAAGCGCGTGTTCCTGATGGCGCCGCTGCATCACCACTTCGAACTGAAAGGCTGGAAGGAGACCCAGGTCGTGGTCCGCTTCTGGATCATCACCATGATGCTGGTGCTGGCCGGCCTTTCCACGCTGAAGCTGAGGTAACGGACATGTTTGCGGATCTCGGACTCAAGCAAAAAACGGTCGGTGTGGTCGGCTTCGGCGATACCGGGCTGGCGGCGGCGGCGTTCCTCGCCTCGCGCGTCGGCCGGCTGGTAGTGGCCGACAGCCGCGACACGCTGCCGCATGCCGATGAGCTGCGCGCCGTGGCGCCGGACGCCGACGTGCGCACCGGCGCCTTTGACGCGACCACGTTCGCCGGCTGCGACCTGCTGGTGGTCAGCCCCGGCGTGCCGGTGGCGACGCCGGCCATCGCCGCCTTCACCGGCGAAGTGGTCGGTGATGTCGAGCTGTTCGCCCGCGCCATCCGCCCGCTCGGCAAGCCGGTGATTGCCATCACCGGTTCCAATGGCAAGACCACCGTGACCTCGCTGGTCGGCCATCTGTGCCACGCCACCGGACTGCGGGCCGTGGTGGCCGGCAATATCGGCCTGCCGACCCTGGCGGCGCTGACCGGCATCGAGCGCGAAGGCCGGCTGCCGGACCTGTTTGTGCTCGAACTGTCGAGTTTCCAGCTGGAGACCACCCGCTCGCTGGATGCGGTCGCTGCCACGGTGCTGAACATTTCCGAAGACCACCTGAACCGCTATCGCGACCTGCTGGCCTATGCCGACAGCAAGGCTGCGGTTTTCAACGGGGCGGGCGTCCAGGTGCTGAATGCCGACGACGTGTTCGTCCGCGCCATGGCCCGCCCGGATCGCCGCCACGTCACCTTCTCGCTGCGCGACCCGTCCGCCGACTACGCACTGGTCGAACGCGATGGTCGTCACTGGCTGCAGGCCGGTGGCGTCCCGCTGCTGGCGGCCGACGAGATGCAACTGGTCGGCCTGCACAACGCGGCCAATGCGCTGGCGGCGCTGGCACTGGCCGAAGCGGCCGGCATGCCGCGCGCCGGACTGGTCGCCGGACTGAAAACCTTCCGTGGCCTGCCGCACCGGGTCGAACACGTACTGGCCCATGGTGGCGTCGATTTCATCGATGACTCCAAGGGCACCAATGTCGGTGCGACCGAGGCCGCCCTCAACGGCATGACCCGGCCGGTGGTGCTGATCGCCGGCGGTGACGGCAAGGGACAGGACTTTGCGCCGCTGAAGCCGGCCATCGCCCGCATCGCCCGCGCCGTGGTGCTGATCGGTCGCGACGCGGCGCAGATCCGCGGCGCGCTGGATGGCATTGCGCAGCCGGTCATTGATTGCGCCACGCTGGAAGACGCCACCCGCGAGGCCTTTGCGCTGGCGCAGGCCGGCGACGTGGTGCTGCTGTCGCCGGCCTGCGCCAGTTTCGACATGTTCCGCGGCTATGCCCACCGTTCCGAGGTGTTTATCGATGCCGCCCGTGCCATTGCGGCAGGCAGGAGCTGACCGTGCGCTTTGCCTTCGACCGACCCACCCCCGGCGCGCCACGCTTCACCGCGTATGACGAGGCGCTGGTGTGGGTCATCGTCGCGCTGCTGGCCATCGGTCTGGTGATGGTGTATTCGGCGTCGATCGCGTATGCGGAAGCCGATGCCGACACCCACAACCGCTTCTACTACCTGGTCCGGCACAGCATTGCGCTGACGGTCGCGCTGGCCGTGGGCTGGGTCGCCTTCCAGGTGCCGACCGCGATGTGGCAACGCCACGCCAGCCGGCTGTTCATGCTGGCCTTCGTCATGCTGATCCTGGTGCTGGTGCCCGGCATCGGCAAGGTGGTGAACGGCTCGCGGCGCTGGGTATCGCTCGGCATCATGAACCTGCAGCCGTCCGAGATCATGAAACTGGCGGCCTGCCTGTATGCGGCCGACTTCACCACCCGCAAGGCCGACTACATGCACAGCATCACCAAGGGCTTCGTGCCGATGGCGGCGGCAGTGGCGGTGACCGGCATCCTGCTGCTGATGGAGCCCGACTTCGGCGCCTTCGCCGTGGTGGCGGTGATCTCGATGGGCACGCTGTTCCTCGGCGGCATCAACTGGCGCATCTTCGCCGCGCTGATCACCGTTGGCGGCCTCAGCGCCGTTGGCCTGGTGATGAGTTCGCCATACCGGATGGAGCGCGTGGTCGGCTTCCTCGACCCGTGGCAGGACCCGTACGGCAAGGGCTACCAGCTGTCGCACTCGCTGATTGCCTTCGGCCGCGGCGAGTGGTTCGGCGTCGGCCTCGGCAACAGCGTGGAAAAACTGTTTTATCTGCCGGAAGCGCATACCGACTTCCTGATGGCAGTGATTGCCGAGGAATTCGGCTTCGTCGGCATTGCCGTCGTCGTCGGCCTGTTCGCCTGGCTGGTCCGGCGCGCGTTCCACATCGGCATGGAATCGAAAAAACTCGAACGCTTCTTCCAGGCGCTGGTCGCCCAGGCCATCGGCATCTGGATCGGCTGGCAGGCGTTCATCAACGTGGGTGTGAACATGGGCTTGCTGCCGACCAAGGGTCTGACCCTGCCGCTGCTGTCGTATGGCGGCAGCGCGATCCTGGCCAACTGCATCGCGCTGGCGATCCTGCTGCGCATCGACTGGGAAAACCGCTTGCTGATGCGGGGGTACAAGGTATGAGCATGCCGACCGCCCTGATCATGACCGGTGGCACCGGCGGGCATATCTTCCCGGCGCTGGCCGTTGCGGACGAACTGAGCTCGCGCGGCTGGCAGGCGGTATTCCTTGGCGCCGACGGCGGCATGGAAACCCGGCTGGTGCCGTCGCGCGGCTATGCGCTGGAAACCCTGGCCATTCGCGGCGTGCGCGGCAACGGCATCGCGCGCTGGCTGGCGCTGCCGGCCGTGCTCGGCCGCGCGGTCAGCCGCTCGGTGGCGATCCTGCGCCGGCTGCGTCCGGACGTGGTGATCGGCTTTGGCGGTTATACCGGCGCGCCGGGCGGCCTGGCTGCCCGGCTGCTGGGCATTCCGCTGGTGGTGCACGAACAGAATTCGGTCGCCGGGCTGACCAACCGCATGCTGTCGAAGATTGCCAGTCGCACCCTGTTCGCCTTCCCCGGTGCCTTTGCCGGCGAGGCCGGACTGGTCGGCAACCCGGTTCGGGCCGACATCGCCGCCGTTCCCGCTCCCGACACGCGCTTCGATGGCCGCGACGGCCCGCTGCGCCTGCTGGTGGTTGGCGGCAGCCTGGGCGCCCGGGTATTCAATGACACCCTGCCGGCCGCGCTGGCCAGCCTGCCCGTCGCCTCGCGGCCGCAGGTAGTCCACCAGGCCGGGCAGAAGCAGATCGAGGCGCTGCGCCAGAACTATGCGGACGCCGGCGTCGAGGCCGACTGCCGTGCCTTTATCGACGACATGGCCGGCGAGTATGCGCGGGCCGACCTGGTGCTGTGCCGTGCCGGCGCGCTGACCGTGGCCGAGCTGGCCGCCGTGGGCGCGGCCAGCGTGCTGGTGCCGTTTCCGAGTGCGGTCGACGACCACCAGACCGGCAATGCGCGCTTCCTCAGCGAGGCCGGCGCCGGCATCCTGCTGCCGCAGCCGCAGATGACGGTCGAACGGGTCGCCGCGCTGATTTCCGGCCTGACGCGCAGCCAGTGTCTGGACATGGCGCGGGTCGCGCGCGGCAAGGCGAAAACCGATGCTGCCGCCCGTGTGGCGGACATTTGCGCGCAACTGGCGGGCAAAGGATGTAACAAATGACGCCACGCAAAACAGTTTTGGCTCAAAAGCCAGTATCCTTGCGGGTTTTGTGCGGTCTACGCGGAATATCGGGATGAAACACAGAGTCAGACATATCCATTTCGTCGGAATCGGCGGGGTCGGCATGAGCGGCATCGCCGAGGTGCTGCTGACGCTCGGCTATACCGTGTCAGGCTCCGACGTCGCGGCGAATGCCACCACCGAGCGGCTGACGGCTGCCGGCGCGAGCGTGCAGTTCGGCCATGACGCCACCTATGTCGGCGGCGCGGATGTCGTCGTTACCTCCACGGCGGTCAAGGCGGACAACCCGGAAGTGCTGGCGGCGCGTGCCGCAGGCATCCCCATCGTGCCGCGCGCGCTGATGCTGGCCGAGCTGATGCGGATCAAGCAGGGCATCGCCATTGCCGGTACCCACGGCAAGACCACGACCACCAGCCTGGTGGCCAGCGTGCTGGGCCAGGCCGGCATGGACCCGACCTTCGTCATCGGCGGGCGGCTGACCGCCGCCGGCAGCAATGCGCGGCTGGGGTCCGGTGATTTTCTCGTCGCCGAAGCCGACGAGTCGGACGCCTCGTTCCTGTACCTGTCGCCGATCATGGCCGTCGTCACCAATATCGACGCCGACCACATGGACACCTATGGCCACGACTTCGACAAGCTGAAGCAGGCCTTCGTCGACTTTCTGCAGCGGCTGCCGTTCTACGGTCGTGCCGTGGTCTGCGTCGACGACCCGAACGTGCGCGAGATTCTGCCGCGCATCACCAAGCCGATCACCACCTACGGTTTCAGCGAGGACGCCCAGGTGCGGGCCGAGAACGTGGTGGCCGACGGCGGGCGCATGCGCTTTGACGTGCTGTGGGAAAACGGCGAACGCCACCGGCGCACGGTCACGGTCAATCTGCCCGGCCTGCACAATGTGCTCAATGCGCTGGCGGCCATCGCCATCGGGCTGGAGTGCGGCGCGAACATCGACGATATCGCCGACGGACTGGCCGGTTTCTCCGGCGTCGGCCGGCGCTTCCAGCGCTATGGCGAGCTGCGGCTGCCGGATGGCGGCCATGCCACGCTGGTCGACGACTATGGTCACCACCCGGTCGAAATGGCGGCCACGCTGGCCGCGGCGCGCGGTGCCTTCCCCGGCCGCCGGCTGGTGCTGGCGTTCCAGCCGCACCGCTATACGCGGACCCGTGACCTGTTCGAGGACTTCGTCCGCGTGCTGTCGTCGGTCGATGCACTGCTGCTGGCCGATGTCTATCCGGCCGGCGAACAGCCGATCGTTGCCGCCGACGGGCGGGCGCTGAGCCGCGCGGTGCGCGTGGCCGGCAAGGTGGAACCGGTGTTCGTCGAGGCCATCGCCGACATGCCGGGCGCCGTGATGACGCATGTGCGTGATGGCGACGTGGTGATGACGATGGGCGCCGGCTCGATCGGCCAGGTGCCGGGCAAGCTGGCGGCGAAGCAGGAACAATGATGACGCGCGATATGAACAGGCATTTCGGCAAAGTGGCGGTGTTGCTCGGCGGGACCTCGTCCGAGCGTGAAGTGTCGCTGATGAGCGGCAGCGGGGTGCTGGCCGCGCTGCTGCACCACGGTGTGGACGCGCAGGCGTTCGACCCGGCGGAAAAACCGCTGCAGGCGCTGAAGGACGAAGGCTTCGACCGGGTGTTCATCGCCCTGCACGGCCCGTTCGGCGAGGATGGCACGCTGCAGGGCGCGCTGGAGACGCTGGGCATCCCGTATACCGGCTGTGGCGTGATGGCTTCGGCCATCGGCATGGACAAATGGCGCTCGAAGCTGGTCTGGAAGGCCGCCGGCCTGCCGATCCCGGCATTCGAATTGCTGGACGACGACAGCGACTTCGCCGCCATCGAACGCAAGCTGGGCCTGCCGCTGTTCGTCAAGCCGGCCTGTGAGGGGTCGAGCATCGGCGTGGCCAAGGTGGTCGAGGCCGGCACGCTGGAAGCGGCCTACCGCGAAGCGCGCCAGTACGATCGCCTGGTGCTGGCGGAAAAATTCATTGGTGGCGGCGAGTACACCGTCTCCATTCTCAACGACAAGGCGTTGCCGGCGATCAAGATCGAGCCGGCGACCGAGTTTTACGACTACCAGGCCAAGTACTTCCGTGACGACACGGTGTACCGCTGCCCGGCCGGGCTCAGCGACGCGCGCGAAGCGGAAATGCGCCGGCTGGCCGAGCAGGGGTTCGCCGTGCTGGGCGGGCAGGGCTGGGGACGGATCGACTTCCTCGTCGACGAGGCCGGCGAGCCGTACCTGCTGGAAATCAATACCTCGCCGGGCATGACCACGCATTCGCTGGTGCCGATGGCGGCGCGGGTGGCCGGGCTGTCCTACGAGGACCTGTGTGTGCAGGTTCTGGATACGGCCCATGTGGGATAACCACAAGGCCCTCAACAGCTTCGCCAGTTTCCTGTTTGGCGCGGCGCTATTGATGAGCCTTGTGGCGGGCGGGTACTGGATCGCCCATTCGAGCTATTTTCCGGTGCGGAAGATCCGCATCGACGGGGCGCTGAAGCATGTGACCCCGGAGCAGTTGCGGTTGGTGGCCGAGTCGGAGCTGAAGGGCACGTTCTTTACCCTGAATCTCGATGCGACCCGGGAAGCGTTTGAAAAGCTGCCGTGGGTGCGGCGTGCGGTGGTGCGGCGGCAATGGCCCGATCAGCTGGAAATCGTGATCGACGAGCACCGCGCGGTGGCCCGCTGGGGCGAGAGCGGTCTGCTGTCGTCGCAGGGCGAGTGGTTCGATGCCGCATCGAGCGAGGCGCTGCCGATGGTCGAAGGACCGGCCGGCAGCGAGAAGGACCTGGTCAGGGCGCTGGCCGATGCCGGCCGGCTGCTGGCGCCGGCCTCGCTGCGGGTGGCCGGGCTGAAGCTGTCGGAGCGGCGGGCGTGGGATGTGATGCTGAGCAATGGCGTCCAGCTCCGGCTGGGGCACGATGATGTCGAGGGCCGGATGGCGAGGTTTGTCGCGGTGTGGCAGCAGGAGCTGGTCAAGCTGCCGTACCGCATTGAATACGTGGACTTGCGGTATCCGAACGGATTTGCGGTCCGGATGCCGGACTACAAGCCGGGAAATGTGCTGCCGAGAAAACCGGCGGCCTGAATGAAACCGAATACGCATACCGGGTGGAGCGATTGGTGAGCAAAACAAGGGACACGAAACAGATGCTGGTCGGCCTGGATATCGGCACGTCGAAGATCGTGGCCATCGTGGCCGAGGTCACCGACGAGGGCGGCATCAATATTGTCGGCATGGGCAATACGCCGTCGCGCGGTCTGCGCAAGGGCATGGTGGTCAATATCGAGGCGACGGTCAAAGCCATCGAGGCTGCCGTGCGCGAGGCCGAACTGATGGCCGACTGCAAGATCAACGAGGTGTACACCGGCATTGCCGGCAGTCACATCAAGAGCGTGAATTCGCACGGCATGGTGGCGATCCGCGAGCGCGAGGTCACCCAGGCCGATATCGACCGCGTGATCGAGACTGCCCGCGCCGTGACCATTCCGCCGGACCACCAGGTGCTGCACATCCTGACCCAGGAATTCTGCATTGACGGCCAGGAAGACGTGCGCGAACCGCTGGGCATGTCCGGCGTCCGGCTGGAGGCGCGGGTCCATATCGTGACCGGCGCGGTCAGCGCGGCGCAGAACATCGCCAAGTGCGTGCGCCGTTGCGGGCTGGAAGTCAGCGACCTGATCCTGCAGCCGCTGGCCAGTGCCCAGGCAGTGCTGACCGAGGACGAGAAGGATCTCGGCGTCTGCCTGATCGACATCGGCGGCGGCACGACCGACATCGCCGTGCTGCGGGGCGGCGCGATCCGTCACACGGCCGTCATTCCGATCGCCGGCGACCAGATCACCAACGACATCGCCATGGCGCTGCGCACGCCGACCAAGGACGCCGAGGACATCAAGATCCAGCACGGCGTCGGGCTGGCCCGCATGGCCGACGCGTCGCAGATGCTGGACGTGCCGGGCGTCGGCGAACGCGGACCGCGCCAGCTGTCGCGCGCGACGCTGGCCGAGGTCATCGAGCCGCGGGTCGAGGAACTGTTCCAGCTGGTGCAGCAGGAACTCAAGCGTGCCGGTTTCGACGGCATGCTGAGCTCGGGCATCGTGCTGACCGGTGGCTCCAGCCAGATGCCGGGCGTCAGCGAGCTGGCCGAGGAAGTGTTCCACATGCCGGTGCGCGTCGGCGCGCCGCAGTACTATGCCGGCCTGGCCGAGGTCGTGCGCAAGCCGGCCTACTCGACCGCCGTCGGCCTGCTGCTGCTGGGCAAGGAGCGCGAGCACAAGGTATTGATGCCGAAGAACGACGGCGGTTCGATCACGTCGGTGTTCAGCAAGATGAAGGCGTGGTTCGGCAGCAACTTCTGACCGGACCCGAAACGGGATTGCGCCGTCCACCCGGGTGGACGGCCAAAGGAGTGCGACGGCAGGGCGTTGCCGTCGCGGATACAGGGCACATCGCCAGGGTGTTTTTTACGAGGAGAGAACCATGAGCGTTATGGTTTATGAAATGCTGCAGGACGCGCCGGCCCAACAGGCCGTCATCAAGGTGATCGGTGTCGGCGGCGGTGGCTGCAACGCGGTCAACAACATGATCGATGCCGGGATGAAGGGCGTCGAGTTCGTCGCTGCCAACACCGATGCCGATTCGCTGGCGCAGAACCGCGCCCCGACCCGCATCCAGCTCGGCCAGACGCTGACCAAGGGCCTTGGCGCCGGTTCCAAGCCGGAAGTCGGCCGCAATTCGGCGCTGGAAGACCGTGAGCGCATCGGCGACGTGCTGAAGGGTTGCGACATGGTGTTCATCGCCGCCGGCATGGGCGGCGGCACCGGTACCGGTGCCGCACCGGTGGTGGCCGAAGTCGCGCGCGAACTCGGCGTGCTGACCGTGGCGGTCGTCACCCGTCCGTTCGTGTTCGAAGGTGGCAAGCGCCTGGCGGTATCGGTGCAGGGCGTTGACGACCTGAAGAAGAACGTCGACTCGCTGATCGTGATCCCGAACCAGAAGCTGATGGAAGTGCTCGGCGACGACGTCACCATGCGTGAAGCGTTCCGTGCCGCCGACGACGTGCTGAAGGGCGCTGTCGCCGGTGTGGCCGAAGTGATCACCACCCCGGGCTTCGTCAACGTCGACTTTGCCGACGTGCGTACGGTGATGAGCCTCAACGGCATGGCCATGATGGGGACCGCCAGCGCATCCGGCATAGACCGCGCCCGCGTGGCCGCCGAACAGGCCGTGGCCAGCCCGCTGCTCGATGACGTGACCCTGATCGGCGCCAAGGGCCTGCTGGTCAACATCTCGACCGCGCCGGGTTGCCTGCGCATGCGCGAGTACAGCGAAATCATGGAAATCATCACCCAGCTCGCCGATGGCGACGCCGACATGAAGTTCGGCACTGCCGAAGTCGAAGGCATGCCGGATGACGAAATCCGCGTGACGCTGATCGCCACCGGCCTGTCGCCGAACAGCAAGAAGAATGCGGCCCGTGACGAACGTCCCGACTACCTGAAGGTCGTACGTACCGGTACCGATGACATGCCGTTCGAAGTGCCGGCTGCCGAAAACGACGTGTCCGGCTTCCTGAAGTCCGGCCGCCGCGCCGTGACCACCGGTGCCGATTTTGCCAACCCGGCAGTAATGGACAACTACGACATCCCGGCCTTCCTGCGCAAGCAGGCAGACTGATAGCAGTTTGCTATCGCCGGTATCAGTGCAAGTCATCAGCGCAATGAGTGCGCTGTGCTACGCTGACGCCGTCAATACGCAGTACAGGAAGTTTGGATAACCATGATCCACCAGCGCACGCTCAAGGAGCCTGTCAGCGCGAGCGGGGTCGGGTTGCACTCGGGCGACCGCATCAAGCTGACGCTACGCCCGGCGCCTCCCGATTCCGGCATCGTGTTTCGCCGCACCGATCTCCCCGGTAGCGACGATATCCGGCTTGCCCCGGAACTGGTGAACGACACGCGCCTCTCCTCGACGCTCGTCACGCCCGACGGCGTGCGTGTCGGCACCATCGAGCACCTCATGAGCGCGCTGGCCGGACTGGGTATCGACAACCTGATTGTGGAAATGACGGCGCAGGAAACGCCGATCATGGACGGCAGCGCCATGCCGTTCATCTATCTGCTGCAAAGTGCGGGCATCGTCGATCAGGCGAAGCCCAAGCGCTTTATCCGCGTGCTGGACACGGTGGAAGTGAGCGAAGGCGACAAGTGGGTCCGCCTGTCGCCGCACGACGGTTTCAAGGTCAGCCTGGAAATCGCCTTCAACCACCCGGTATTCCAGCGCGCGCCGCAGAAGGTCGAGATCGACTTTGCCGGCACCAGCTACATCGACGCGATCGCCCGTGCCCGTACCTTTGGCTTCATGCATGAAGTGGAAAGCATGGCCAAGGCCGGTCTGGGCCGTGGCGGCAGCCTCGACAACGCCATCGTCATCGATGATGAATACGTATTGAACAGCGATGGCCTGCGCTATCCGGACGAGTTCGTGCGCCACAAGATCCTCGATGCGATCGGCGACCTGTACGTGCTCGGACACCCGCTGATCGCAGCCTTCTCCGGCTACAAGTCCGGGCACGCGCTGAACAACCAGTTGCTGCGCAAGCTGCTGGCCTGTACCGATGCCTGGGAATACGTCAGCTTCGCTTCGGCCGACCAGGCACCATCCAGTTTCCATCGCCTGCCGGCCCCGGTCTGAACCGCGGCAGGCGCCGCCCCGGAAACCACCCTGACCGGAGGGCGCCGTCATGCTGTTTTTCCGCCTGTGGCTGCTGATCGTCATCTTTGGCGTCGGCTGGTCACTGTTCTGCTTTGCCTTTACCCGCCAGCGCCGCTTTCTGGGCTATATCCGCCGCATCGTCATCGGTTCGGCCGTGCTGGCGCTGGTATTGACCCTGGTCTGGGCGCTGGTGCGCCACCTGTACAACTGAGTGACTGAACGGAGCCCCGCATGTCCTCTCCGCTGACCCATTTCGATGCCGCCGGCCAGGCTCACATGGTCGATGTCGGCGCCAAGGCCGAAACCGCCCGCGTCGCCGTGGCCACCGGCTGGATCGCCATGCAGCCGGCGACCTTTGCCCTGGTGCGCGATGGTGGCCACAAGAAGGGCGACGTGCTCGGCATAGCCCGCGTGGCCGCCATCATGGCGTCCAAGCAGGCGTCGTCGCTGATCCCGCTGTGCCACCCGATCGCGCTGACGCGGGTCGCGGTCGAGTTCGCGCTCGATGAGGCCGCCAGCCGCGTCGGCTGCACCGTGACCGCTGAAACGGTCGGCAAGACCGGAGTGGAAATGGAAGCGCTGACCGCAGTCAGCGTCGCCCTGCTGACCGTCTACGACATGTGCAAGGCAGTCGACCGCGGCATGGAAATGGGCGGCATCCGGCTGCTGGAAAAAGCCGGCGGCAAATCGGGGCACTGGAAGGCGGAAGACTAGCGCTTCGCCCGTCGTGCCGCGATAAACCGTGACAGCGCCCGCGCGAGTTGCGGATGGCCGGCGACATTGCCGGCAGTGCGTTCCAGCGCGTCGAGTGCGGGGTCGTTGACCGAGAAATTCTTGGGCTTCTTGTTCGGCTTGATGTCGACCCGTACCCGGACCTTCAGCCGCGACACCGGCCAGCCATCGGCGGCCAGGGTGTTGCACAGTCGGGTTTCCAGCGAGCGCAGCTTGGTGACCACGCTGCCGCTGGCGGCGAACACCACCAGCTCGCCGTTTTCGCGCACGCAGGCGACCTCGACACTGCCGGCCAGGCCGGGCGTCAGCTGCCGTTTCAGTGCGGCGTCGAGCTCGCGGTAGCGGTGCGACAGCTCGGCGAGCGCGGCCAGTTTCGGTACGCGGGTCAGGTGCTTGGTAACGGGGTCGCTGGAGTCCATGCCGTGGATTGTGCCACGAGCCCGGCCTGTCGCCATCCCTGTAAATTCATGCCGTCGGGCTTGAGAAATGGCGGGATCGCCGCATCTGTCACCGCGCATGCAGGATTGATCTGGCACAGACAATACGCGATCGCAGCACCCGCAGGCCCGCGCGCCCGGTCGGGATCGTTGCGTGCCCAGCGTGGGCGCATGGCCGCTGTGCTAATATTCCCTCTATTTTTTTCGGCGCGCACCGCCTACTGACAACCCATGATCCAGAGTCTACTGAAAAAAGTCTTCGGCAGTCGCAACGACCGGCTGCTCAAGCAATACCGCGGTACGGTGACCCGCATCAATGCGATGGAACCGGAGATGCAGGCGCTGGATGATGCGGCGCTGGCTGCCAAGACCGACGAGTTCCGCGACCGCTTCCAGAAGGGTGCCACGCTCGATTCGCTGCTGCCCGAAGCCTTCGCCGTCTGCCGCGAGGCCAGCCGCCGCGTGATGGGCATGCGCCACTTCGACGTGCAGCTGATCGGCGGCATGGTGCTGCACAACGGCAAGATCGCCGAAATGCGCACTGGTGAAGGCAAGACGCTGGTCGCCACGCTGCCGGCCTACCTGAACGCGATCGCCGGCAAGGGCGTGCACGTCGTGACCGTCAACGACTACCTGGCCAGCCGTGACGCGAACACCATGGCCAAGCTGTACAACTTCCTCGGCCTCAGCGTCGGCGTGAACCTGTCGCAGATGGCCCATGGCGACAAGCAGACCGCCTACGCCGCCGACATCACCTACGGCACCAACAACGAATTCGGCTTCGACTACCTGCGCGACAACATGGTGTACAGCACCGGCGAGCGCGTGCAGCGCCCGCTGTCGTATGCCATCGTCGACGAAGTGGACTCGATCCTGATCGACGAAGCGCGCACGCCGCTGATCATCAGCGGCCCGGCTGACGACAATATCGACATGTACCAGCGCATGAACGCCATTCCGCCGCTGCTGGTCCGCCAGCAGGAAGAAGAAGGCGAAGGCGACTACTGGGTCGACGAGAAGGCGCACAGCGTCATGCTGTCCGAATCCGGTTTCGAGCATGCCGAAGTCCAACTGATCAATGCCGGCCTGCTGCGCGAAGGCGACAGCCTGTACTCGGCCGCCAACATCACGCTGATGCACCATCTGATGGCCGCACTGCGCGCCCATGCGCTGTTCCATCGTGACCAGCACTATGTGGTGCAGGACGACGAAATCATCATCGTCGACGAGTTCACCGGCCGGCTGATGGCCGGTCGCCGCTGGAGCGAGGGTCTGCACCAGGCGGTCGAGGCCAAGGAAGGCGTGACCGTCAACCGCGAGAACCAGACGCTGGCGTCGATCACGTTCCAGAACTACTTCCGCATCTACAAGAAGCTGGCCGGCATGACCGGCACGGCCGATACCGAAGCCTACGAATTCCAGCAGATCTACGGTCTGGAAACCGTGGTGATCCCGACCAACCGGCCGATGATCCGCAAGGACAACCTCGACCTGGTCTACCGCACCGCCGACGAGAAGCATCACGCCATCGTCGCCGACATCCGCGACTGCCAGCAGCGCGGCCAGCCGGTGCTGGTCGGTACCACCTCGATCGAAAACTCCGAACTGCTGTCGGCCCTGCTCGACAAGGAAAAGCTGCCGCACGAAGTGCTGAACGCCAAGCAGCACGCGCGTGAAGCCGACATCGTGGTCCAGGCCGGTCGTCCGGGCGTCATCACCATCGCCACCAACATGGCCGGTCGCGGTACCGACATCGTGCTGGGCGGCAGCATTGCGCCGGACATTCTCGCCATCGAGAACGATGCGTCGCTGACTGCAGAACAGAAAACGGCAAAGATCGAAGCGCTGAAAGCCGACTGGCAGCCGCGCCACGATCAGGTGCTGGCCGCTGGCGGCCTGCACATCATCGGCACCGAACGCCATGAATCGCGCCGGATCGACAACCAGCTGCGTGGCCGTTCCGGCCGCCAGGGCGACCCGGGCAGCTCGCGCTTCTACCTGTCGCTGGAAGACCCGCTGCTGCGCATCTTCGCCTCCGACCGCGTCGGCGCGATCATGCAGCGACTGAAAATGCCGGAAGGCGAAGCGATCGAGCACCCGTGGGTGACCCGCGCCATCGAGAATGCCCAGCGCAAGGTGGAAGGCCGCAACTTCGACATCCGCAAGCAACTGCTCGAATACGACGACGTGTCGAACGACCAGCGCAAGGTCATCTACCAGCAGCGCAACGAGATCCTCGAATCGGAGAATGTCGCCGACATGATCGCCGCCATGCGCGACGACGTGCTGGCCGGCCTGTTCGATGCCTATATCCCGCCGCAGTCGATGGAAGAACAGTGGGACGTGGCCGGTCTGCGCAAGGTGCTGGCTGCCGACTACCAGATCGACGCACCGGTCGACGAATGGATGAAGGCCGAACCGTCGGTCGAGACCGAAACGTTCAAGCTGCGCATCCTTGACCAGGCTCGCGCCCAGTACGATGCCAAGGTCGAATCGGCCGGCGGCGACGTCATGCGCCAGTTCGAGCGTGCCGTGCTGCTGCAGCACTTCGACAGCGCCTGGCGCGAACACCTGTCCGCGCTCGACCACCTGCGCCAGGGCATCCATCTGCGCGGTTACGCGCAGAAGAACCCGAAGCAGGAATACAAGCGCGAAGCCTTCGAGCTGTTCGCCGCGATGCTGGAACGCATCAAGCGCGAAGTGACGCAGATCGTGGCCACGGTGCAGATCCGCAGCCCGGACGAAGCTGCCGCTGCCGAAGCATTCGAGCACGAACCGCTGCCGATGGAGTTCCGTCATGACGAGTTCACCGTCGACGGCGACGAAGCCGTCGACGGCAACCCGTACTCGCCGGATCGTCTGGCTGCCGCCGGCATCAAGGTCGGTCGCAACGATGCGTGCCCGTGCGGTTCCGGCAAGCGCTACAAGCAGTGCCACGGTCGTCTGGCCTAAGCTGACCGAAGCACGAAAAAACGCCGCGTTCTTGTGATCGCGGCGTTTTTTATGGGCGAATGCCGTCGTTATCCACAGCTTTCCGGCAGGTAGCGGGCCGGTGTCGGCGACGTGCTGCCGGGCTGACAGCGCCACTGCACCCGCCGCGTCGCGCTGTCGCCAGTGCCGATCAGTTCGAATGTGGTGTGGCGCAGCGTGCTGGCCAGCGCGTCGCTGGCGGACAGCGTGACCAGATAGCGGCGGCTGCCGGCGCCGGCCGGGGCGTCGGCAATTCGAGCAACCAGCGGCGATGGCGAGATCACGGCCTGTTCTGTCGCGGCCGGCATCCGGCCATGGGTCGCATAGTAGGCCGATACTGAAGCGCGGGTGGTTGCCAGCGCTTCCAGCGCCAGCGTCACCTGACTGCGGTTCGCGTGCTGCCAGTACAGTGGCAGGGCGATGGCCGAGCTGATGCCGACCACGGCGACCAGCAGCATGCGCTCGATCAGTGAAAAGCCCTGCGGCCGTGGTGCTGTCATCTCTTTCGTCTCCGGTTCGGTTCCCGCGATCATAGCAATGGCACCGTGGGTGCGGCCGGCCGATGGCGTCGTCGTTGCCGTCGGTGTCGCTTCGGTCGTCGGCAGCCTGCCCGGCGGGGGCCAGCCTGTTAAACTGGCGCCTGACCATCTTGCCCGGGAGCCCGTTATGACCTCCGCCAATGCCGACTGGCTGCAACGCAGTCGGCAAGCCGTCTGGCATCCATGCACGCAAATGAAGCGGCATGAAACCCTGCCCATCACTCCGATCGCTTCCGGCGACGGCATGTGGCTGGTGGATTTCGACGGCAAGCGCTATCTGGATGGCGTCAGCTCATGGTGGGTCAACCTGTTCGGGCACAATGAACCGCGCATCAAGGCGGCGATCACCCGGCAGATGGACAGTATCGAACACATCATGCTGGCCGGATTCACTCACCGGCCGGTGGTGGAACTGTCGGAACGGCTGGCGGCACTGACCGGTCTCGGTCATGCGTTCTACGGCTCGGATGGCGCCAGCGCCACCGAAATCGCGCTGAAGATGAGCTTCCACTACTGGAAGAACCGCGGCCTGCCGTGGAAAAACCGCTACCTGCACCTCGATGGCAGTTACCACGGCGAAACCGTCGGCGCGCTGGCAGTGACCGACGTCGCCATTTTCCGGGATACCTACGCACCGCTGGTGCGCTCCGGCCTGCAACTGCCGGCGCCGCTGCCCGAGCGCCAGGAAACGGCCGACGACGCCGTGCGCCGTGCGCTGGCAGCGCTGGAACATGCGCTGGAGCGTCATTCGGACGAAACCGCCGCGCTGATTCTGGAACCGCTGGTTCAGGGCGCGGCCGGTATGCGCATGTACCCGCCGGCCTATCTGAGCGGCGCGCGGCGGCTGTGCGACCTGTACCACATCCATCTGATCGCGGACGAAATCGCCGTCGGCTTCGGCCGCACCGGCACGCTGTTCGCCTGCGAACAGGCCGGCATCAAGCCGGACTTCCTGTGTCTGTCCAAGGGCATTACCGGCGGCTATCTGCCGCTGTCCTGCGTGCTGACCAGCGACACGGTCTACGATGCGTTCTATGACGATTCGGTGGCGCGCGCCTTTCTGCATTCGCACAGCTATACCGGCAATGCGCTGGCCTGCGCGGCGGCGCTGGCGGTGCTGGACATTTTCGAGCAGGACGACGTGCTGGCTGCCAACCGCGAGCGTGCTGCCCTGTTCACCCGGAAGCTCGCGCCGGTGGCGGCGCACGCCAAGGTGTCCGGCTTCCGCCAGCAGGGCATGATCTGGGCATTCGAAGTCACCAGCCGGCGCAATGACTTTTCGCCGGCGTTCTTCGCCGCGATGCTGGAACAGGGCTGCCTGTTGCGCCCCATCGGCAACACCGTATATTTCATGCCGCCGTACGTGATCGAGGCCGCGCACATGGACCAGATGGTCGAGGCGACGCTGGCGACGCTGGAGCGCATCGATGAACTGCCGGTGCGCGCCGGCCCCGATGGCCGGATGGCCTGACCGCATTCGAGGACGGACGGTGGCTGTCCCGCCGCTCGCCGAACTTGTTCTGACCCTGGAGGTTCCATGTTTTTCATGCTGCTCGCCGCGACGTTCCTGATTTCCCTGGTGACGTCGGTGCTGGTGTCGCGCTTTTTCGATGGCGCGGTTGCGCGCATTCTTGGCCGTATCGTCGGTGACGACCTGACCGATCCGTGGCGCAAGTACCTGCGCTTCGCCATTGTCGTGGTCGGGGTATCCGGCGGGGTGCGGCTGTGGGAGCTGGAAAAGTACCTGGACGGCAAGAGCGTGGCGACCGAGCTGACCGGCGCGCGCTGGACGCTGGAAATCTACCGCACGCTGATCGAGACGCTGCAGTCGGTCGCCTGGCTGCTGCTGCTGTTCTTCCTGTGCACGATGATCGCCTACGTGGTGGTCCGCGCCATCGAGAGCAAGTCCGCGAGCCCGGCCCGGCGTGAAAAGCAGGACGACGCGCAATGAACACGCGCCCCCTCGCGCTGACCGCCGGCGAACCGGCCGGCATCGGCCCCGACCTGGTCTGCCAGCTGGCACTGCGGCCCCGCGACAGCCGGGTGGTGGTCATCGCCGACCGCGAACTGCTGGTCGCGCGGGCGGCACAACTGGGCCTGCCGGCGCAGTTCGTCGCTTTCGACCCTGCCGCGCCTGCACCGGACACGGCGCTGGAAGTGCTGCATGTGCCGCTGGCCGTGCCGGTGCAGGCCGGCGTGCTGGATGCACGCAATGGTCACTATGTGCTGGCGACGCTGGATGCCGCCATCGATGGCTGTCTCGACAGCACCTTCGCGGCGATGGTGACCGCGCCGGTGCACAAGGGTGTCATCAATGAAGCCGGTGTGCCGTTTACCGGCCATACCGAATACCTGGCCGAGCGCACCGGTACGCCCCGGGTGGTGATGATGCTGGCCGGTGGCGGCATGCGTGTCGCCCTGGTCACCACCCATCTGCCGCTGCGCGAGGTGGCGGATGCCATTACCGGCGCGCTGCTGGATGAAGTGGTCACCATCCTGCATGCCGACCTGGTCGGCAAGTTCGGCATCCCGGCGCCGCGTATTCTGGTGGCCGGACTGAATCCGCATGCCGGCGAGGGCGGCCACATGGGGCGCGAGGAAATCGACATCATCGAACCGGCGCTGGCCGCGCTGCGCGCGCGCGGCATCGATCTGGCCGGTCCGCTGCCGGCCGATACCCTGTTCAATCCCGACAAGCTGGCCCACTGCGATGCCGTTCTGGTGATGTACCACGACCAGGGGCTGCCGGTCCTGAAGCATGCCAGCTTCGGCCACGGCATCAACATTACCCTTGGCCTGCCGATCGTCCGCACCTCGGTCGACCATGGCACGGCGCTGGATCTGGCCGGCAGCGGTCGTGCCGACCCCGGCAGCCTGTACGCGGCGCTGGCGCTGGCCGACACCCTGGGTCGACCCTAGTCCGGGCGCAGACCTGACACCAAGGAAGGACCGCGATGGAGATTCCCCTGCTGTCGGCACAGACCGGTGACCTGGCGCTGCGGCTGCTGGCGGCGCTGTTTGCCGGCGCGATCATCGGCGTCGAGCGTCATTACCATGGACGTCCGGCCGGCTTTCGCACTCACGGACTGGTCTGCCTGTCGTCCTGCCTGCTGATGCTGATGACGGTCTATCCGGCCGACTGGGTGCCGGCCGGCATGCAGGCTCATCTGCAGATGGATCCGACCCGGATGGCGCAGGGGATCATGACCGGCATCGGTTTTCTCGGTGCCGGGACCATTTTGCGTGAAGGATTCTCGATACGCGGGCTGACCACGGCCGCGTCGATCTGGGCCACGGCTGCGATCGGCGTACTGATCGGCATCGGCTTCGTGTGGCCGGCGGCACTGTCCACCGTACTGGCGATTGGCACGCTGTCGGTGTTCCGCTGGGTTGAAAAGCGGATGCCGGCGCTGTTCTATGCCCACCTGACGCTGCGCTTCTCGCTGCGCGAGGTCATGTCCGAGCCGGAACTGGCCAGCCTGCTGGCCGGCCAGGGTTTCACCCTGACCGGACTCAGCTACAAGTACGATGCCGACGATGACTACTTCGAGTACCGGATGGTGATCCGGGCGTCGCATGCTGACGCCGGCACCCGGCTGTCGGACCATCTGCGCGGGCTGGGCCAGCTCAAGGGCTTCCGCATCGCTCCCAGCGGCGAGGCCTGAAGCAGCCCGTCAGCCGCCGGCCTCAACGCGGGCTGTGCTGTCTGACCCAGGCCGCGTAGCGGTCGGCAAAGCCCTGCAGATAGGCGCGGGTGTCGTCGTTGCCGATATGGCCATCGGCGTCGATCAGCCCGTCCTTGTACTGCAGGAAGATCTCCGGCTGGCCCAGCACCTGCACATCGAGATAGGCGAGGATGTTGCGCAGGTGCTGCTGTGCCAGTGCGGTGCCGATTGCCCCGGGCGAGGTGCCGGCCACGGCCGCCGGCTTGCCACCCCAGGCACTCTTGCCCCAGGGACGCGAGCCCCAGTCCAGCGCATTCTTCAGCACCCCGGGCACCGAGCGGTTGTATTCAGGCGTCACGAACAGCAGGGCATCGGCAGCTTCGATCTGCTGCTTGAAGTGCACGGCGGCGGCGGGAAACTGGCTGTCCAGATCCTGGTTGTACAGCGGCAGCACGCCGATATCGACGAACTCGAAGCGGAAGTCGGCCGGCAGCAGCCGGGACAAGGCCAGCGCGAAGCGGCGGTTGTACGACTCCTTGCGCAGGCTGCCAACCAGAACGGCGACGGTATGGCTCATGAACGATCTCCTTGCGGGTGGGGGAAAACGACAATGACGCTTAACGCTAGACGAAAAAACCCTGACTGTCCGCTCAGAACGGCCGATCGCCGAGAATGGTGGCGCGGTGCATCACGCGCCGGTGCGGCAGATAGTCGGCCACTGCATAGTGCTGGGTGACCCGGTTGTCCCAGAAGGCCACGTCATTTTCCTTCCAGCGCCAGCGCAGGCTGAATTCCGGCCGGCTGGCGTGGGCGAACAGGAAAGCCAGCAGCGCCTCGTTTTCGCGCGGCTGCAGTTCGACGATGCGTGAGGTAAAGCCCTCGTTGACGAACAGTGCCTTGCGACCGGTCTCGGGATGGGTGCGCACGACCGGGTGCACGCGCGGCGGATGATCGTCGCGCGCCTGGCGCCAGCGTGCGTACTGCGGTGTGTCGCGGAAACGTGCTTCCGGGAACGAGCGGGTGAAATCGTGCACGGCGCTGAGGCCGCCGAGCCACTGCTGCAGCGGGGCTGACAGCGCGTCGAAGGCGGCGGTGCCGCTGCTCCACAGCGTGTCGCCGCCACTCGGCGGCAGCGATTTGGCTGCCAGCACCGCCCCCAGCGGCGGCGTGTCGATAAAGGTGACGTCGGTATGCCAGTTGTCGTTGTCCGGCAGATTGTCGGCATCGGTATCCAGCACCATGATTTCCGGCTGCTCACGGACATTCGGGTACACCGGATGGATATGCAGGTCGCCGAACGCCGCCGCGAAATCGCGCTGCTGGCGCGGTGTCAGCGGCTGGTTCTCGAAAAACAGCACCTGATGGCGCAGCAGTGCGGCACGCAATGCCTCACGATGAGGGGGGTCGAGCGGCGCGGCCAGCGACAGGCCGGCAACCCGGGCGCCGATGGCCGGACCGAGGGGTTCGATATGCAGGGTGGTCATGGGATCTCTCTTTGTCAGACGTGTTCGCGCCACGGCGTCAGCCGGTGCTGCAGGTAGCGCAGCCCGAGCTCCAGCGCCAGGGCGATCAGGGCAATCAGCAGGATGCCGGCGATCACCACATCGGTGACCAGGAACTGGGCCGCCGACTGGACCATGAAGCCGAGCCCGCGCGTGGCGGCAATCAGTTCGGCGGCGACCAGCGTCGACCAGCCGGCGCCCAGCGCAATGCGGGTGCCGGTCAGGATGTCGGGCAGGGCGCCGGGCAGGATGACAAAGCGCAGCTGCTGTATGCGGCTGGCACCGAGTGACTGCGCGGCCTGCAAGCGCGAGGGATCGAGGTGGCGCACACCGCTGGCGGTGGCGATGACCAGCGGCGCAAAGATCGCCAGGTAGATCAGCAGCACCTTCGAGGTTTCACCGATGCCGAACCAGATCACCATCAGCGGCAGATAGGCGAGCGGCGGAATCGGACGGTAGAACTCGATCAGCGGGTCGAGGGCGGCGCGTGCGGTCCGGTTCAGGCCGATCAGCATGCCGGTGGGGATGGCGGTCAGCAGCGCCGCCAGCAGGGCCAGCAGCACGCGCGACAGACTGGCGCCGAGATGCTGCGCCAGCGAGGCATCCATGAAACCGTCGATTGCCAGCCGGTACAGCCGCGCGGCCACCGCCTGCGGTGAGGGCAGGAACAGTGGGTCGATCCAGCCCAGGGTGGTGGTCAGCCACCACAGGGCGAGCAGTCCGCCGACACTGAATACGGTTGGTCGCTGGCGACGCCAGCGTGTCGTGAGGCGGGATGCGGGCACGGCCTGCGGCGGGGCGAGCGTCTCGGCTTCCAGCGTGGCGGCTTCAGGCGTGAACATGGTGTGTTTCCCCCTGACGATCAAAGACCTCGGCCAGCAGCAGCTCGCGGCAGGCAATAAAGTCGGGATCGGACTTGATCGAACGGGCCGGTTCGCCGGCCGCATAGCGGCGGGCGAAGTCCAGCGTATGGCGGGCGGAGATGCGGCCGGGACGCGGCGACAGCACGATCAGTTCGGTGGCGAGAAAGACCGCTTCCTCGATGCTGTGGGTGATGACGAACAGCCCCTTGCCGGTCGCCTGCCACAGATCGAGGATCAGGCTCTGCATCTGCTCGCGCGTCAGCGCGTCCAGCGCGCCGAGCGGCTCGTCCATCAGCAGGAAGTGCGGATCGGCAGCCAGCGCGCGAGCCAGCCCGACCCGCTGCCGCATGCCGCCGGACAATTCCCGGATCCGGTGCTGTTCGAAGCCGTCAAGCCCGACCAGCTTCAGCATGCGCCGCGCGGCGGCATCGCGCTCGGCGCGGCCGACCCGCTGCAGGCGCGGGCCGAGGCCGACATTGTCGAGCACGTTCAGCCACGGCAGCAGTGCATCGTCCTGAAACACCACGCCGCGCTCTGCGCCGGGGCCGCGGACGGGCTGCCCATCCAGCAGCACCCGGCCACGGTCCGGTGCCTGGAAACCGGCCATCAGGCCGAGCAGGGTCGATTTGCCGCACCCGGATGCGCCGAGCGCCACCACGATCTCGCCGCTGCGCAGTTCCAGCGAGACATCATGCAGAGCGGTCAGCGCACCGCGCGGCGTCCCGAACACCACGCTGGCCGACTGGACGGACAGGACAGACATGCGACCCCCTTACAGCCCGGCGGCCTGGCGCACGTAGCGGGTTTCGACAAAGGGCTGGTAGCTGGCCTGGACCTGATCGACCTTGTTCTGCGCCTTCAGAAAGCGCGAGGTATCGAGCAGGGCGCGGGCGGTGCCGCCACCGAGCAGGCCGGCCGACAGCTGCTCCCGCGCCAGCGGGAAGACGGTGCCGGCCAGCAGGCCGGGCACGTCGGCTGGCGAGGCACCGGTCAGCCGGGCGATTTTCTGTACCTGTGGCGAGGCGGCATCCCAGCGCGCCGGGTCCTTGCGGTAATCGGCATAGGCGTCAAGGGTGACCTTGACGAACTTGACCAGCACTTCGGGATGCCTGGCGGCAAAGTCCCTGCGCACGATCCAGGTATCGAAGGTCGGTGCGCCCCAGCGGCCGACGTCGGCCGACGTGGCCAGCACCTTGCCGCTTTCCCTCGCCTTGCTCAGCGCCGGATCCCAGACATAGGCGGCATCGATGTCACCGCGTTGCCAGGCCGCAGTGATTTCCGACGGACGCAGATTGATGACCTGCACCTGACGCGGATCGATCTGCCAGTGCTTCAGTGCCGACAGCAGGCTGTAATGAGCGGTCGACACGAAGGGCGTGGCCACCTTCTTGCCGGGCAGATCCTTCGGTGATTCGATCTTGCTGCCGTTGCGGGTGACCAGCGCCTCGGCGCTGCCGAGTTGCCCGGCAATAAAGAAAGTCTGGATCGGCAGGCCACGGCTGGCGGCAGCGGCCAGCGGGCTGGAACCGAGGAAACCGATCTGCACATCGCCGGAGGCCACGGCGGCAATGACCTCGGCGCCGGCCTCGAACTTGCGCCAGTTCAGTTTCTGGCCGATGGCTTTCTCATACAGCCCGTCGGCCTGCGGTACCTTGGACGGTTCGACCGAGGTCTGGTAGGCAATGGTGATGCCCTCGTCGGCCATGGCCGTGGCGGGCAGGCCGATAACCGCAGCGGCGGCGGCGGCGAGCAGAAAATGGCGGCGGCTGAATGACATGACAGACTCCTGAGCGGCGGAATTGCGCGGTCAGGAGACTGTAGAAAAGGTCACAGGGAATGAAAAACAATAAAAACGGGAATGCATATTCCCGTTTCAGGCGTTGCGCCGTCAGCCGTAGCGTCGTGCCGCTTCCACCGCCAGGCCGGCGCCGATGCTGCCGTACAGATCGCCTTCGACCGCGCGCGCACACGGCAACTCGGCGGCGATGCGGGCGCGCAGATGCGGCACGCCGCTGCTGCCGCCGGTAAAGTAGATGGTCGATACCCGTTCGCGGGCGACGCCGGCATCCTTCAGCAACTGGCCGACCACCACGGCCACCCGGTCGACCAGCGACTGGGTCGCCGTGGTGAAGTCATCACGGGTGATGACGGGCGCCAGGCCGGCTTCAAGCCGCTCCAGCGACAGACTGGCGTGGTCCGCCGTCGACAGGTCGATCTTGGCCTGCTCGACCTGCAATGCCAGCCAGTGGCCCTCATGGCGATTGACCACCCGCGACAGCCGGTCGAGCTCGGTCCGTGCCAGTGCGTCACGATAAATGCCCTGCAGATCGGCCCAGGCCTGGCGGGTGTAGGCGAGGTTGATCGTGTGCCAGGTCGCCAGATGGAAGAAGATGCCGGACGGAATCTCGGCGCCATTCTTCATCCGCGAGCGGTAGCCGAGGTGCGGCATCATGCCGCCGAGACTGAGCGCACGGTCGAAGTCAGTGCCGCCGATATGCACGCCGGCATTGCCGAGCAGATCGTCCGCCCGTTCCGAACGGGCCGAGCGTTCCGGCGACAGCCGCACCAGCGAGAAGTCGGCCGTGCCACCGCCGATATCGGCGATCAATACCAGCTCCTCGTGGGCCAGCGTCGTTTCATAGTGCAGCGCGGCGCCGATTGGCTCGAACTGGAAACTGACGTCGCGGAAACCGACCTGGCGGGCGATGGCTTCCAGCGTGTCCTGTGCGCGCTGGTCCGCTTCCGGATTCTCGTCGACGAAAAACACCGGCCGGCCGAAGACCGCCTGGTCGAACGGTCGCCCGGCGGCGGTCTCGGCGCGGGACTTCAGTTCACCGATAAAGGTCGCCAGCAGGTCGCGGAACGGCAGGGCGCGGCCGAGCACCTCGGTATGACCGTCTATCAGGCTGCTGCCGAGCAGGCTTTTCAGTGCCCGCATCAGCCGGCCCTCATAGCCATCGATGTACTCCGCCATCGCCGCGCGGCCGACGCTCATGCTGTCTTCGTCGGCGTTGAAGAACACGGCCGACGGCAGCGTCGGCTTGCCGTCTTCCAGTGGCAGCAGCGTGGCGACGCCCGGACGCAGCCAGCCGGCGGTGGAGTTCGAGGTGCCGAAATCGATGCCGCAGGCGCGGGCGGGTGAGAGATTCATGGTGGGAACGTCGCCGTGAAAGGGGCATGGATGCTACGCGAGCAGGCGGCGTCAGGCCAGCCCCATCGGGAGGAAGTGTCGCCAAAGTCCTTCACCTGCTGCGCGCTGCATCCGCAAATAAAAAACGCATTACACTTTGCCGTGTAATGCGTTTTTTATCGGGTGTTCTCTGGTGGACCGGATGAGGATCGAACTCACGACCTTAGCATTGCGAACGCTACGCTCTCCCAACTGAGCTACCGGCCCAACGAGGCGCTATTATACGTTTTTTGAGGTGCCGGACAAGTCCATGGACAAAATCACACCTGCCGGTTTGCCGGCTGATCGGGTCCGCATTTGCGTGGGTGACCTGACGCAGATTGAAGTGGATGTCATCGTCAATGCCGCCAATTCGGGGCTGATGGGCGGTGGCGGGGTGGATGGCGCCATCCACCGGGCCGGCGGGCCGGCCATCCTTGCCGATTGCCGGCGCCTGCGCGAGACGGTGCTGCCGGACGGACTGCCGACCGGGCAGGTGGTGGAAACGACCGGGGGCCGGCTGCCGGCGCGCTATGTGCTGCATACGGTCGGACCGGTCTGGGGCCGGCATGGCGGGGATGAAGCGGCGCTGCTGGCCGCCTGCTACCGCAATGCGCTTGCACGGGCGGCGGCACTGGAGTGCGCCAGCATTGCCTTCCCGGCCATCTCGACCGGCATCTACGGCTATCCGCATGTCGATGCGGCACAGGTCGTGGCCGGGGTGCTGGCTGACTGGTGCGCGAGCATGGCCCAGCCCGAGCGCATCGTGCTGGTGTTCTTCTCCCCCCGCGACGGTGAGATATTCAGCCGGGTCAGCGGATTGCCATGGCAGTGAGTGGAAAGAAAAAAGCCCGCGAATGTGCGGGCTTTTTCGTTGATGTGGCGGCGATCAGCCGGCAACCATCGTCATCTGCATCTTCTTCAGTGCCTTGGCCTCGATCTGGCGGATGCGCTCGGCGGACACACCGAATTCGCCCGCCAGGTCGTGCAGCGTCAGGCCGCCATCGTCCTGCAGCCAGCGCGCCTCGATGATGCGGCGGCTGCGTGCGTCGAGGCTGGCCAGGGCTTCCTCGATGCCTTCGCGCTGCAGGCGGTCATAGGCCTTGCGTTCGATTTCGCGCGTCGGCTCGCTTTCGTGGTCGGCCAGCCAGTCGATCGGCGCGTAGCCGTCTTCGTCGCCATCATCGGCCAGCAGCGCGATGTCCTGACCGGACAGCCGCGTTTCCATTTCGCGGACTTCTTCCGGCTTGACGCCGAGGTCGTCGGCGATGCGCTGCGCTTCCTTGTCCGACAGTGCCGAGAAGCCCTGCTTCATCGAGCGCAGATTGAAGAACAGCTTGCGCTGCGGCTTGGTGGTCGCGATGCGCACCAGGCGCCAGTTGCGCAGGATGAATTCGTGTATTTCGGCCTTGATCCAGTGGACGGCGAACGAGAACAGGCGCACGCCGCGGGTCGGCTCGAAGCGTTTGACCGCTTTCATCAGGCCGATATTGCCTTCCTGGATCAGGTCGGCCTGCGGCAGGCCATAGCCGGCGTAGCCGCGCGAGATCGAGACCACCACGCGCAGGTGCGACAGCACCAGTTGCCGCGCGGCTTCAAGGTCTTCGTCCTGCTGGAAGCGGGTAGCGAGTTCGAGTTCTTCCTCTTGCGTCAGCATCGGAACGCTGTTCACGGCCGCAATGTACTGATCTAGGCTGCCATTGGCAGACGGTACCGGCAGGTTCATCGTGGCATTCATCAAGTGGATATCCTCCTTCAACGCTCGATTCTAGCACTCACATCGGGAGACTGCTAAAAGCATCCGGTTTCGCCGGCCAGTCATTTTTTATCGACAACATAGCTCAAGACTATGATTGGCCAGCGCAAAAATCCAGCAGGGCAGGTCGACGGCTGTCGTCCTGCCCGGGAAACCCAGTCTGCCCACCAGGGCTTAGCCCGGACTTAATCGTCGGCGGCCGGGATCTCAGTGCGGTGTCAGCTGCCGCAGGTGGTGGTTGACCGCCAGGCGGGCGCCGAGCATGGTCAGCAGCGCGCTGGCGGCGATCAGGATGGCGATCTCGTCGGCATCGAGTGGCGCCAGCCGGGCCTGCGACCCGTACAGCGTGGCGATCTGGCCCAGCGCCGGGCTGGCCATGCTGGCGAAACCGGCCGACAGCCCCCAGGCGATCAGCGCGGCGAAAATGCCCTGCCACAGCGCGTGATACATGAACGGACGACGGATAAAGCCGTTGGTCGCACCAATCAGCTTGGCGACTTCTATCTCGTCGCGCCGCGCCAGAACCTGCAGGCGGATGGTGTTGTGGGTCACCAGCACCAGCGCGACCGCCAGCACGATGCCGAGCCCGAGCAGCAGTTGCCGGCCCAGGGTCAGGATGGCGTCCAGCTTGTGTGCCCACGACGCATCGAACTGGGCCAGTTCGACCAGCGGCAGCCCGGACAGTTCGCGCTGCAGATGCTCAAGCTGCGTGGCCGGCATGTCCTTCGGCGTCACGATAAACGCATCCGGCAGCGGATTGCCGCCGAGGCCGTCCTGCATGCCGTCCAGCCCGTTGCGCGCCAGCAGCCCTTTCAGCGCCGTATCGCGGCCGACGAACTCGATGCTGGCCACGCCGGGATGCTGCTTCAGCGCCGCCTCGACCGCCTTGACGTCGGCGGTGTCGGCCGACAGTTCCATGAACAGCGTCATTTGCGGGACCGAGGTCAGCTGGCCGGCCCAGGCCGACAGGCCCTTGACCGTCTGGTACAGACCGAGCGGCAGCGACAGGGCCACGGCGAGCAGCAACAGCGTCAGCAGATTGCCGAACGGCTGGCGGAAAAAGCCGGTCAGCGCGCGGCGGGCCGACTGCCAGTTCAGGATCAGCGAGTGTTTCATGCGGCGAACGCTCCATGGGCCAGGCGGATGATGCGACGGCCATAGTCGGCCATCAGGGTTTCGTCGTGGGCGGAAATGACCACGGTGGCGCCGACCTGGTGGAAGGACTTGAACAGTTCCATGATGTCGAGCGCATAGGCGCGGTCGAGGTTGGCCGACGGCTCGTCGGCCAGCAGGATGCTGGGGCGGTGGACCACGGCGCGGGCGATGCACAGCCGCTGCTGCTCGCCACCGGACAGGCGGATCGGATTGGTCTTTTCCTTGCCGAGCAGGCCGACCTTGTCCAGCGCCGCATGAACGCGGCGGGTCGATTCGCGACGGTCGAAGCCGATGATGTCCAGCGGCAGCATCACATTGTCGAACACGCTGCGGTCGTAGAGGATCTTGTGATCCTGGAACACCACGCCGATATGCTGGCGTACGTACGGCAGCTGGCTGGCGCGCAGCTTGGACAGGTTCTGGCCGTTGACCACCACATTGCCCATCGTCGCGCGCTCGATGCCGGAGATCAGCTTCAGCAGCGTGGACTTGCCGGCGCCGGAGTGGCCGGCGAGAAACACCATCTCGCCGCGATCGATCTGGAAGCTCAGGCCCTTGATGGCGTCGATACTGCCGGGATAGCGCTTGGTGACTTGGTCGAATTTGATCATGGCTCTCGTGCTCAGTCGAACAGGGCGTCGACGTAGTCGCGTGCCGAGAACGGCCGCAAGTCGTCGAGGGTTTCGCCAACGCCGATAAAGTACATCGGGATCGGGCGTTCGCGGGCGATGGCGGCAATGGCGCCACCCTTGGCCGTGCCGTCCAGCTTGGTCAGGATCAGGCCGGTCAGGCCGAGCGCGTCGTCGAAGGCCTTGACCTGCTGCACGGCGTTCTGGCCGATATTGGCATCCAGCACCAGCAGGATTTCGTGCGGCGCGTCCGGCAGCGCCTTGTTGCAGACGCGCTTGACCTTCTTGATCTCTTCCATCAGGTGCAACTGCGTCGGCAGCCGGCCGGCCGTATCGGCCAGCACGATGTCGATCTTGCGCGCGATGGCGGCCTGGATCGCGTCGTAGCACACGGCGGCCGCGTCCCCGCCCTGCTGCGAGACCACGGTCACATTGTTGCGCGTCCCCCACTCCGCCAGCTGCTCGCGCGCGGCGGCACGGAAGGTGTCGCCGGCGGCAAGCAGCACGCGCTTGTCCAGGGTCTGGAAGTACTTGGCCAGCTTGCCGATCGACGTGGTTTTGCCGGCGCCGTTGACACCGGCCATCATGATGACCAGCGGGGCGGCGCGCTGCAGGTCGAGCGGCTTCTCCAGCGGGCCGATCAGATCGAGAAGGGCATCCTTCAGCGCGCCCTTCAGCTCGCTGGCATCCTTGAGCCCCCTCAGCGAGACCCGCTTGCGCACGTCGTCCAGCAGATGCTGGGTGGCGCTGACGCCCATGTCGGCGGTCAGCAGCACGGCTTCCAGTTCCTCGTACAAGTCCTCGTCGATCTTGCCGCCACCGAACAGGCCGGCAAACTGCTTGCCGAGCTTGTCGCGGGTTTTCGACAAGCCGGCCTTCAGGCGCTCGGTCCATGATGGGCGCCGGGCCGTCTCCGTGCCTGCCGGTTCCGGCTCCGGTTCCGCAGCAACAGGCGGGACCGGGGTGGATTCGACGACCGCAACCGGCTCGGGCACAGTGTTCACCGGTTCGGCTGCTGCCGGGACCGGTGTGTCGGGCGTGTCCGCGGCTTCGGGCGCGGTGTCGGGCGCGGTGTCGGGCGCGGTGTCGGGCGACGGGGTGACGGGAGTGGGTTTACGCTTGAAAAAACTGAACATGGAATAAGCTGACAGTCGTTGCGCGAGGATGACTCGCGACAAAATGATTAGGTATAAGCCCGGATTTTATTCTTTTTTCGACTTTCTACTAGGCAAGGGCATGAAAGCAATTCAACTTTCCGGTTTTTCCGGTGCCTTGCTGCTGCTGGCGGCCAGTGCGGGCGCGGCGGAAGCACCGACGGTCGAGGCGGTTCTCGACAATGGCATGAAAGTGGTCATCCGTCCCGATGACAGGGCACCGGTCGCCGTGTCGCAGGTATGGTACCGGGTTGGCGGCATCGACGAGATCGGCACGCTGACCGGGATCAGCCATGCACTGGAACACATCATGTTCAAGGGTACGCGCAGCGTCGGTCCGGGCGAGTTCGCCCGCCGTGTCGCCGCCCGCGGTGGCCAGGACAACGCGTTCACCAATCGCGACTACACCGCGTACTACCAGCAGATCGGCAGCGCGGCATTGCCGGAGATGTTCCGGCTCGAAGCCGACCGCATGGCCAATCTGGTCATCGACGCCGACACGCTGAAGAACGAACTGGAAGTCATCCGCGAAGAGCGGCGCATGCGCACCGACGACAGCCCGGCGGCCGTGCTGATGGAGAAGGTGAGGGCGACCGCGTTCAAGGGGCCGGCCCGGCAGCCGGTCATCGGCTGGGCCGACGACATCCCCCGCATCGACCGCGGCGTGCTGAACGACTGGTACCAGCGCTTCTACGCGCCGAACAACGCCACGCTGGTGGTGGTCGGTGGCGTCGATCCGGCCCAGGTGCTGGCCGCCGCCCGCGACACCTTCGGCAAGCTGCCGCGACGCGACGTGCGCCGGCCGGAAGCGCCGGTCGAGCCGCCGATGCAGGATGGTCCGCACCGCTTCGTGGTCGAGCAGCCGTCGCAACTGCCGTATCTGGTCATGGCCTGGCGGGTGCCGAAACTGAACAAGCTCGACGATGCCGATCCGTATGCGCTGAGCATGCTGGCGGCCACGCTGGACGGCATCGATGCGTCAAGACTGCCCAAGCGCGTGGTGCGCGAGGCGCGCATCGCCGACAGCATCAATGTCGACTACGACCCGGCATCGCGCGGTGACACGCTGTTCACCATCACTGCCGTGCCGGCCGCCGGCAAGACGGTGGCCGAGGTCGAAAAGGCCATTCGCACCGAACTGACCCGCCTGGCGCGCGACGGCGTCAGCCAGGACGAACTGAAACGCATCCGCCGGCAAATGATGGCTTCCCGCATCTACCAGCGCGATTCGCAGTTTGCCCAGGCCATGAATATCGGCGTACTGGAAACGCGCGGCTTCGGCTGGAAGGCCGAAGACGAAATGGATGCACGGCTGAACAAGGTCACCAGCGCCGACATCCAGCGCGTGGCTCGCGCCTGGCTGCGTGACTCGGCACTGACGGTCGGCGTGCTGAAGCCGCTGCCGCCGGACCCGAAGCACCCGCTGCCCGCGCAGAACCTCAAAGGAGACGGCAATGTCCATTAATCACGTTCCGGTCCTGAAGGCCGTGCTGGCGCTCGGCCTGCTCGGCACGGTGTGCAGCGCCAGTGCGGCGACCATCGAGCACTGGACCCAGCCCGATGGCGCCCGCGTCCTCTATGTGGAAGCGCGGCAGAATCCGATTGTTGACCTGCGCATCGATTTCGATGCCGGCAGCCGGCGTGATCCGGCCGACCGGCCCGGTGTGGCCGGCATGACGGCCGACATGCTGTCCGCCGGCACGACGACGCTGAGCGAAGACGCCATCTCCAATCGCTTCTCCGATCTGGCCAGCGAGTTTGGTGCCGGCGTCGACCGCGATCGCGCCTTTGTCCACCTGCGCAGCCTGTCGTCCATGGCGGAGCGCGAGGCTTCGGTGAAACTGGTCAACGAGATCCTGACCCGGCCGGCGTTTCCGGCCAGGGTGCTGACCCGGCTCAAGGCCCAGGCCATTGCCGCCTACCGGCAGCAACAGGACAGCCCGGAGGCCGTCGCCTACCGGCTGCTGAACCGCAGCATGTATGGAACGCATCCGTATGCCAGCGGCGCCCGTACCGACGAAGCGGCCATCAGCGCCCTGACCCGGGCCGACTTGCAGGCCTTCTGGCGGCATTACTACCGGCCGTCGACCATGACCATCTCCATCGTCGGTGATGTTGACCGGGCCAGTGCGGAACGGCTGGCCCGACAGCTGACGCGTGGTCTGTCCCCCGCGCAGGCTGCCCTGCCGGCCCTGCCGCCAGTACCGGCGGCGCAGGGCGACACGATCCGGAAGACGCACACCGCCACCCAGGCCAGCGTCATGTTCGGCATGCCGCTGATCACCCGGGACGATCCGGACTACTACGCGCTGGTGGTCGGCAACTACATCCTGGGCGGTGGTTCCTTCGACTCGCGTCTGATGAAGGAACTGCGTGACAAGCGCGGGCTGACCTACGGCGCATCGAGCTGGCTGGCGCCGTATGCGCAACCCGGCGACTTCGCCCTGTCGGTCAATACCCGGCGCGAACAGGCCGACGAGGCGCTGAAAGTCGCCCGGCAGACCCTGGCCGACTTTGTCGAGCACGGGCCGACCGAAGCGGAAATGGCCCAGGCGAAGGGGAATATCGTCGGCGGATTTCCGCTGCGCTATGCCAGCAATCGCAGTCTGATCGGATACGTGGCGGTCATTGGCTTCTATAATCTGCCCCTTTCCTGGCTAGACGATTACCCGAAGGCCATAGACAAGGTGACCGCCGCCGACGTGCGCGACGCTTACCGCCGTCGGGTCGATCCGGCGCGGATGAGCGTGGTCGTGGTCGGTGGCGAGCCGCAGCGCGTTCAATGAGGCAGCGTGAAATCCAACAGCAATAAAGTGCGGATCATCGGCGGCGACTATCGCCGCCGGCTGATTTCGTTTCCGGACCAGCAGGGGTTGCGGCCGACGCCGGACCGGGTGCGCGAGACCCTGTTCAACTGGCTGGGGCAGGCGCTCTACGGCCAGCGTGTGCTGGACCTGTTCGCCGGCAGCGGTGCCCTGGGCTTCGAGGCGGCCAGCCGCGGCGCCTCGCGCGTGGTCATGGTTGAAAAATCCAGGGCGGTGGCAGCCAGTCTGCATGACAATCGCCGCCTGCTTGAAGCCGGCACGGTCGAAGTGGTCAACGCCGACGCCATTGGCTGGCTGTCCGGCTGCACGGACACCTTCGATCTGATCCTGGTCGATCCGCCGTACGATTCGGACCTGCTGGCCCGCGTCCTGCCACTGCTGGCGGCACGACTTGCGCCGGGCGGAACGGTCTACGCAGAATGTCGCGACTGGCCGGAACTGAATGGCTGGAAACGGGTCAAGGAAGGCAGGGCGGGCGTGGTCCGCCATGGCTTGCTGATGCGCGAGCCGGCATGAACTTAGAACCCGCCGTTAGTTGCTCAGGCGGGACTTAGCTGACACAATTGTCAGCTTGCTTACTAACTTATTGAAACAAAGCGAGAATCAGCATGGCTCTGATGATTACCGACGAGTGCATCAATTGCGATGTCTGCGAGCCGGAATGCCCGAATAACGCCATTTCCCAAGGCGAAGAGATTTACCAGATCGATCCGAATCTCTGCACCCAGTGTGTCGGCCATTACGACGAACCGCAGTGCCAGCAAGTCTGCCCGGTCGACTGTATCCCGTTGGACCCGGGTCACGAAGAGACGCACGACCAGCTGTACCAGAAATTCGTGATCATCAGCGGCAAGGCCTGAGTCTTCCGCGTGCCATCGCCTAACTGGCTGATTGGCAAGGACAACGCCCCGGCATTTTCCGGGGCGTTGTTGCATCCGGCACATTTGGTCAGCAGAAATTGGGCTTTTTTCGCAAAAAGGTGTTGACGGGTTTCCGGGTGGTCTATATAGTTCGGGCTCTCTCACGGAGGGGTTCCCGAGCGGTCAAAGGGATCAGACTGTAAATCTGACGGCTCAGCCTTCGAAGGTTCGAATCCTTCCCCCTCCACCAGAATTCAAGATTTAAAGTCTTGGCGGCGTGACGTTGAATCGACGCGCAGCGAGGCGGGTGTAGCTCAATGGTAGAGCAGAAGCCTTCCAAGCTTATGACGAGGGTTCGATTCCCTTCACCCGCTCCAAGTCTCAGGTCAAGCGCCCATGTAGCTCAGGGGTAGAGCACTCCCTTGGTAAGGGAGAGGTCGGCAGTTCGAATCTGCCCATGGGCACCACTTACTTCTTTGTTTTTCTGACAGGAAAACTCATCATGGCTAAAGAGAAGTTCGAGCGGACGAAGCCGCACGTGAACGTCGGCACGATCGGCCACGTTGACCACGGCAAGACCACGCTGACCGCGGCGATCACCACCATCCTGTCGAAGAAGTTCGGCGGGGAGGCCAAGGACTACGCAGCAATCGACAGCGCACCGGAAGAACGCGCGCGCGGCATTACCATCAATACCGCTCACGTCGAGTACGAAACGGAAGCACGTCACTACGCGCACGTTGACTGCCCGGGACACGCCGACTACGTGAAGAACATGATCACGGGTGCCGCGCAGATGGACGGCGCGATCCTGGTGTGCTCGGCCGCTGACGGCCCGATGCCGCAGACCCGCGAACACATCCTGCTGGCCCGTCAGGTTGG